>NZ_JBWLKM010000064.1:0-50276 GCF_059026085.1 Streptomyces sp. a15 | reverse complement strand
GCTACCAGGTCACACCCCCAGCCACAGCCGCGGCTTGACATCAGCATTGGGAAGCACCTGGACGAGGTCTTCATCAAAATCAATGGGGAGCAGAAGTACCTGTGGCGAGCTGTCGACCAAGACGGCAACGTCCTGGACATCCTCGTGCAGGACCGCCGGGACAAGGCCGCGGCCAAGCGCTTCCTGCACCGCCTCCTGAAGAAGACCCGCACGGTGCCGCGGGTGCTCATCACCGACAAGCTCCGCTCCTACGGCGCGGCCCACCGCGAGGTCATGTCCTCCGTCGAGCACCGTCAGTCGAAGTACCTCAACAACCGGGCGGAGAACAGCCACCAGCCCACCGGGCAACGCGAACGCGCGATGAAAGGCTTCCGCTCCGTGGGCGGAGCACAACGGTTTCTGTCCGCGTTCAGCGGCCTCTCACCCCACTTCCGACCCCACCGCCACCTGCTCACCGCCCCCGACTACCGAGCCGAGATGACCGTCCGCTTCGCGATCTGGGAGCAGATCACCGGCGTCGCCGGCCTACCCACCGCGCCGTGAGCACCCAGCCCGAACCCGACTCCACCACGCCCCGGCACACCGTCCGACACCCCCACACCCAACAACAACGTGACAACGCCGATCCCTTCGATGAATCGCCGCATGGCGCAGCGGTGCGACTCGCACGCGCCCGTTGGCGTCCGCACACGTGACCCCGCGCCCGGTCAGCGTCGATACTTCCGAGAGCAAGCATCTGGAACTGTCAACCCGTGCGTCAACCGCATCTGACATCCCGTCATCAAAGTCAGCATTGAGTCAGCATCACCCCCGCCGGGGCCCGCCCCCGACCGCCATGGACCGCCAAGATCGACAACTGCCGTAACTCACTCTGACCAGCAAAGACACAGGCCAGAGACTCATCTGCTAATCTCCCCAGGAGGTACCCATGAGGATGCTCATCAACGTCCCCGAGACCGTGGTCACCGATGCGCTGCGTGGCCTGGCGGTCGCCCACCCCGAGTTGACCGTCGATGTCGAGAACCGGGTGATCGTACGGCGGGACGCTCCCGTGGCCGGGAAGGTCGCCCTGGTCTCCGGCGGGGGTTCGGGGCACGAGCCGCTGCACGGTGGGTTCGTGGGGCCCGGGATGCTCTCGGCGGCCTGCCCGGGTGAGGTGTTCACCTCGCCGGTGCCGGATCAGATGGTGCGGGCGGCGGCGGCCGTGGACAGTGGTGCGGGGGTGCTGTTCATCGTGAAGAACTACACGGGGGACGTGCTCAACTTCGACATGGCGGCCGAACTCGCCGAGGACGAGGGCATCCAGGTCGCCAGGGTGCTGGTCGACGACGACGTGGCGGTCACCGACAGTCTCTACACGGCCGGGCGGCGCGGCACGGGTGCGACGCTGTTCGTGGAGAAGATCGCGGGCGCGGCGGCCGACGAGGGGCAGCCCTTGGAGCGGGTGGAGGCGGTGGCCCGGCAGGTCAACGAGAACTCCCGCAGCTTCGGAGTCGCGCTCAGCGCGGTCACCACGCCGGCCAAGGGCAGCCCGACCTTCGATCTGCCGCCGGGCGAGCTGGAGTTGGGCATCGGCATCCACGGCGAGCCCGGCCGGGAGCGGCGGGCGATGATGACCTCGCGGGAGATCGCCGACTTCGCGGTCGGCGCGATCCTGGACGACATGACCCCGCGCAATCCCGTCCTCGTCCTGGTCAACGGCATGGGCGCGACCCCGCTGCTGGAGTTGTACGGATTCAACGCCGAGGTGCATCGGGTGCTCGCCGAGCGCGGTGTCGCCGTCGCCCGCACCCTGGTCGGCAACTACGTCACCTCCCTCGACATGGCCGGCGCCTCGGTCACCCTGTGCCAGATCGACGAGGAGCTGCTGCGTCTGTGGGACGCGCCGGTGAAGACGGCGGGGCTGCGCTGGGGAGTGTGAGCAGGACGCGGCTCAGGGGTCACAACGTACCGACCACGCAAGGAGATCCAGTGCTCGACGCCGATTTCTTCCGCCGTTGGATGACGGCGACCGCCGCCATGGTCGACCGCGAGGCGGACCGGCTCACCGCCCTCGACTCGCCGATCGGAGACGCCGATCACGGCAGCAATCTGCAGCGCGGGTTCACCGCGGTCACCGCGTCCCTGGAGAAGGAGGCGCCCGACACCCCGGGTGCGGTCCTCATGCTCGCCGGTCGCACGCTCATCTCGACCGTCGGCGGCGCGTCGGGACCGCTCTACGGCACGTTGCTGCGCCGCACCGGCAAGTCGCTCGGGGACGCCGGCGAGGTCAGTGAGGAGCAGTTCGCCGCGGCGTTGCGCGAGGGCGTGGACGCGGTCAGGACGCTCGGCGGTGCCGCGCCCGGCGACAAGACCATGATCGATGCCCTGGTGCCGGCCCTCGACGCGCTAGGCGACGGCTTCGCGGCGGCCCGGACGGCCGCCGAGGAAGGTGCCCTGGCGACCACGCCGTTGCAGGCCCGCAAGGGCCGGGCGAGTTACCTCGGGGAGCGCAGTATCGGGCACCAGGATCCCGGTGCCACGTCGGCGTCGCTGCTCGTCGCGGGACTTGTGGAGGCGGCCGGTGAGTGACGGGAAGCTGGTCGGGATCGTCCTGGTGTCGCACAGCGCGGCGGTCGCCGAGTCGGTGGCCGAGCTGGCCAAGGGGCTGGCGGGCGGCGGCACCGAGGTGCCCGTCGCGTCGGCGGGCGGCACCGAGGGCGGCGGGCTCGGCACGAGCGCGGAGCTGATCGCCGCCGCGGCCGGCGCCGTGGACCGGGGTGCCGGGGTGGCCGTCCTCACCGACCTCGGCAGCGCGGTCCTCACCGTGAAGGCGCTGCTGGCCGAGGGCGACGAACTCCCGGGCAACACCCGCCTGGTGGACGCCCCGTTCGTCGAAGGGGCGGTGGCCGCGGTCGTCACGGCGGCGACGGGAGCCGACCTCGCGGCGGTGGAGGCCGCGGCGGTGGAGGCGTACTCCTACCGAAAGGTATGACGCCCCCTCGGGCAGCTAGATGACCCCTTCCGCCGCGACGGCGAGGGCCGAGCGCAGGGTTGCCTCCAGCTCGGTCTCCGCCGTCGCGCGGTCGGGCGACGCGTCGGCGCTGCGCCAGGCGTAGTGCTCGACGGCGGCGCGCAGGGCGGCGTTGAACATCGCCGCGCGGATCGTCGGCCGCAGGTCCTCGGCGGGCAGCCCGACCCGGTCGGCCAGGGCGCGGGCGAACGCCGGCTCGGCCTCGTCGTACGTCTGGAGCCAGACGGCGCGCAGTCCCGGCTCGGTGCGGGTCAGCCGGACCAGCGCGCCGACGGTGGCCCGGTCGGGACCGCCGACGACACTGAGCCCTCTCGCGAGCGTCCGGTCGAAGAGCTGCCCCAGGGGCTGCCCCGGGGCCCAGTCACGCAGACAGGCGGCGATCACGTCGATGCCCTCCGAGAACAGCGGCCGTACGCAGCTCTCCTTGCTCGGGAAGTAGCGCCACACGGTCCGTGCCGAGACGCCGACCGCCTGTCCTATCTGCTCGCCGGTGGTCGCCGTGACGCCCTGGGCGACAAACAGGTCGACCGCGGCCCGGGCGATCTCCAGCCTGATCTCGGCCTTGCGCTCCTCGGTGAGGGGCGGTCGTCCCGTACGTCCGCGCAGTGCGGTCATCGAATTCCTCCGGCTGGGCGGCGATCATTCTCCCGGAATTCTCCATCAAGAGTTTATGTCACTCAAGGACATTAAGTCGTAAGGTGTGGGGATACCGGGCACCTCGCCTCCGGAGACACGGACAGGAGCACCTCATGGCCAGCGGACTCGACGGACACAGCGTCATCGTCACGGGAGCGGGATCGGGCATCGGTCGGGCGGCCGCCCTGGCCTTCGCCGCGGAGGGTGCGCGCGTGGTGGTGGCGGATCTCAACGCCGACGGCGCGGCGGCGGTCGTCAAGGAGATCGAGCAGGCGGGCGGGACCGCTGTCGCCGTGACCGGCGATCTGAGCGAGCAGGCCGTCGTCGACCAGGTGACCGCGACCGCCGTGGAGCGCTTCGGCGGGGTGGACGTCCTGGTGAACAACGCCGGGATCATGGACCGCATGTCGGCGCCGGCGGACGTGAGCGACGCGGAGTGGGAGCGGGTCATCCGGGTCAACCTCACCGCGCCGTTCCTGCTCACGCGGGCGGTGCTGCCGCACATGCTCGAGGCGGGCAGGGGCGCCATCGTGAACACCGCGTCCGAGGCGGGACTGCGCGGCAGTGCGGCGGGCGCCGCGTACACGGCCTCCAAGCACGGGGTGGTGGGGCTGACGAAGAACCTCGCGGTGATGTACCGCAAGCAGGGCATCCGGGCCAACGCCATCGCCCCGGGCGGTACGGCCACCTCCATCGTCGTGGACGCCGACCGGGAGGCGCACGGCCCGGCGGCGCTCGGACCGCACTTCGTCAACGTCGGCCGCGTCGCCCAGCCCGAGGAGCAGGCCGCCGCCATCGTGTTCCTCGCCTCGGACGCGGCGAGCAACATCAACGGCGTGGTCCTGCCGGTCGACGACGGCTGGTCGGCGGTCTGACGCAGGCCAGGCGTCGTCGACCGGCTCGCACCAACGGCCTTGCCGGGCAAGCCCGGCGGCTCTGCACCAACTGCCCTGCCAGCCGCGCTCAGCGGCTCTGCCCGAAGGGCCTTGCCAGGCGCTCAGCGACCCCGTACCACCTGCCACGCCAAGCGCTCAGCGACCCCATACCGCCTGCCACGCCAGGCGTTCCGCGGCCCCGTACCACCTGCCACGCCAGGTGTTCACCGGCTCCGCACGAACTGCCTCGCCAGCCGCTCCCCGACCATCACGGCGGCCGCATGGTCCTCGATGGGCGCCACCCGCGTGTCCTTGAAGACGATGTAGGTGACGCCGGAGGCCGTGCCGCCGCCGCGCGGGTCGGGGCGGATGCCGAGGGCCTCGGCGGTGGCGTAGGACGCCTCGCCGATGAGGTCGTGCGGGCCGACGTCGCCGACGACCGCGTACCGCACCCGGTCGCGGTGGACGACGGCCGCCACCGATCCGCCGAGCACACCGTCGTCGCCGTGGTCCCAGATGCGGCTCGGGCCGGGAACGACGACGTACGGGAGGCGTTCGGCGTCCAACTGGCGGCCGTCGGACTGCTGGTAGGCCGTGGTGCCCGAGAAGAGCGGGTCGGTGCGGTCGTTGCAGCGGCGGCCGGGGCGGCCGTCGCAGTCGATGTCCAGGTCGGCCTTCCAGAACACGGCGTCCCGGGTGCCGCAGACCGGGGTCGTCGCGGGCGCGCCGTCGTCGTTGCGGTACCGCCCGCGGGATACGGGGGCACAGTCACGCGCCTTGGCCAGCAGGTCGGCCGCACGGACGTCGGCCACGCGCCGCGGCACCGAATCCTGCCGGACGACCTGAGGCCCGGCGGCGGACGCGGCGACCGGCGTGATGCCGGGCGGTGTCGTCGGGGCGAGCAGGGCGGCTCCTGCCGCGGCCACGGTCAGCGACTGGGCACGCACGATAAGGGACCCTCTCCTGGGGGACAGGTGACGCACTCCCAGCCCAATCTGGCGCGGTACCAACCGTGCGGCCACCACTGGAGGGCCGGACGGTACACGTCCCCAGGTTCCCGACGGGGGGCGGGAGCCCGGGCCCGTGAGGGACTCCGGCCTCCCGGCCACCCGCGCCGGCGCGGGATCAGCGACGACAGCGGCCCGCGCGGCGGCGTGAACTCCCCATTCGTCCGGGTGAGTTCGGCCGCGAGGGATTCAGCATACGAAAGCCCGGACGGGCACCGACCCCATACCCCGACAACGGTCCTCGACCGGCAGGCACCACGGAACGCCCTCTTGATGTGATCGCGTCACCCGCGTCATATTGGTCCGGACCAATATGACGCGGGTCCTGAGGGAGGCAGTCGTGCGACGCGTTCCCGTCCCCGCTTCCCTGCCCCGCCGCCTCGCGCTCTGCGGAGCGCTCACTCTGATTGCCTCCTGCGGAGGGGGCGGGACGGACGACGGCCAGAGCGGCCGGCTCCCCGCCAAGCCGACGGGCGTCACCGCCACCGCGGGGAGCGCGACGAGCGTGCACGTCATGTGGAACGCGGTGTCCGCCGACATCGACGCCTACGAGGTGTATCGGGGCACCACCAAGGTCGAGGAGGTGCCGGGTTCGCGGCACATGGTGGATGTCACCAGGCTCAGCCCGTCCACCAGGTACGTCTTCACCGTGCGGGCACGCGACACCGGGGGACGCCTCGGGCCACCCAGCCGTGAGGTACGGGCGAAGACTCCGGCGGCCGTGGCGGCGGACCACTCGGCCCCGACCCGGCCGGGCAGGCTGCGCGGCCGAACGGCCGGAAGCCGGGCGGTCCAGCTGTCCTGGGACGCCTCGACGGACGACCGGGACGTGGCGTCGTACGACATCCACCAGGGCGCCACGAAGATCCACAGTGTGGGCGGCGACCAGAGGGCGGCCGTGGTCACGGGGCTGCGTCCGGGCACCCGCTACTCCTTCACCGTGCGGGCGAGGGACACGGCCGACAACCTCTCGCCGGCCGGCGGCCCCGTCCGCCTCACGACTCCGGGCACGGACGACGGACGCGACACCGCTCCCACCGGCTTCCGCGCGAGCACCCACCGCGCCGACGGGGCGTACCACCTCGACCTCGCCTGGATTCCGCCGCGCACGGACGGGGTGGTCACGGAGTACCAGGTCCACCTGGACGGCCGCCCGGCCACCTCGCTGGTGTTCGGCGGGACCGCGCCGCGCGACCGGGCGACGTACAGCTTCTACCTGGGACGGGACGCCGGGGTCACCCACCGGGTGCGGATCCGGGCGAAGCTGCCGGACGGCACCTGGGGCGGGTTCTCGACGGAGCGGACGGTGACCACGGGGGCGAGCCCGCAGCCGGAACGGCCCTGACGACCGCTCCCGCTTCCCCCGGACGACGGAATCCGTCACCTGCACGGGGGCCGTCCGCATGCGGGAATCGCCGGGTGCACGTTGGCTTCCCCTGAGGGCAGCACGGTCCTTCCCCGATCCTCGGCGGCGCAAGGGATGTACCGCCGACCGTGCCGCCGGAGGACAGGTCCATGCACACTACTCAGCTACTCCTCCGCTCCGGCCTGACCGTGGCAGCCGCCGCGCTGCCGCTCGCCCTGACCGCCACACCGGCCGCCGCCGTTTCGGGGATCTCCGTGAGCACCACCGGCTCCACGGTCTCCGTCACGACCAGCGCCTGCACCCAGGTCAACGGCAGCTGGGGCACCGCCTCGCTCCTGAACAGCAGTCAGGCGAACTTCTCCCAGGGCCGCCAGGTGGCGCTGTCCGGGACGAGCAACCTCCAGTCGGCGGCCTGGTCGAGCGTGAGCGCGGGTACCTACACCGTCATCGTCCAGTGCGCGAACAACACCACGGCGGGCACCCAGTCGGTCATCGTGACCCCCGTGTCCACTCCCACGGTCTCCCCCACGGCCTCGCCGTCGCGCGGCGTCATGGGCGGCATGGGCGGCACCACGAAGGACTACGGCACGCTCACCCTGGTGGCGGGCGGGACACTGGTGGGAGCGGGCGCCCTGGCCACCGCCTGGTTCCTGCGCCGCCGCTCGAAGCCGTACCGGCTCTAGCCGGGCCCTTCCTCGAGGACGGGCAGCTCTTCCAGGGCCTCGGTGAGCCACTGCGTCCAGAAGGTCTCCAGTTCGATGCCCGCGCGCAGGACCAGGTGCTGGAGCCTGGCCTGCGCGCTGTCGTTGCCGGGCGGGAAGTCGCGCTTCTCGATCTCCTTGTACTCGGCCAACTGCAGCCGGTGCAGATCCAGATGGCGGCGCAGGTCGGCCTCCAGGCCCGCGGTGCCGACGACGGCCGCGGCCCGCAGGCGCAGCAGGAGCGCGTCGCGGTGCGGCTTGGGGTCCTGCGCCGCGGCCGTCCAGCGCCGGAGTTCGGCGCGGCCCGCGGGCAGGACCTCGTAGCTCTTCTTCTGGCCGCGCGTCGGCTGCTCGGCGGGCAGCGCCCGGATGTGCCCCTCGGCCTCCAGTTTTCCCAGCTCGCGATAGATCTGCTGATGCGTCGCCGACCAGAAGTAGCCGATCGACCGGTCGAACCTGCGGGTCAGATCGAGGCCCGACGACGACGGCTTTTCGAGCAGAGCGGTGAGGATCGCGTGCGGGAGTGACATGGAGTCATCCTAGGGAGGCCGCCGTACGGCCCCTACAGTGTCGCCGCCAGCTCGGTGCCCTGCTTGATGGCCCGCTTGGCGTCCAGTTCGGCGGCGAGGTCGGCACCGCCGATGAGGTGGACGCTGCGGCCCTCGGCGAGCAGTGTCTCGTACAGGTCGCGGCGCGGATCCTGTCCCGTGCACAGCACGACGGTGTCGACCTCCAGGACCGTGCTCGCGTCACCGACGGTGACATGCAGGCCGGCGTCGTCGATCCGGTCGTAGCGCACACCGGGAACCATGGTGACGCCGCGGTGCTTGAGTTCGGTGCGGTGGATCCAGCCGGTGGTCTTGCCGAGGCCGGCGCCGACCTTGGTGGTCTTGCGCTGGAGGAGGTGGACGGTGCGCGGCGGGGCGGGGCGTTCGGGGGCCGCGAGTCCGCCGGGGGCCGCGTAGTCCATGTCGACGCCCCACTGGCGGAAGTACGTCGCCGGGTCCTCGCTCGCCTTGTCGCCGCCGTCGGTGAGGAACTCGGCGACGTCGAAGCCGATGCCGCCCGCGCCGAGGATCGCGACGCGGTCGCCGACGGGGGCGCCGTCGCGCAGGACGTCGAGGTAGCCGACGACGCTCGGATGGTCGACGCCGGGGATGTCGGGGGTGCGCGGGGTGACGCCGGTGGCGACCACGACCTCGTCGTAGTCGGCGAGGTCCTCGGCGGCCGCCCAGGTGTTGAGCCGTACGTCGACACCGTGGGCGTCGAGCTGGTGGCGGAAGTAGCGCAGGGTCTCGTCGAACTCCTGCTTGCCGGGGACCTTGCGGGCGACGTTGAGCTGGCCGCCGATCTCGCTCGCGGCGTCGAGGAGGGTCACCTCGTGGCCGCGCTCGGCCGCGCTGACGGCACAGGCGAGACCCGCCGGTCCTGCGCCCACCACGGCCACCCGCTTGCGCAGCCGGGTCGGGGAGAGGACCAGCTCGGTCTCGTGACAGGCGCGCGGATTGACCAGGCAGGAGGTGATCTGGCCGCTGAAGGTGTGGTCGAGGCAGGCCTGGTTGCAGCCGATGCAGGTGTTGATCGCCTCGGGGCGGCCGGCCGCGGCCTTGGCGACGAAGTCGGGGTCGGCGAGCATCGGCCGGGCCATGGACACCATGTCCGCGCAACCGGAGGCCAGCAACTCCTCAGCGAGTTCCGGGGTGTTGATGCGGTTGGTGGTGACGAGCGGGACGGACACCTCGCCCATGAGCCGCTTGGTCACCCAGGTGTAGGCGCCGCGCGGCACCGAGGTGGCGATGGTGGGGATACGGGCCTCGTGCCAGCCGATGCCGGTGTTGATGATCGTCGCCCCGGCGGCCTCGACGGCCTTGGCGAGCGTGATCACCTCGTCGAGGGTCGAGCCGCCCGGGACCAGGTCCAGCATGGACAGCCGGTAGATGATCACGAAGTCCTCGCCGACTGCCTCGCGCACCCGCCGGACGATCTCGACGGGGAAACGCATGCGGTTCTCGTACGAGCCGCCCCAGCGGTCGGTGCGGTGGTTGGTCTGCGCGGCGATGAACTCGTTGATCAGATAGCCCTCGGAGCCCATGATCTCCACGCCGTCGTACCCGGCCTGCCGGGCCAGGCGGGCGGCGCGCACGTAGTCGTCGATCGTCCGCTCGACGTCGGCGTCGGTGAGCTCGCGCGGCACGAAGGGGCTGATCGGCGCCTGGAGGGGGCTCGGGGCGACGAGGTCCCGGTGGTAGGCGTACCGGCCGAAGTGCAGGATCTGCATGGCGATCCGGCCGCCCTCGCGGTGCACGGCCTCGGTGACGGCCCGGTGCTGTTCGGCTTCGGCGTCGGTGGTGAGCTTCGCGCCGCCCTCGTACGGCCGTCCCTCGTCGTTGGGGGCGATGCCCCCGGTGACGATCAGCCCCACTCCCCCGCGTGCCCGGGTCGCGTAGAACTCCGCCATCCGCTCGAAGCCCCGCTCGGCCTCCTCGAGGCCGACGTGCATCGAGCCCATGAGGACGCGGTTGGGCAGCGTGGTGAAGCCCAGGTCGAGCGGGGTCAGCAGGTGCGGGTAACGGCTCATCGGGCCCTCCGTGCGCGGCGGTGTCGTACCCCCTTATTGTAGAGGACCCCACCGCTTTATGCAACTAGTTGCATAACCAAGAGAGGTGATGCCTGCCACGCTCGGCGCCGCCGGGCCGTCGTATGGTCCAGGACGGCCCGGTTGGCGTCGGCCCATGGGAGATGGGGTCGAGTCGGCCGACGGTAGGGGCGGTGTCCCGCGCGGACCGTCTCGTGGGTCTCCTCGACGCGGCCGAACTCCCGGGCGCGGAGGGCGCGTTCCCGCTGCCGCCGAAGCTGTCGGTGACCTCCTGCCACGGCGGGCAGGGCTTCTCGGTGGTCCCCGACCTGTGCGAGGTGGGCGTCGACATCCGCACCACTCCGGCCTTCGACGCCCGGGCCGCCGAGGGCCTGGTCCGTACCGTCGTGGCGGAGTTGGACGCGCGGTGGCCTGCCCCGCGGCCGACCGCGATCACCCCGGTGGCCGCGTGGCCGCCGTTCCGTCTGGCCCGGGACGAGCAGCCCGCCGCCGCGCTCCTCGACGCCGTCGCCCGGGAGGGACTGCGCGTGCGGGCGAAGACGGCAGGGCCTCCAACATCGGCAACCTGCCGGCGGGCGAGGGTATCCCGGCCACCGCGGGTTTCGGCGTGCGGTACGAGGGACTGCACGGCCTGGACGAACGGGCCCGCCTCGCGGACCTGCCCGGCGTCCACGCCGTCTGCCGGCGTGCGGTGCTCAGCCTCCTCGGCGCGGACGGGTAGCGCTCACCGGCTCTCCAGCCGTACGTGCAGTTCCTTCTCCTGGTCTCCGGAGGCCGAGGACAGGTCGTGCACGGAGAACAGCGAGTCCAGAGTGGAGCGGAAGCGGTCGATCGCCCAGTACCCGCCCTGCGCGTCGGCGATGACGGAGGACGAGAGCCGGGCGGGGCGGGCGCCCTCGTGCGGGTCGGCGACGTCGAAGGTGCCGAGCCATACAGTCGGACGGGTCTCCGAGAGCTCCTGGGGTACGTCGTCGGCGCACCGGTCGGACGAGAAGCAGGCACACAGGGTGTCGAACACGATCCGGGCGTCGTCCTTGTCGCATCCGCTGATCTCCACCGAGACGGATTCCGGGTGCGGTCGCTCACCGTCCATCGTGATCGCTCCTCTCGTGGCCGCGGCGCGGTACCACGGCCGCTCCGTGAAACCGCCCCGTATCCCAAGAAAACCACCACATGCCGTGGAGCACTACCGGCCGAGGTGCCCGTTCTGTTCCGCGACCGGGTCGCGCCGGTGGCGGATCGAGTACGCCGAGCGGTGTCAGGGCCGCGGTCGGCCGCGATGGGGGTCGAACAACTCGGCGGCGATGCCGGCGAGGACCAGGCCCGTGGCGATGAGGAGGCCGACGGTCAGGGCCACGCCGGTCGTCAGCGCGGTCACGGCGACGGCCAGCGTCCACCAGGCGCCGGTGCGCCGGTACTCGCGAGGGCGAGCGGGCCGGCCGGCGCCCAGCGCCCGGGCGAACCGGGGATCGTCGCGCTCGAGCCGCGCTTCGAGATCGACCAGACGTTCGTCGTCGGACTGGGGCATGGTTCCTCCGTGTCGCGCCGGCAGGCCGGTCGCAGCGGGCCGGGCGTCGGACCCCCGGGGCGGCGGCGGTGACGCTGCCGGAGACCGTCGTGGAGGCGCCCCACCGCCCCGGCGGGCATCGCTCGGCTCACTCCCCGCGCCGTCCCGTCCTTGCGGCGGCCTCCGGCCCACCCACTGCGGTCCTCTCAGCCGGGCTCCCGACCACCGTCCCGTCTCCGCGGCCCCCGCCACGACAGCGGGCACCAGGGGTGCTACCGGTCAGCCGCCTCCGCCGGCCGGGTGCCGGAGGCCGACGCCGACATGACGTCGTCGTCCGTCCGGTACGAGTCGGCGGCGTCGGCCGGTCCCTGCGCCGTGTCGCCGGGCCGGGCGGCCGTGCCCCGGGACAGCCGGGCGTGCGTGGAGCGCAGGGCGCGGGCGAGCAGGTGGGAGCGTCCGGCGGCGACGGGACCGAGAACGGCCAGCACGAGGACGTAGCCCGCGATGAACGGGGCCAGGCGTGCGTCGAGCCCCGCGCTGGTGGCCATGGCGGCGAGGATCAACGCGAACTCGCCGCGGGCCACGAGCGTCGTGGCGATGTCCGCGGCGGGCTCGGCGCCGTAGCCGTACAGGCGGGCGACGAGCAGGCCCGCGACCACGTTCATCACCAGGGTCAGCGCCGCCGCCGCGGCGACCGGTCCGGCGACGGACGCGACGACTCCCGGGTCGATGGCGAGCCCGAAGGCGAAGAAGAAGATCGCCGCGAAGGCGTCGCGCAGCGGATGCACCAGCTCCCGGATGCGCGGCCCGGACGGCGTGCCGGCCAGGATCAGACCCACCATGAAGGCGCCGATGGCGTCGGCGACCCCGAGCGCCTCGGAGACACCGGCGACGAGGACCGCGGCACCGAGGAAGCTGATGACCAGCAGTTCGTCGTCGCGGACCTGGATGAGCCGGCCGACCCACCGGGTACCGTACCGGGCCGCGGCGGCCAGCACCAGCAGGAAGGCGAACGCCTTGCCCGCCTGCAGGAGCACTTCTCCCATGCCCTGGGCACCGCTGAGGACCGGTTGCAGGGCCGCGAGGTACAGCGCGAGGAAGATGTCCTCCACCACGATCACGCCCAGGATCAGGCGGGTCTCCGGGCGCCCGATACGGCCCAGGTCGATGAGGATCTTGGTGACGATGGCGGACGAGGAGATGCCCAGGACACCGGCGAGCACCAGCGCCTCCCGCGTCCCCCAGTCCAGCGCGAACCCGAAGCCGAGGCCCGCGCCGACGTTCAGCAGCAGATAGGTTCCGCCCGCGGTCAGCAGGCGTTTGCCGCCGTTCCTGAGGTCGTCGAGATGGAACTCGAGGCCCAGGTAGAACAGCAGCAGCACCAGCCCGAGCGCGGAGAGCATCTCGAAGTCGTGGGCGTCCTCGACCAGGACCAGGCCCGGCGTGTGCGGGCCGAGCAGGATGCCGGCGAGCATGAACAGCGGGATCGTGGGCAGTCCGATCCTGCCGCCGAGGCGGGCGAGGAACGCGGCGGCCAGGAAGGCACCGCCCATGGCGAGCAGAGTGTCAGCGTGTCCCACGGGTCACCTCCTCGGACCACGCCGAGCGGCGGACGGGCTTCACTTCACGGGGGTGGATACGGGTCCTCCTTCGTCCGGGGTCGTGCCGGGTGCCGTCGATCGTCGGGCGTCCCGGGGACGCGAGATCTCGGCCTTCCCCGCCACCGTCGCATCTCCGCGACGGGCGCCACCATCGGTGCCGACACTCATTTCCGGACGGGCCGCCGAGGGCCACTCCAGCGCCCCGACGGGCCTCAACTCCGCGTGAAGCGGTACGTCTTGCTGTCGGTCACAACGCAGAATCCGGGCGATACGACGATCACGCGCAGGGTGCCCGTACGGCGGTCGTAGTCGATGCCCTCCGCCTCGAAGGTGCCCGAGCAGGAGCTGCGCAGGGGCAGCTGGCGCAGTGCCGTGACGTGGCCGGTGACGTCGGACGTGCCGTTCGGTTCGGCGGAGAGGTCGATCTGGAGCAGCGGCTTGGTGATGCCGAACAGCGTGCCCGCCGGGTCGTCGGAGGAGCACAGCAGCCGGGTGGCGCTGAGGAAGTCGCAGCCCTGTACGTCACGTACGGCATGATCGAGGCGGACGGTGGACGCCTGCGGGAGGTTCGCCGAGGGCGAGGTGCCCGGATTGACGCCGGGGGTGGGGAAGACCAGCAGCCGGCTCATGGTGCCGTACTCCCCGGCCAGCATCCACTGGCCGCCGGGCGAGACGGCGACCCAGGAGTTGTTCAGCGCCTCCCCGGAGCTCAGCGTGTGGACGTACTCCGCCCAGGTCCCGCCCGGCGACTGCACGCGGAACATCTTCGTGGTGCCGGAGTCCCGCTGGTAGGGCTCGATGTAGTGGCCGTCGTAGGAGGCGTCGGGGTCACCCACGTGGTTCCAGCCGCGGCCGCTCAGGTCGACGGGGATGGTGCCGATTCCCGTGTACCGGTTGACTGCCCCGGCCGGGACCTCGACCGAGGTGAGGCCCTGGCTCTCGGTCAGCGGGTCGGCCCGGTCGGAGCCCACCTCGGTCCAGGTGTCGGCGGCGGAGGCGGGCGACGCGGTGGCCAGCAGGGTGGCGGCGAGGACGACGACGGCGGTGAGGACCGTGTGACAACGTTGCCGGGCACGCAGGGGCATGGGGGCTCCTCGGGGGGTGGACGTGATCGTGGGCGTGATCGGCGGACAGTCTGGCCCGACTGGGTGGTCATGTACAGACCAAAGCGGAAACGCTGGGTGTCGGCTCGGTCACGGAGCAGCGATCCGGCTTCACCGGACGGCCGCCGCCGTCTTGAGGGATGGTGGAAGAAGCCGCCGGGTGACGTCGCAGAGACGGCTGGACGCGGTAGAACTGGGGAGTCGGCACGGGGGAACGACGTGCCGCGAGGACGGCCGAAGGCGGTGCGTGCAATGAGAGCAGCCGGGAGAGTCCGGTGACCGAGGGCGCCGAGCAGCAAGAGCTGCCCGGCGGGCCCGTCGACGGGCCGGTGCGCGGGCCGGTCCAGCCGAGCGGGCTGCTCGACGTGCTCGGAGTGGCCTCGATCGTCCTGGACACCGACGGGCGCATCGTGCTGTGGAGCCCGCAGGCCGAGGAACTGTTCGGCTACCCGGCGCGGGACGCACTCGGGCAGTACGCGGCCCAACTGATGATCCACGAGCAGCACGTCGACCTGGTGGTCAAGCTGTTCGCCGACGTCATGGAGACCGGTCAGGGCTGGGCCGGAGCGTTCCCGGTCCGTCACAAGGACGGCAGCACCAAGCTGGTGGAGTTCCGCAACATGCGGCTGCTTGACGACCAGGGCGACGTCTACGCCCTGGGGCTCGCCGCCGACCAGTCGACCGTACGGCGGCTGGAGCGGGACGTGGCGCTGTCGACGCGGATGGTCGCGCAGTCCCCGAACGGGCTGGCCGTCCTGGACACCGATCTGCGGTACGTCTCGGTCAATCCGGCACTGGAGCGGCTCAACGGCCTCCCGGCCGAGGAACACGTCGGCCGCAGGATCGGCGACCTCCTGCCGGACATCGACGCCGAGGCCCTGGAGTCCGCGGCCCGTCGGGTGCTGGAGACCGGACAGCCGCTGGTCGACCAGCAGAGTGTGGGCCGGACGCCGGCCGATCCGGAGGAGGAGCACGCCTGGTCGGTCTCGCTCTACCGGCTGGAGGACGCGCTCGGCAACGTCCTGGGCGTGGCCTGCTCGGTCGCGGACGTCACCGAGCAGCACCGGTCGGCCGTCGAGGCCGAGGCCGCGCGTCGCCGCCTGGCGCTCGTCGCCGACGCCTCCGCCCGGATCGGCACCACCCTGGACCTGGACCGCACCGCCCGGGAACTGGCCGAGGTCGCGGTGCCCGACCTCGCCGACATCGCGGCCGTGGATCTGCTGGAAGCGGTGGTGCAGGGCCGGCCCTGCACCCTCGGCCCCGCCGAACCCGCCGTCATCCGGGCCCTGGCCGTCGAGGCGGACCGGGCCCCGGACGCCCTCCTCGCGGCCGACCCGCCCGGAGAGGTGGCCCGGTACGCTCCCGACCGCCTGGTCACCGAGTGCGTACGCACCGGACAGCCGATCCTGGTCGCGCAGGTCGAGGCCGCCGACCTGACCCGCATCGCCCGCTCCCCCGAGGCGGTCGAACTGCTGACCCGTGCCGGGGTGCACTCCTATCTGGCGGTGCCGCTGATCGCGCGCGGCGAGGTGCTCGGCGCCCTCGATCTCAAGCGCACCCGCAACCCGCTGCCGTTCACCGACGACGACGTGCTGCTCGCCCGCGAGCTGGCGTCCCGCGCGGCCGTGCAGATCGACAACGCGCGCTGGTACCAGAACGCCCGCGACACCGCCCTCACCCTCCAGCGCAGCCTGCTGCCCAGCCATCCGCCCGTCACCGGCGGCCTGGAGGTCGCCTCGCGCTACCAGCCGGCGGGAGCCACCACCGAGGTCGGCGGCGACTGGTTCGACGTGATCCCGCTGGAGGGCGGCAAGACCGCGCTCGTGGTGGGCGACGTGATGGGCAGCGGCCTCAACGCGGCGGCGACCATGGGCCGGCTGCGCACCGCGACCAACACCCTGGCCTCCCTCGACCTCGATCCGGCCCGGCTCCTGGAGCACCTCGACCGGATCACCGACGGCCTGGACCACTCGATCGCGACCTGTGTGTACGTCGTCCACGACCCGGAGCTGCGGCAGTGCCGGATCGCCAACGCCGGGCATCTGCCGCCCGCCCGGCTGCGTCCGGGACGTCCGCCGGAGCTGCTCGACCTGCCCACCGGGGCCCCGCTGGGAGTGGGCGGTGTCGCCTTCTCCACCACCACCGTCGACCTCGAACCCGGCGACCGGCTGGTGCTCTACACCGACGGCCTCGTCGAGACCCGGCAGCACCCGCTCGACGAGCGCCTGAACGCGCTGTTGGCGCTGCTGGAGGGCCCCGACCGCCCGCTGGAGGAGGTCTGCGACCTCCTGTTGCGCACGCTGCACCAGCCCGACAACTCCGACGACGTGGCGTTGCTCATCGCGCGGGTGCAGACGGCGCCTTGACCTGAGGGGCGTCAAGCACGGCTGGGCTCGGGGTCCGACTCGTGTCGCTGCCGCGGCGTCGCGCCCCGGTCGCTACAGCCAGGTCCCGACGACCACGTTGGCGTACCAGTCCTCCGACACGGCGAGGCGCGGCGTCAGCCCGCTGCGGGTGAACGCCTCGACGGCCGCCGGCGCCTGGCGTTCACTCGTCTCGACCAGGAGACAGCCACCGGGGGCGAGCCACCGGGGTGCCTCGGCCGCGACCCGGCGCAGGACGTCCAGCCCGTCCGTGCCGCCGTCCAGGGCGACCAGCGGCTCGTGGTCGCGTGCTTCGGCGGGCAGGAGGGCGACCTCGCCGGTGGGGACGTACGGCACGTTGGCCGCCAAGATGTCGACGCGGCCGCGCAGTTCGCCGGGAAGGGCGTCGAACAGGTCGCCCGTGTGGACCTGACCGCCGACGCCGGCGACATTGCGGCGGGCGCAGCGCACCGCGGCCGGTTCGATGTCGGCGGCGTGCAGTTCGACGGGGCCGAGCGCGGCGGCGAGGGCGGCGCCGACGGCACCCGAGCCGCAGCACAGGTCCACCACGACGGACGCGTCGGGGACTTGGGCGAGCGCCTGCTCGACGAGGAACTCGGTACGGCGGCGGGGTACGAAGACGCCGGGTTCCACGGTGATGCGCAGTCCCCGGAACTCCGCCCAGCCCAGGACGAGTTCGAGAGGCCGGCCCAGGACGCGGCCGTCGACCATGGCGGCCAGTTCGTCCGGGGTGCGGGCGGCGGCGAGGATCAACCGTGCCTCGTCCTCGGCGAACACGCAGCCTGCGGCGCGCAGCGCGGCCACGACGGAGTCACGGGACGCGGGCGAGGACTGCGGTGAAGAAGGCGAGGAAGGCGAGGACGAAGAAAGTGGAGGCATGAAGCCGAGGGCCTTTCGGGAGCCGAAGGGCGCTCTCGCGGCCGCCTACTAGCGGTGGTCCGCGTCTGTTCGAGGAGAGAGCACCCGACCTGACACAGCGGTAATGGGTCTCACCTCCTCGGTCGTTCACGACGGACACAGCGCGGCAACACTACCCCAACGATCAGCCGCCGAAGCCTCCTTCCGTCGCGAGTTGTATTATGCAACCAGTGACGCGAGGAGGCCCCGTGAACGCATCCGCACCGACCGGCGACGACGCAGCCGTGGAGACCATCCACCGCGAACTGACGTCGTTCGCGCGTCGGGCCCGGGCCTCGGCCGGGCGTATGCACCCCGAGCTGTCGCTGGTGTCGTACACCCTGCTCGGGCATCTGGAGGAGAGCGGCGGCTGTCGCGCCACCGACCTGGCCGCCCACTACGCCCTCGACAAGTCCACGGTCAGCCGCCAGGTGGCCGCCCTGGAGCGCGCCGGACTCGTCGAGCGGCGCCAGGACCCGGAGGACCACCGCGTCCAGGTCCTGGACCTGACCGACGCCGGCCGGCGCATCCTTGCCCAGGTCACGGTGAGCCGCCGGGCGGTCTTCCGGGAGCGGCTCGCGGGCTGGCCGGCGGAGGACCTGGAGCGGTTCGCCCGGTATCTCGTGCGGTACAACGCCGGGTCGGCGGCCGGCTCAAAGGGCGACTGACCGACTACGCCACCTGACCGACTACGCCACCGGTACGGCCGTACGCCCCTCCGGCAGGCGTTCCGGTGCTCGTGCCGCCATGAAGGCGGTGGTGCGACGCAGGCGGAAGCCCAGGGACTCATAGAGCCGGATGGCGTTGGTGTTGCCGGCGCCGGTGTGCAGGAACGGGGTCTCGCCGCGTTCCCGGATGCCGTGGGCGACGGCGAGGATCAGCCGGGTCGCCAGTCCCTCGCCGCGGAAGGCCGGGTCGGTGCAGACGGCGCTGATCTCGGTCCAGCCCGGCGGATGCAGCCGCTCCCCCGCCATGGCGACCAGGGCACCCTCCCGCCGTATGCCGAGGTAGGTGCCGAGCTCGATGGTGCGGGGCAGGAAGGGGCCGGGCCGGGTCCGGGCGACCAGGTCGAGCACCTCGGGCACGTCGTCGGGGCCGAGCCGGATCGCCTCGGGTTCCGGGGCGGTGCTCAGGCCGTCGTCCACGAACTGAACGCCCTCCATTCGGAACGTGACCTCCCAGTCCCCGGGGACCGGCCCCCGGAACCCGAGCAGCGGCACCTCGGCACCGGGCCCCGCGAAGGCCGCGAGGTCGGCCCAGTCGTCGGCATCGGGCTCGTCGGGCAGAGCCAGCCACGGCGTGACGTCCACGGGATAGCGCAGGATCCGACCATGCCGCTCGGCGAAGTGAGCGTGCGGGCCGGTGAGGGCGGCGCGGGCGGGGTTGTCCAGGACCTGGGGCTCGTCGGCGTGCCGCGCCTGACCGGTGGCCTGCGATTCGCTGGTGGTCTTCGGTCCGTCGGCGGCCCGCGGTCGGTCGACGGCCTGCTCTCCGCCGGTGGTCTGCGGGGCTTCTGCTGCGCTCATCGGGCGACCTCGATCACGACCTTGCCGCGGGCGTGTCCGTCCTCGACCGTGCGGAGGGCCTCGCCGGCTCGGTCGAGGGGGAACGTACCGGTGATGTGCGGGGTGAGGTCGCCGTTCAGTACGAGGTGGGCCACCGCCTCCAGGACGGCCGCGTTGCGGGCCCGGGCCACCCGGGCGCCGCCCAGCCGCGCGGCGTCCTCGGGCGGGGCACCGGCGGTGATCAATTTCGTGCGGTCGGTGAGGAGTCGGGCAGCCTCGGACAGCACCTCACCGCCCACGAGGTCGTAGACGCCGTCGGCCCCGTCCGGTGCGGCGGCCCGCGCCCGCTCGGCCCAGCCCTGCCCGGAGGGGACGTGCACGGCGCCGAGCGACTCGACGAAGTCCTTCTTGCTCTCGCCGGCGACACCGACGACGCGCAGCCCGAAGGCCCGGGCGATCTGTACGGCCGCCTCGCCCACGCCGCCGCCCGCGCCGGTGACCAGCACGGTCGCGCCGGAGGGCAGGTCGAGCTGGCGGATTCCGTCGTACGCGGTCGCGGCGGCGACGGGCAGGGTCGCGGCGGCGGTGAAGGACAGCTCGGCGGGCTTGTGCGCGGTCACCGCGGCGGGCAGCAGGGCGTACTCGGCGTAGCCGCCGGCCGCTGTGTTGCCGAAGACCTCGTCCCCGACGGCGAAGCCCTCGACGCCGTCGCCGAGCTCCTCGACGACCCCGGAGGCCTCGCTGCCGAGGACGGCGGGGAACACGCGGTCGCCGCTCTCGCCCGGCCTGCGGAACCCGGTGCGCAGCTTCCAGTCGACGGGGTTGACCCCGGCGGCCCGCACCGCGACCAGGACCTGGCCGGGGCCGGGCACCGGCCGGTCCACCTCGACGAGGGCCTCGGTCTCCGGACCGCCGTACCGCGTGAAGACGTACGCCTTGGGCACTGCTCCCACTCTCCTTGCTGCCGCCGGTCAGACGGTTGTATGGGCCACCGGTTGCGGCATCAGTCGGCAAGGAGGATCGGCGGTCCGCTATTCCCGGAGCGGCGGAGAGTTCATGCGGCCTTAATGATCGTGGGCCGCCCCGGAGGCGGGGCAGGTGTGACGTGCGCGTACGGTTGAACGCGTTAGCCATTGCCGTCGCTGTCACGTTGGACCCATATGAACGTCACCCGAGGCTTCACCGGACGCGCCCGTGTCCACAATCCGGGGCTGCCGCCCGGCCAGTACGACGCGGGCGACGACTGGCCCGTCCTGTCCGCGGAGGTCACACCCGACCTGGCGCCCGCCGACTGGACGTTCCGTGTCGACGGGCTGGTCGAGGCGCCCCGCACCTGGGACTGGACCGAGGCGCACGAGCTGCCCGCGTCGGCCTACGAGGGCGACATCCACTGCGTGACGAGCTGGTCGAAGTTCGGGGTGCGGTTCGGGGGCGTGTCGCTGGACGCGTTCCTGGATGTGGTGCGGCCACATGGGTCCGCCACCCATGCCGTCGCCTACTCGCACACCGGTTACACCACGAACCTCCCGCTCGCCGACCTGACCGGCGGGCGCGCCTGGATCGCCTGGGAGTACGACGGGAAGCCGCTCTCCGCCGAGCACGGCGGGCCGGCGCGGCTGCTGGTGCCGCACCTGTACTTCTGGAAGAGCGCCAAGTGGATCGCGGGCCTGCGGATCCTCGACCACGACGAGCCGGGTTTCTGGGAGCAGAACGGCTACCACGAGCGTGGCAATCCCTGGGAGGAGCAGCGGTACTCCGGTGACTGAGACGTCCGCCTCCCCCGGCTTTGCTTCCCCCGGCTTCACTCCTCCCGCTTTCGCTCCTCCCGGCTTCACTCCCGCGACGCGGTTCGCCGTGCCCGGGCGGATCGCCGTGAGCAAGCAGGCCGCCGCGGTGTGGCAGACCGCCACGCTCACCGAGATCCGCCGCGAGACCCCGCACGCCGCCACGTACCGGTTCGCGGTGCCCGCCTGGGCGGGGCACCTGCCCGGCCAGCACCTGATGCTGCGGCTGACCGCCGAGGACGGCTACGCGGCGCAGCGCCACTACTCGATCGCGTCCGCGCCCGACGACTCGGGGCACATCGAGCTGACTCTGGATCATGTCGAGGGCGGTGAGGTCTCGGGCTGGTTCCACACGGTGGCGGGGCCCGGCGACGAGGTCGAGGTACGCGGTCCGCTGAGCGGCTTCTTCGCCTGGCCCGGCGACCGGCCCGCGCTGCTGATCGGCGCCGGCTCCGGGGTCGTACCGCTGATGTCGATGGTGCGGCACCACCGGGCACGGAACCTGTCCGTGCCGTTGCGGATGCTGGTGTCCGCGCGCAGTCCCGAGGAGCTGATCTACGCCCGGGAGTTGGGCGCGGAGACGATGCCCGTCTTCACACGGAGCGCGCCGGAGGGTGTGCCGGTGGGACGTATGACGGCCGCACATGTGGCGCCGCTCCTGGCCGAGCAGCCGCCTGGTGGGTGGGAGGCCTATGTGTGCGGCTCCAACGCCTTCGCCGAGCATGCCTCGCGACTGCTGGTGGAGGCCGGTCAGCCGGTGGACCGTATCCGGATCGAACGCTTCGGCTGACGGCGCGACCGTTCCGGCCACGCGGCCGTAGCGTTCCGGCCGGCCCGCGCCGCCCCGGCGTTTCGGCACCCCCTTGCTGGGCACTTGTCCGGAGGCCCCGGACGGGGCCGTCGGTGAAGGATGCCGGTGGAACGGGTACTAGATCGTTGGGGGCACTCGCAGTCGTGCGCGGTGCGGAGGTCGACATGCGAACCCGGGTGCGCGGCTGGCGCTGGCGGCGCAGCCCGCTGCGGCGTCGGTCGGACGTCGTCGAGGCGTGGACGGTCCTGGCCGTCACGGTGCTGCTGTGGGTGGGCGCTCCTCTCGTCGGGGCGTTCGCCGCCTCGTGGGCCCACTCCGAGGCCCGCGCGGTCGCCGAGAAGCAGCGTGCCGATCGTCATCGGGTCCGTGCCGAGGTCGTCGGCAGGACCGCCGGCTCGGTGCCCGCGGTGCAGGGCGGCCGCCAGCACGCGTACCGGGCGACCGTGCGCTGGACGGAGCCGAACACCGGTGCGCGGACGGCCTCGGCGCGGGTCCCTGGGGGCACACACCAGGGTGACGTGGTGGACGTGTGGTTCGACGCCCGGGGTCGCAGTGTGTCCCCGCCGCCGGACGGGACCGCGGTGTGGCAGCACACGCTGACCATCGGCGCGTGCGCGGTGGGCGGTGCGGTCGCGGTGGTGCTCCTCGGCCACTCCGTCGTACGGGGTGCGGCCAACCGCCGCCGGATGGCCGAGTGGGAACGCGAGTGGGCCCTCACCGAGCCGCAGTGGACGCGCCGCCGGGCGTGACCGGCCCGCAGCCCGACGGCTGTTTCTGTTGCATCCGCCGCGCGATTCCCCCGTGCGTCCGCAGCGCGTCGGTCAGTCCCGGCAGGACGGGTTCACCGCGGTCGACCAGCACCTTTCCGGCGACCACCGTCGTCCACGCCCGGGCGGGACCGCAGCGCAGCCACGCCTCCACCGGGTCGCTCAACGCACCGGCCAGTGCCACCTCGTGCAGGTCCCAGACGACCAGGTCGGCGCAGGCGCCGGGCCGCAGGTGGCCCAGTTCGTCCGCGCGGCCGAGACAACGGGCCGAGCCGCGGGTGGCGATGTCGAGGGCGTCCCGTGCGGTCATCGCGCCGGGTCCGCCGCGGTAGCGCCCGAGGAGGAGAGCCCCGCGGGTCTCCATCCAGAGCGAGGCGTGGTCGGTGGAGGCGGAGCCGTCGCAGCCGATGCCGACGGGCAGGCCCAGTTCACGCATCTCCCTGACCCGGGCCGTGCCGCCGCCGATGAGCATGTTGGAGCTGGGGCAGTGCGCCACGCCGACGCCCGCGGCGGCGAGGCGGCGCAGCTCGTCGTCGTTCGGGTAGATGCAGTGGGCGACCCAGGTGCGGTCGCTCATCCACCCGGTCTCCTCGAAGTACTCCACGGGCCGGCAGCCGTACGTCTCCAGACAGTAGGTGTCCTCGTCGTGGTCCTCGGCGAGGTGCGTGTGCAGGCGTACGTCGTGGCGCTCGGCGAGTTCGGCGGTCGCCGTCATCAGCTCCTGGGTCACCGAGAACGGCGAGCAGGGCGCGAGCGCGACCCGGACCAGCGCACCGGGTTCGGGGTTGTGGTGCGCCTTGATGAGGCGCTCGCTGTCGGCGAGGACCTCCTCGTCGGTCTGCGTGACGCTCCTGGGCGGCAGTCCCCGGTCCTCGACGGAGCGGGTCATCGAGCCGCGGGTGGCGTGGAAGCGGAAGCCGATGTCGCGGGCGGCACGGATCTCGGCGTCGACGAGGCGGGGGCGGGGGTGGACGTAGAGGTGGTCCGAGGACGTGGTGCAGCCGCCCATCAGCAGCTCGGCCATGCCGACGTACGCCGAGACGTAGGCGGCCTCCTCGTCGAGGGCCGCCCACAGTGGGTACAGGGTGGTGAGCCAGTCGAAGAGGGAGCCGTTCACGGCGGGCGCGTAGGAGCGGGTGAGGTTCTGGTAGATGTGGTGGTGCGTGTTGATCAGGCCGGGGGTGACGAGCCGGCCGGCCGCGGACACGGTCGTACGGGCCTCGGGTTCGGTCCCGGGGGATCCGAGGCCGGTGACCCGACCACCCGTGACGGCCACCCAGCCGCCCGGGATCTCCCGCTCCCCGTCCACGACGAGCAGTCCGGCATCCCTGACCAGCAGGTCCGCTTCCTCGACCGGCATTTCGGCGGCAGACGTCATGGCCTCATCGTAGGCGCGTGACGGGGCAAAGACCTGGCGAGTCGTCCGACCACCCACGTACGGTGTGATCATCCGCACCCACTGCTTACAAAGGCGGTCCTACATGGCCCTGTTCGACCTTCCGATCGACGAGCTCCGCGAGTACCGCAGCAAGTCCGCCGAGCCCGAGGACTTCGACGCCTTCTGGACGAAGACCCTCGAGGAAGCCCGCGAGCACGACCTGAACGCCCGGTTCGAGCTGGTCGACACGGGTCTGACCACGGTGAAGGTGTACGACGTGACGTTCGCCGGTTTCGGCGGGCACCCGGTGAAGGGCTGGTTCACGATCCCCGCCGAGGTCTCCGCGCCGGTCCCGCTGGCCGTGGAGTTCGTCGGGTACGGCGGGGGGCGCGGTCTGCCGCACGAGCATCTGCTGTGGGCGTCCACGGGCCGGGCGCACTTCGTGATGGACACCCGTGGTCAGGGCAGCGCCTGGGGCGGCGGTGGCGGCACCGGGGACCCGGTGGGCGGCGCGCCCGCGTACCCCGGTTTCATGACGCGGGGCATTGACGCTCCGGAGAACTACTACTACCGCCGGGTGTTCACGGACGCGGTGCGTGCGGTCGAGGCCGCCCGCTCGCATCCCCTGGCCGATTCCGCGCGCACGGTGGCGATCGGCTCCAGCCAGGGCGGCGGCATCACGATCGCGGTGGGCGGGCTGGTCCCGGACCTGGCTGCCGTGGCGCCGGACGTGCCGTTCCTGTGCGACTACCCGCGCGCGGCCACGCTCACGGACCGTCACCCGTACCGGGAGATCGGCCTCTACCTCAAGACGCACCGCGGCCGCGCCGAGGACGTCCTGCGCACCCTCTCGTACTTCGACGGCGTGCACTTCGCGGCCCGCGGCCGGGCCCCCGCCCTGTTCTCGGTGGCCCTGGAGGACCAGACCTGCCCGCCCTCCACCGTCTTCGCCGCCTTCAACGGCTGGGCGCACGACGAGAAGGTGATCGAGGTGTACGACTTCAACGACCATGAGGGCGGCGGCCCTTACCACGAGGCGGCCAAGGTGCGCTGGCTGCGGTCGTACGCCTGAGGGGCCGCGCGTGGAGACGGGTGAGGCCGCGGAGCGGTTCGTGCGGGTGTGGGAGCGGGCCTGGGCCGTCCACGACGTGGAGGCGCTGCTGGAGCTGTACGCCGAGGGCTGCGTGCACCGCTCGATGCCGTTCCGCGCGCCGCACCGCGGCCGGGCCGAGCTGGCAGAGTACCTGCGCCGGTCGTTCGCCCAGGAGCAGGTGACGGATGTCCGGTTCTCGCCGCCCGTCGTCGGCCGGGACGGGGTCGCGGTGGCCGAGTTCCGGGTGTTCGCGCAGGAGGGCGGCGAGGCGTCCACGCTGGCCGGTTGTGTCTTCGTGCGGTTCGACGGAGCCGGGCTGGCCGTCGAGACCCGCGACTACTGGCACACGCTCGCGGGCCATCAGGAGCCGGAAGGGGCCCTCTTCTTCCTCTGAGGCCTGCGCCTACGCCGCCTTCGCGTAGGACGCCTTCCGTCCGGTCCGGCCAGTCGGTATGTTCAGGGCTTCCGGCGGACGGCGGAGGGCCCATGTCCCAGAACGAGTCGGCGATCCACGGACACTGCGACGAGCGCTTCGGCGCGGTGCGGGCGGCGTTCGAGGAGAACTTCCGGGATCGCGGGGAGCTGGGCGCCGCGGTGACCGTCGTGGTCGACGGCGAGACCGTGGTGGACCTGTGGGGCGGCTGGTCCGACGCGGCGGGCACCCGCCCGTGGGAGCGCGACACGCTGGTCAACGTCTGGTCGACGACCAAGGGCCCGGTGGCGCTGTGCGCTCACATCCTCGCCGACCGGGGGCTGCTCGACTTCGACGCGCCGGTGGCCGTGTACTGGCCGGAGTTCGCCGCGGCCGGCAAGGAGAAGGTCCTGGTACGGCACCTGCTGTCGCACCGGGCCGGGCTGGCGGGCCTGCGTGAGCCGCACACGCTCGCCCAGCTCTGCGACTGGGAGGTGACCGTGGAGCGGCTCGCCGCGACGGAGCCCTGGTGGGAGCCGGGAACCCGGTCCGGGTATCACGCGCTGACGTACGGCTTCCTGGTCGGTGAGGTCGTGCGGCGTGTGTCGGGGCTGCTGCCGGGGGCGTTCCTGGAGCGGGAGGTGACCGGGCCGCTCGGGATCGACTTCGCCGTCGGGCTGCCGGAGAAGGAGGCCGGGCGGGCCGCCGAGCTGGTGCATCCGCCGGCCGCCTCGAGCAGTGAACAGGCGACGGTCTTCAGCCAGTTGGCGCCCGCCGCACTCGCCTCGCTGGCCAACCCCCTGGTGGGCGCGACCGAGGCCAACACGCCCGAATGGCGGGACGCCGAGATCCCCGCCGCGAACGGCCACGGCACCGCGCGGGCCGTCGCCGCGCTCTACGGCATCTTCGCGGGCCGCGGTTCGTACGACGGTCACCGCGTCCTGTCCCCCGAGGCCGCCGAGCGGGTGCGCGAGGGGCAGGGCAGCTGCCGCGACCTGGTACTGGGCGCAGGTTTCGAGAGCGAGACGGAGGTCGGGCTGGGCCTGTGGCTCAGCGGGCCGAACGGGTCGTACGGGCCCAATCCGCGCGCTTTCGGACACGACGGGTTCGGCGGCTCGTGCGGACTGGCCGACCCGGAGGCGGGCGTATCGCTGGGGTACGTGATGAACCGGATGGGGCCGCACATCGCCGACGACCCGCGGAAGATGGCGCTGATCGACGCCCTGTACCGGGTGCTGTGACCTCACCCGTTCCCTCGAGAGTGCCGGGATGACGTGGTCCGGGTCGCTGCCCAGCCCCACCGCGCCCCTGCCCGCGCCGCCGTAGCGCATGGCGCTGACTACGGCCTCGTGCACCGCGGCCACCAGGTCGCGCGTGCGCTGCTCGGGCAGGCCCAGGCGGCGGGCACGGGCGGCGACGGTGCGGCGGACCGTTGCCGAACTCCCGCGGGCGAAGGGGATGTCGGCCGGTCCGGCGGGCAGCCGTGCGCGGCCCTCGCCGTCGTGCTGCGCGGGTGTGCCTTCGTCCGGAGCTGACGCCCGGCTCGGCTACGGCAGCCTGCGGGCGACGACCATCCGGACCCGCGGGCTGCCGTCCCGCCGGTGCCCGAACTCGGGCAGGGCGTGCAGGTCCACCTCGAAGCCGGTCCGCTCCAGCTCCCGGCGTACGTCCGAGAGCCGGAAGGCCCGGTAGTACATGACGAACGGCGGCCGCCACACGGCGTTGCGCACCCGCATCACCGCGTCGAAGCCCAGCAGCATCCAGTAGGCGCGGGACGCGGGGCGCGGCGGGGCGAGCACGGGGAAGGCGAAGCTCCCGCCGGGTCGCAGTACGCCGTGCACCTGGGCGAACAGTCCCGGCAGCTCGCGCGGGAGGAAGTGCCCGAACGCCCCGAAGCTCACGACGAGATCGAAGACGGGGCCGAACGGCAGGGCGCGGGCGTCCGCACGCACCCAGGAGACGCGCGGTCCGGCGGGCTCGGTCCGCTCCCGTGCGACATCGAGCATGCCCGCGCTGAAGTCGACGCCGGTGACGCGGTGCCGGCACACCCGGCCCAGTACGGCGACGCCCGCGCCGGTGCCGCAGCACAGGTCGAGGCCGGCGTCGAAGGGGCCCATGCGGCGGAGCGCCGAGGCGACGGCGTCGAGCACCGCGTCGGGCGTACGGAAGGGGGTGTGGTCGAACTTCGGGGCGAGCAGGTCGTATCCGCGCTCGACGGACGACAGTGCCTGGACGGCGAGCTCGCGGAGACTGGGGCCTTCGGGGCTGAACATCCGGGTCAGCTTAGGCCTCCCAGGAGGCTCGGGCGCGGCTCGGGTAGCGGCAAGTGGCGCTCGACGCCTCATGAGGCGGGTGGCAGGGGCTGCTCGGTCCAGATGATCTTGGCGTTCGGGGTGTAGCGGGTTCCCCAGCGTTCGGTGAGCTGGGCGACGAGGAAGAGGCCGCGGCCGCCCTCGTCCTCGGTGCGGGCGCGCCGCAGCCGGGGAGATGTGCTGCTGCCGTCGGAGACCTCGCAGATGAGCGCGCGGTCGCGGAGCAGGCGGAGCTGGACCGGGCCGGCGGCGTGGCGGATGGCGTTGGTGACCAGTTCGCTGGCGACGAGTTCGGTGCAGAAGGCGAGGTCCTCCAGGCCCCAGGCGGCCAGCTGCTCGGTGACCGCCGCGCGGGCACCGGAGACGACCGCCGGGTCGCTGGGCAGGTCCCACTGGGCGACCTGCTCGGGCCCCAGGGCGTGGGTGCGGGCGACGAGGAGGGCCACGTCGTCGCTGGGCCGCTCCGGCAGCAGGGCGTCGAGGACCGCCTCGCAAGTGTCCTCGGGGGCGCGGTCGGGGTGGGCGAGGACGGTCCGCAGCAGGTCGAGGCCGGAGTCGATGTCCCGGTGTCGGTCCTCGATGAGACCGTCGGTGTAGAGCACGAGTTGGCTGCCTTCGGCCAGCTCCAGTTCGACGGTCTCGAAGGGCATTCCGCCGAGTCCGAGCGGCGGTGCCGAGGGCAGGTCGACGAACTCCACCGTGCCGTCGGGGGCGACGACCGCGGGGAAGGGGTGCCCGGCGCGGGTGAGGGTGCAGCGCCGGGACACCGGATCGTAGACGGCGTACAGACAGGTGGCTCCGACGATTCCGGAGTCGGCCTGGGTGTTCTCCACCGCCCAGCCCTCGCCCCGGTCGAGGCGTCCGACCAGGTCGTCGAGGTGGGTGAGGAGCTCGTCGGGCGGCAGGTCCAGGGAGCAGAAGTTGTGGACGGCGGTGCGCAGCCGGCCCATCGTGGCGGCGGCGTGCAGTCCGTGGCCGACGACGTCGCCGACGACGAGGGCGACCCGGGCGCCGGAGAGCGGGATGACGTCGAACCAGTCGCCGCCCACTCCGGCCTGCGCGGGCAGATAGCGGTAGGCGATGTCGACGGCGCTCTGCTCGGGCCGGCCCCGGGGCAGCAGGCTGCGCTGCAGGGCGAGGGCCGTGTTGTGCTCGCGGGTGTAGCGGCGGGCGTTGTCGATGCAGATCGCCGCGCGGCCCGCCAGCTCCTGTGCCAGGGACAGGTCGTCCTCCTCGAAGGGGGCGGGCTTCTCGGAACGGTAGAAGCTGACGACGCCGAGGGTGGCGCCGCGCGCCCTGAGCGGCACCGTGATCAGGGAGTGGATGCCGGCCGCGAGGACACGTTCGAGCCGTGCCGGGTCCTGGGCGAGCCAGCCCTCGGCCTCGACGAGGACGGGTTCGAGTACGGACTGCCGGTGCTCCAGGCTGCGGGCCTGCGGGGTGGTCGGGACGTAGTGGACCGGGTCTCCGACGCCGTACAGGTGGGGCACCTCGTGGACGGAGCCGAGCGCGATCCGGCGCAGCGGGGTGCCGGCTCCGAACGGGCCCGGCTCCTCGCCCTGCAGCACCGCGTCCGGGAGGTCCACGGCGGTGAAGTCGGCGAACCGGGGGACGGCCACCTGCGTCAGTTCCTCGGCCGTGCGGGCGACGTCCAGGGTGGTGCCGATGCGGACGCCCGCGTCGTGCAGCAACTCCAGGCGCCTGCGGGCCAGGACGGCGAGCCGGCCGACCCCGGGCTCGCCGACGAGAAGCAGGCGGTCGTCGACGCGGGCGCGGGTGGGCGGTTCCTCGTCGGCGCCTGCGGGAGAGCCGGTGTCTGTTGGAGACAGGGGCGGCGCGGACGGGATGGTCACGGTGGTCACGGCGACCGGTTTGGCGGACGTGGAGGGCCGGGTGGGCGTGGTGGGCAGGAGTGTGGCGGTCCCCGCGGCCGTACCGGTCGGCGCGGTCACCGGTGCCTGTCCGGCCGGCGCATCCGCGAGGGCCCGAGCCGCCGTCGGCGCCGCTTCCGGCGACACATCCGTCACCGTCTCGACAAGACGTGGTTCGACCCGGGTCGCGCCGGTCGCGGACGGTGCCGCCGCGGTCGATCCGGCCTGGCGCAGTCGGGGCCCGCCGAGGATCCGGGCCTCGACGACCACGCCCGTCTCGCCCTCCGCGCCCATGACCGGGCGGCGCAGCAGGGTGGCGACGCGGCCGCCGGACAGGACGACCTCGTCGAGGGTGCGGTGGGGCGAGGCGAGGAGTTCCTCGGCCTTCTCCCGCAGCACCGCCACGTCGATCCGGCCGAGGCCGCCGTAGCCGTGGCCGTCTCCTTGGTCGGGGGCCGCGAGTCGGGGCTGGCGCGGCCACCCGCCGACGTCGGGGCCGGCTCGCCGGTAGGCGGCCAGCAGCGCCCGTTCGCGCTGGGTGGACTGCTCCAGCAACCGTGCCTCGATGCTGTGGGCGGCCTCGCGGACCAGCCGCAGCATGGCGGGGTCGCCGTCGTCGCGCAGGCAGGTCAGGTCGAGGACGGCCTCGATGCGCCCGCTGAAGGGATCGCGCACGGGCGCGCCGGCGCAGGCGAAGGGCTGGAGGCAGTCGGCGAAGTGCTCTCGGCCGGCGACGTAGACGGGGCTGCGCTCGGCGAGCGCGGTGCCGACGCCGTTGGTGCCGACGACCCGTTCGGAGGCGTCGAAGCCGGGGGCGAAACTCACCTCGTCGAGGCGGTCGCGCAGCTGCCGGTCCCCGCCGAGCCGCTCGACCATACGGCCCCGGGCGTCGCAGAGCGCGATGGTGATGCCGACCTGGGTGAGCGACGCGCTCAGGTCCTTCAGGACGGGGTCGGCGGCGCGCAGGAACCGGTCCTCCAGCGTCAGGTCCGGCGCGTAGGGGACCAGCAGCTGGTGCGGCTGAAGCCCCGCCGACCTGCACCGCTTCCAGGAGTCGAGCACCGAGTCCCGGACGGTGGAGTCGACGAGCGCACCCGCCAGAAAACGTTCGTGGGCATCGACGAGGCCGCCGATGTCGTCCCAGGCGACGGACAAGGGGGATCACTTCCCTCACCCGGAGACGGGCCGGGTCGCGTGCCGCTGTTCGACGCGCCGCCCGGCGAAGTACTCCAAGCGACTTCACCGTAGCCCTTTGGTGACTCACATCACAACGTTCAGCCGCCCAGCCGGAGCCCCGCCAGCCAGACATCGGGGGTGCCCGGTCCGTCGTACGGGCCGCGGTCGGCGGGTGCCCGCGGCCGGGCGGCCCGGCGGCCGGGGAGCAGCGGGGCCAGGAACTGCCGGATCCTACGGGTGCGAGGCGGTCGTACGGGGGCGGTCATCGGAACCTCCGGCAGCCGGTGTGAGCAGGTCACCCCACCGACGAACGGCTCCTACGCGGATCGACACTCCGCGAGCCGCCGCTCCAGGAACCTCCGCTCGGCGTCGTTCTCCACGAGCTCCAGTGCCCGCTCGTAGGCCTCGGCGGCCTCCCCCTGGCGCCCGGCGCGGCGCAGCAGGTCGGCTCGGGTGGCGCAGAGCAGGTGGTAGTCGGCCAGTTCGCCCTCGCGTTCCAGCCCGGCCACCAGCGCGAGGCCCGCCTCCGGTCCCTCGGCCATGCCGACGGCGAACGCACGGTTGAGGCGGATCACGGCCGACGGCACGAACCGTTCCAGTTCGCCGTACAGCCCCGCGATGTCGGCCCAGTCGGTGTCCGCCGCGGTGGGAGCGGTGGTGTGGCAGGCGGCGATGGCGGCCTGGATCTGGTACGGGCCGGGCCGGCCGCGCCGCAGGGTGGTCTCCAGCAGGGCCACGCCCTCCTCGGCCTCCGCCCGGTTCCACGCCGTACGGTCCTGGTCCTCCGGGCTCACCGGATCACCGGCCGCGTCCACCCGCGTGGCCCGGCGGGCGTCGTGCAGCAGCAGGAGCGCGAGCAGGCCGAGCACCTCGGGCTCGTCCGGCATGAGCCGGGCCAGGACTCGGGCCAGCCGGATGGCCTCGGCGCACAGGTCGGCACGGACCCGATCGGCGCCGGACGTGGCCGCGTACCCCTCGTTGAACAGGAGGTAGAGCACGCCGAGCACGCCGGTCGTGCGTTCGGGCAGGAGATGGGCGGGCGGCACCCGGTACGGAATGCCGGCGTTGCGGATCTTCCGCTTGGCCCGCACCAGGCGCTGCGCCATGGTCGCCTCGGGGACGAGGAAGGCGTGCGCGATCTCCGGTGTGGTGAGTCCGGCGAGCGTGCGCAGGGTCAGCGCGACCCGGGCCTCGATGGGCAGGGCTGGGTGGCAGCAGGTGAAGATCAGCCGCAGCCGGTCGTCCTCCACACCGCTGTCGTGGCCTTCGACGTCGTACGACGGTTCGTTGCGCACCGGCACCACCACCTCCCTCAGTTTCTCCGCTCCCACCGCCTCGCGGCGCAGCACGTCCAGGGCGCGGTTGCGGGCGGTCGTCGTCAGCCAGGCGCCGGGGCGGCGCGGTACGCCGTCGCGCCGCCACCGGTCCAGGGCCTGGGCGAAGGCGTCCTGTGCGCACTCCTCGGCGAGGTCCCAGTCGCCGGTCACCCGGATCAGGGTGGCAAGGATCTGGCCCCATTCCTCGCGGAAGGCGGCGGCGACTGCTGCCTCGACGCCGCCCGCCCCGGAGATCCCGTTCACTCCCAGACCGGCCGCACCTCCACCGGACCGCCGCCGACGAGGGCGGAGTGCTGTGCGGCGAGCGCGATCGCCTCGTCCAGGTCGCCGGCCTCGACCAGGTCGACCGCGGCCACGTACTCCTCGCCGCCGGTGAACGGCCCGTCGCTGAGCAGGACTTCGTCGCCCAGGACGCGCACGGTGGTCGCGTCGTCCGGCGGGCGCAGGCGCACGGTGGTCCCCTTGCCGGGCCGCGCGTCCTCGTCACCCGCCGGCAGACAGACGAACAGCACGTACTTCACGGCCGTCCTTCGAGTGCCGCCGACACGTGCTCGTGGACGATCACCCAGCGCGGCCCGGTGTTGCGGTAGCCGGTGGTCACGCGCATCACCTCGTCCAGTGGATCGCCGTCCGTACGGGTGGCGCGCATCCGGACGAGAGCGTGACCGAAGGCGATGCTCTCGTCGACGTGGACGCGGAACTCCAGCACCTCGCGGGTCACGGGCCCGGTGACGGACGCGAACATGGCGTCCACCGCCTTACGGAGGGCGTCAATGCCGTGCTGCTCGTGGCCGGTGGCGAGAGGGAACGTCTCGGCGTCCGGCGCGTAGCAGGCCAGCAGACGGTCGACGTCACGCTCGGCGGCCGCCGCGGTCAGTTCGGCGTCGAGCCGACGGATCTCTCCCTCGGCGTCCTCGTCCTCCCAGAACGGGCGGACCTCCATGGCCCCGATGGCCGCCACCGGATGCCTGGCGGCGGCCTCGACGGCCTCCTCCAGGCTGTCGCACTCCAGGACGTCGAATCCGGCGACGTACTCCTTCGTCTCCGCGAACGGCCCGTCGGTGCGCAGCACCTCACCGTCGCGCACCCGGACGGTGACAGCGTCGGAGGGCAGGGCCAGCCGGTGGCCGTGCAGCCGTACGCCGCGGTCGCCGAGCTCCTCGACCCAGGGCTCGACGGGCGTCATGCCCGAGGCGTCAGCGGTGTCGTCGCCGCAGACGAGCAGCATGTACTTCATGGGTCCTCCCGGTCATCAAGAGCTTCCTACACCCCACCGACGAACGGGACCCGGCCGAATCGACATGCCGTTGGCGACAACACGCCATGAGAGTTGGTTGGATACCGTCATGACCACCGACGAGCACGCGCGGCTGATGCGGGTCAACCAGGCGAACTGGGACGCCCGTACCCCCGTCCACCTCGCCAGCCGGTTCTACGGGCTCGACCAGGACCTCGACCCCGAGCGCTGGTTCGCCGCCTTCGAGTGGGACGACCTCGGCGAGCTCACCGGCCGGGACGTGCTCCATCTGCAGTGCCACCTCGGCACCGAGACGCTCGCCTTCGCCCGGCGCGGGGCCCGGGCCGTCGGCCTCGACTTCTCCGAGGCGTCCGTGACGGCGGCGAACGACATCGCGGCGAAGGCGGGGCTCGACGTCGGCTACGTGTGCGCGAACGTGTACGACGCCGTCGAGGCCCTGGAGGGACGGCAGTTCGACGTCGTCTACACCGGCAAGGGCGCCCTGTGCTACCTGCCCGACCTGGAGCGCTGGGCGGGCGTGGTGGCCCAACTCCTGCGCCCGGGCGGCCGTTTGTACATCGTCGAGTTCCATCCCCTGCTCAACTCGCTGGGCCCCAAGCCGGCTCCCGGCGAGGGACCCGAGCTGCTGCTGCGCCACGACTACCTGGGCGGCGACGGCCCCGTCCACCGGGACGCGACCCGCACCTACACCGACGGTCCGGCCGTCGAGGGCGCCACCGACAGCTACGAGTGGATGCACGGAATAGGAGAGGTCATCGGCGCGTTGACGGGGGTGGGACTGACCGTCCGGCGCCTTCGGGAGAGCGACGAGCTGCCCTGGCAGCGCTGGCCGCAGATGGTCCGTACGCCGTCCGGATGGTGGCGGCTGCCCGAGCCGCGTATCCCCCTCCTCTACGGACTGCTGGCCAAGCGCTGAGTCCCGAATCACAGACGTGAGCGCGCATCGCGTGGTACGTTACGGCTAGCACTTGTGTACGCCCCGTTCCGGGCGCCGGTGCCAGTTCCTCTTCAACCAGCCTGATCCGCCCCCCCCCGTTCTCACGGTCGGCGCAGACGGCTTCCCAGCACCACCTCGTCGAGGGCCTCTTCCGCCCTACCCGAGGTGCTGTTCCCGCCGCCGAGGCGTGTTCTTCGCTCCGCCTCCCCTCGCGGCTTCTCCCCTTCCTTCTTCCGCATCCCGAATGCCGAACGCACTTCCGTCCTTGAAAGGACCACCCCTCATGACCACCACACTCGAACACGCCCCTGTCCAGCAGCAGGCCCCGGCCCGGGTCGCCACCGGCGTCCTCGACATCGACGCGCACGGGAAGGGGCATCTGCGCCCCCTGGACCTGCTGCCCTCGCCCACCGACCTCCAGGTCCCTCCTCAGCTGATCCGCAAGTACGGCCTGCGCAAGGGAGACCTCGTCGACGGCGTACGCGGCACCCAGCGCGCGCTCACGGAGGTCGCCCGGATCAACGGGCGCACCGCCGAGCAGCAGCGCAGCCGGCGCCACTTCCGCGACCTGACACCGCTGCACCCGCAGGAGCGGCTGCGCCTCGAACACCCGGCGGCCGGGCTCACCGGCCGCGTCGCCGACCTGATCGCCCCCGTCGGCAAGGGACAGCGCGGGCTCATCGTGGCCCCGCCCAAGACCGGCAAGACCGTCCTTCTCCAGCAGATCGCGGCCGCCGTGGCCGGCAACCACCCCGAGGCCCGGCTGATGGTCGTCCTGCTCGACGAACGCCCCGAGGAGGTCACCGACATGCAGCGCTCCGTGCGCGGGGAGGTGTACGCCTCGACCTTCGACAAGGCGCCCAAGCAGCACATCGCCCTCGCCGAACTCGTCATCGAGCGGGCCAAGCGGCTCGTCGAGGCGGGCGAGGACGTCGTCATCCTGCTCGACTCCCTGACCCGGCTGTGCCGGGCCCACAACAACGCGGCCGCCGCCGGTGGCCGCACCCTCAGCGGCGGCGTCGACGCGACCGCGCTGATCGGCCCCAAGCGGTTCTTCGGCGCCGCCCGGCTGGCCGAGGAGGGCGGCTCGCTCACCATCCTCGCCACCGCCCTGGTGGAGACCGGTTCCCGCGCCGACGACTTCTACTTCGAGGAGCTCAAGAGCACCGGCAACATGGAGCTGCGCCTGAGCCGCGACCTCGCGAGCCGCCGCGTCTTCCCGGCCGTCGAGATCAACCCCTCCGGCACCCGCCGCGAGGAACTCCTGCTCCCTGCCGCCGAGTTGACCGCGGTACGCGGTCTGCGCCGCGCCCTGCAGACCCGCGACGGCCAGCCCAGCACGGAAACCCTGCTGGAGCGGATGCGCGAAACCCCGGACAACGCGACCTTCCTGCGGCGCATCGTGCCGACGCTGCCCGTCGGCTGACACCACGCCGGCTGACGCACCACGCCGGCCGAGAGCCGTACCGACCCCCCGGAATCGCCCGCCTCACGTGTGGCATCCGGGTGCTCGCAGCCCCCTCTCGGCCAGGGCAGCGCCGTGCAGGACCGGACCGTTTCTACGTTTGCGGTATGACAATCGGATTGACTTCCCGGGTTGTTGCGTCAACCTGCGCGATCTGCGCGGCGGGCCTGCTCGCGCTCGCGCCGGCCGCTGCGGCGGCCCGTGCCGGGGCGGAGCCCGGTACGCCCGGCGCACCCGGTGGGCTGCGGACGGCGGCGCCGCATGCCTCCCTGCTGTACCGCCCCGGCACGCAGGTCCGGCCGCAGGCCGGGGCTCCCAAGGTGCCGGACGTCTCCGCAAAGTCGTGGCTGGTGGCCGACGCCGGCAGCGGTGAGGTGCTGGCCGCGCACCACGCGCACCGGAAGCTGCCGCCGGCCAGCACGCTCAAGACCCTGTTCGCCCTCACCGTGCTGCCGGTCCTCCCGGGCGGCATCCGGCACACGGTCCGGGAGAAGGAACTGAGAGGCATCGGGTCCGGCAGCAGCCGGGTCGGGGTCGCCGAGGGGCGCACGTACCGGGTCGCCGACCTGTGGCGCGGGGTGTTCCTCAACTCGGGCAACGACGCCGTGCGCGTGCTGACCGAGCTGAGCGGCGGCTGGCGCTCCACGGCCGCGCGCATGCAGGCCAAGGCCCGCTCCCTCGGTGCCCGCGACACGCGCGTGCTGTCTCCCGACGGGTACGACACGCCGGGCCAGGTGTCGTCGGCATACGACCTCGCCGTGTTCGGCCGGGCGGGGCTGCGCAACACGGACTTCGCGCGGTACTGCGGCACGGTCGAGGCACGTTTCCCGGGCGGCGGCGGATGGTCGTACAAGATCCGGAACACCAACCGGCTGCTGTCGGGCGAGAACGGCGTGAAGCCCTACCCGGGGCTGGTCGGCATCAAGAACGGCTACACCAGCAAGGCCGGCCACACGCTCGTGGCCGCCGCCCGCCGGGGCGGGCGCACGCTCGTCGTGACGGTGATGAACCCTCAGGCGGGCGGCGGCTTCGCCGTGTACGAGGAGGCCCGCGAACTGCTCGACTGGGGTTTCGACGCGGACGGGCGAGTCGATCCGGTGGGCTCGCTGGACGCGCCGCGGGTCGGTTCACCACCGGGACCGGCCACGCTGCCCGTGGCCGTGGCCGTGACGCCACCGGCCGAGGGCGAGGCCGACTGGCCGAAGACGGGCGCGATCGCCGGCGCCGCCGGGCTGGGTGCCGGTGTCATGGCACTCGTGCTGCGGTTCAAGGGCGGTCGGGCTGCGCGCAGTTGACCGACCGGCAGCCACACCAGCAGGCCGAGCGTGATCCACGTGTACGTGTTGCTGCCGAGGAAACCGTCGATGCCGGACGCGTCGTCGAACCACAGCCACACCACGCTCGTGCACAGCACCGCGTACAGGGCGCCCGCGAGCCGCGGGTGCCCGGCGCGGACCAGCACGGCGAAGGACGGCAGCAGCCAGACCAGGTGGTGCACCCAGGTGATCGGGCTGACGAGGCAGGCGGTCAGGCCGGTGAGGGCGAACGCGGTCGTCCACTCCCCCGCGGCCACCGCCCGGCGGGCGCGGATCGCCCACACGCACAGCACCAGCAGCACCGCCCCCGCCCACACCGCGCGGTCCGGTTCGCCCAGCCTGGCCAGGATTCCCTGCAGTGACTGGTTGGAGACGTAGTCCAGACGGCCCACCCGGTTCGTGTCCCACAGCGCCTCGGTCCAGTAGAAGCGTGAGGCGTCGGGCGCCACGCAGGCCGCGAGCGCCGTCGCCGCCGCGGTGACGGCCGTGGCGAGCGCGGCGGCCCGCCGGCGCCGGGCGAGCAGCAGCAGGCCGATGAAGATCAACGGAGTGAGCTTCACCGCCGAGGCGAGACCGATCCCGATCCCCGCCCAGCGGCCTGGGCCGGTGGCGAGCAGCCGGGCGTCGGCGAGCACCAGGGCCAGCAGCAGGATGTTCACCTGGCCGAAGCTGAAGGTGTCACGGAGCGGTTCGAACAGCGCGAGCGCGCAGACGCCCAGGGCACAGCCGTACCAGCCGTAGCGCCGCCAGTCCGCTCCGACGAGGATGCGCAGCACCACCGCCAGGGCGGCCAGATTGAGCAGCAGGGCGACGGCGATCGCGGCGCGCAGCGGGAGCAGCGCCATCGGCAGCATGGCGACCGCCGCGAACGGCGGATAGGTGAAGCCGTACGGCGTGCCGGGCACCCGGTAGTCGTAGATCCGTCCGCCGTGGTGGGCCCAGCTGTCCACGGCTCCGTGGTAGACGCGCAGGTCGAACCAGTCGCGCAGCAGCGGCACGGTCGCCGTGAACGCACGAGCAGCAGCCGGCCGCGGTCGGTGCGGGGACGAGGGCGGGGCAGTCTCATGCCGTACGTCCCGACGCCGGGGCCAGCTCCGCCTGGTGGGCCTGCCACAGGACGACCACGGCGAGTACGCCGCCCGAGACGGCCAGGACCAGCTGCCCGGCGTCCGCGGCACCGCCGCTCGGCAGGGCGGCGAGCGCGAGCACCCCGGTCACGGCCGCCACCCGGTGCCGTACCGACGTGCTGGGCGCGGCGGCGGCGATGAGGAACAGCCCCCACAGGGCGTACCAGGGACGGATCGCCGGACCGAGCGCGGCCACCGCCAGCAGGCTCAGGCCGAGCGCGTACACGGGCCGCAGCCGCAGCCGCAGCCATATGGCGAGGATGGCGACCACCGCGGCCACGATGCCCAGGGTGTGCCACACCGGTACGGCCAGCGGTGCCAGGTCGCTGCCGAGCCGCTCCAGAACGGCGCGAGTCGCGCGGCCGAGAAGGCTGGTGAGGGCCCAGTTCTGCGGGGAGACGGGGGTATTGAGGGCGCCTATCCAGCCGTATCCGGTCCCGGCGGCCGCCGTCGCGGCGGCCGTGGTGGCCGCGGCCGCGACGACGGTCGTCACCACGGCCCGCGCCGGGCTCCGGCCGGCGCGCACCTGAAGCACGACGACCGCGGCGAGCCCGAGGACGGCGGGTGCCTTGACCAGGGCGGCGAGTGTGACGAGCACGGCGCCCAGGACCGGCCACCGGCCCAGTGCCGCGACCAGGCCGAGGCCCAGCAGGCCGAGCATGATGGCGTCGTTGTGGGCGCCCGCGACCAGGTGCAGCAGGACCAGCGGGTTGAGGGCACCGAGCCAGAGTGCCGCGGCCGGATCCGCGCCGCTGTGCCGGGCGAGGCGGGGCAGCGCGGCCGCCATCAGGCCGACGCCGAGCAGGGCGACGAGGCGCATGCCGACGAGGCCGGCGGGGAGCTCGCCCCGGGTCAGCCCGGACAGCGCGGAGGCGAGGCCGAGGAAGACCGGGCCGTACGGCGCTCCGGTGTGCCGCCACAGCGGGGAGACCTCGTCCGCGAGCGGCCCGCCGAGCTGCGCGGGGCCGTGTGCGTAGACGTCGATGTGCGCATCCACCATGGCGCCCTGCGCGAGGTAGCTGTACACGTCACGGCTGAACAGCGGCGGCGCGACCAGCAGAGGGGCCGCCCAGACCGCGAGCACCACCATCAGCGCGCGCGGGCTCGGCGGCTCGGGGCCGCGGACCAGCCGTCCCAGCAGGGCCCAGGCGGCGATCAGCAGGACGAGGCCGAAGTACACGCCCACCAGGCCGAGCGCGGCATGGACGGAGGACGGGGAGAGCAGTTCCCGCACGGGCAGGGCGCCTGCGGTCTCGCCTCCTGCCGCGAGACAGGCGGTTCCAGCCAGACCGAGCACCTGGCAGCGGCGGAGATCGACGGGGAAAGCCATGGCCAACACTCGGGAAGCGTGTCAACGCCGAGTGGCCGGAAAACGACGCGGGACTCTCCTGGCGGCGGACTGCGTGTGACCGGCGTGTGCTCCCGACGGAACCGATGAGTTCCGCACGGCCCGCCGGTCTACCTGGTACCCGATTCCCACAGACCGGACGTGATGACCATGCCGAGCAACGCCGCGTACGCCGAGGTCGACGGCCTCACCATGTACTACGAGACGCACGGCACCGCCCGCGACACCGGGCGCCCCCTGGTGCTGCTGCACGGCGGTGTCCTCACGGTCGGCCTCGCCTTCGGGGCCGTGCTGCCCGCCCTGTCCGCCGCCCGGCACATCGTGGCTCCCGAACTGCAGGGCCACGGGCACACCGCCGACATCGACCGTGCGATCACGGTGCCGAACCTGGCCCGTGACGTGGTGGCCCTGTTGGACGAACTCGGCATCGAGCAGGCCGACTTCCTCGGCTTCAGCCTCGGCGGACTGACCGCCCTGGAGGTCGCCGTTCGCCACCCCGAACGCGTCGGACGGCTCGTGCTCGCCTCCACCCAGTACACCCAGGACGGGTACCACGAGCAGATCCTCGACCCCGCCGCCGACTCGCCGCTGCTGCCGTCCGAGGCCGACTTCAAGGAGATGGCCGACGCCTACGCGGCGGTCGCGCCCCGACCGGAGCACTTCGAGGACTTCATCGCCAAGTGCTCGGTCGCCGCGCACGGCCCGCTGCCCTGGACCGCCGACGACCTGCGGGCACTGGACGCGCCCACCCTGCTGGTCATCGGCGACACGGACTTCGTCCGCGTGGAGCACGCCGCCGAGATGCAGCGGCTGATCCCCGGGGCCCGGCTGGCCGTGCTGCCCGGCACCACGCACATGGCCCTCATGGGGAGGACGTCTCTACTGCTGCCGATGTTGGAGGAGTTCCTCGGCTGAGCAGCCCGCTCGGAACCCTCAGCGTGCTCGGAACGCTCAGAACACCGACACCCCGGTCAGCGTGGTGAAGCGGTCGAGGGCCGCCACGCCCGACACCGAGTTCCCCCGCTCGTCCAGTCCCGGACCCCACACGCACAACGTGCACCGCCCCGGCACCACCGCGATGATGCCGCCGCCCACGCCGCTCTTGCCGGGCAGGCCCACCCGGTAGGCGAACTCGCCCGCCGCGTCGTACGTCCCGCACGTCAGCATCACCGCGTTGACCTGCTTGGCCTGGCTCTGGGTGAGCAGCCGGGTGCCGTCGGCGCGGATGCCGTGCCGGGCCAGGAAGGTGGTGGCGAGGGCGAGGTCGGCGCAGGAGGCGGTGACCGAGCACTGGCGGAAGTACTGGTCGAGCAGGACCGGGACGGGGTTGTCGATGTTGCCGTACGACGCCATGAAGTGGGCGAGGGCGGCGTTGCGGTCGCCGTGGGCGGCCTCGGAGGCGGCGACCTCCTTGTCGAAGTCCAGGGTGGGGTTGCCGGACTCCGAGCGCAGGAAGGTCAGCAGTTCGCCGGCCGCGTCTCCGGTACGGGTCTGGAGGCGGTCGGTGACGACGAGCGCGCCCGCGTTGATGAACGGGTTGCGCGGGATGCCGTTCTCGTACTCCAGCTGGATGAGCGAGTTGAAGGGGTTGCCGGAGGGCTCGCGGCCCACGTGCTCCCAGAGTTCGTCGCCCTCGCGGGCCAGGTCGAGGGCGAGGGTGAAGACCTTGGTGATGGACTGCGTGGAGAACGGCTCGCGCCAGTCCCCGACTCCGTACACCGTGCCGTCCAGCTCCGCGACGGCCATGCCGAAGCTGCGCGGATCGCAGGCCGCCAGCGCCGGGATGTAGTCGGCGGGCCGGCCGTGGCCGGGCGTGCGGCCGATCTCGTGGGCGATGCGTTCCAGGACCGGCTGGAAGGTCATGGCGGAAGTCATGATCGCTATTGTGCCTCCGGGCCGGTCCTGGTGCGCGTCCCGCGGCTCAGGCCAGGGGTGAGCCGGTGCCCGCCACGATCTCCGGCCGCAGCAGGTCGGCAAGGGTGTCCGCGGGCAACAGGCCCTTCTCCAGGACGAGTTCGGCCACGCCACGACCAGTGACGAGGGCCTCCTTGGCGATGTCGGTGGCCGCCGTGTAGCCGATGTGCGGGTTGAGGGCGGTGACCAGGCCGATGGAGTTCTCCACGCTCGCGCGCAGCGCCTCGGTGTTGGCGGTGATGCCGTCGACGCAGCGTTCGGCGAGGGTGAGGCAGGCGGCCCTGAGGTGGGTGATGGACTCCGACAGGGAGTGCAGGATGATCGGCTCGAAGGCGTTCAGCTGAAGCTGTCCGGCCTCGGCGGCCATGGTGATGGTGACGTCGTTGCCGATGACCTCGAAGGCGACCTGGTTGACGACCTCGGGGATCACCGGGTTGACCTTGCCGGGCATGATGCTCGAACCGGCCTGCACCGGCGGCAGGTTGATCTCACCGAGGCCCGCGCGCGGCCCGGAGGACAGCAGCCGCAGGTCGTTGCAGCTCTTCGACAGCTTGACGGCGATCCGCTTGAGCACGCCGGACATCTGGACGAACGCGCCGCAGTCCTGGGTGGCTTCGACCAGGTTGGCGGCGGTGACCAGCTGGAGGCCGGTGATCTCGGCGAGATGACGGCGGACCGACTCGGCGTATCCGGCGGGGGCGTTGAGGCCGGTGCCGATGGCCGTGGCGCCCAGGTTGATCTCATGGATCAACTCGACTGCCTCGGCGAGACGGCTGCGGTCCTCGTCCATCATGACGGCGTATGCGGAGAACTCCTGGCCCAGCGTCATGGGCACCGCGTCCTGCAACTGTGTACGGCCCATCTTGAGAACCTCGCGGAACTCGACGGCCTTGCGCGCGTAGGCGTCCTGCAGTACGGACATCGCCTCGAGCAGTCCACGTACCGCGAAGACCGTCGCGATCTTGACGGCGGTCGGGTAGACGTCATTGGTGGACTGGCCGAGGTTGACGTCCTCGTTGGGGTGCAGGTGCCGGTACTCCCCCTTGGCGTACCCGAGCAGTTCCAACGCCCGGTTCGCGACGACCTCGTTGGCGTTCATGTTCGTCGAGGTGCCGGCGCCGCCCTGGATGACGTCGACGACGAACTGGTCGTGCAGCTTGCCGTCACGTATCTCCCGGCACGCCTCGACGATCGCGGCGGCCTTCCTCGGCTCCAGCAGCCCGAGCTCTTCGTTGGCAAGGGCGGCGGCCTCCTTGACGGCGACGAGGGCGTCGATCAGGTGCGGGTAGGCGGAGATCCGGGTGCCGGTGATGGGGAAGTTCTCGGTGGCGCGCAGGGTGTGGATGCCCCAGTACGCGTCGGCGGGGACGTCACGGTCGCCGAGGAGGTCGTGCTCGCTGCGGGTGACTGCGGTCATGAGGGTTCGGTTCCTCTTTCTGAGGGGTGAGGGTGAGCGCCCCAAGGGGCGCGGGGCTGTATCGACATGCGGCTCCGCCGCGTGGGCGCGACCAGCCACGGCACACCCGCAGCCGGCAGAACACAGCACCCCTACGTCGCTCAGCCGGCCTGCTGCCGTCAGGCGCAGGCCGACAGCGTGACCGGGTCCAGCGCCCGCACCGGCCGTACGCAGCCGACCGGTTCGCCGCCGCCGAGCAGGGGTTCCCCCGCAAACTCCGCGAGCAGCGACGGGTCAACGCCGGCCCGGGCGAGGGCAGCCGCAGCCACCGGAACCCGCGCCCGATTCGCCCCGTCAGCGATCTTCACGGCAACCGCTCGGCCATCAGCCAGCGCAGCGACGTGCACGCCCTCGAAGCCGTCCTTGGCGAGCAGCCCCGGCACGGCCCGCATCTGCGCGGCGACGTCCCGGCCGGAACCGGACGCCATCTCGGCGTGCTCGCGCATCGCGTCGGCGACCCGCGCCTCCGGGGTGCCGGGCGCGGCGGTGGTGATGCGGGCGACGGCCCGGGCGAGGCCGTTCAGGGAGATGGAGAACAGGGGCGCGCCGCAGCCGTCGACGGTCACCTGGGCGATGCGCTGCCCGGTGAGGTCCTCGACGATCTCGGCGATCGCCTGCTGGAGCGGGTGCCCGGGGTCGAGGTAGTCGTCCAGGGACCAGCCGTTGAGCCGGCTGACGTACAGCATGGCGGCGTGCTTGCCGGAGCAGTTCTGGGCGAGCCGGGAGGGCATCCTGCCGTCCCGGACCCAGTCGTCCCGGACGACGGGGTCGAAGGGCAGGTCGGGGACGTTGCGCAGATGGTCCTCGGTGAGTCCGGCGAGCTCCAGGATGCGCCGGGTGCCGGCGAGGTGGCGTTCCTCGCCGGAGTGGCTGGCCGCGGCGAGCGAGAGCAGCTCGCCGTCGAGCGGGAGCCCCGCCCGGACCATGGCGACGGCCTGGACGGGCTTGAGGGCCGAGCGGGGGTGGAACGCGGCCTCGATGTCGCCGAGCTGGAAGTGGACGTGGCCGTCGGCGTCGAGGACGACGACGGAACCGTAGTGGATGCCCTCGACGACCCCGCCGCGTATGAGGTGGGCGACGGGAGCGTGGAGGGGTTCGCGGATCAGGGGTGCGTCCGCAACAGAGCTGCTGTACATCACTGCCTGCTTCTCGGGGAGCGGCGCGTGCCTCACGCGTCGGCTCCGGTGGTGGACGTGCGCGCGGTACGGCGGCGGATGGCGAACCATCCGACGACCAGCGCCCCGACGATCAGCGGGAGGCACAGCACGGTGGTGCGGCCGGCGCCGCCGTCGGCGTACATGAGGACGAGGACGGAGGCGAGGAAGGCCAGCGTCACGAGTTCGGTCCAGGGGGAGCCAGGCAACCGGTAGCCGGGGCGGGCGAGTTCGCCCTTCTGGGACTTCTGCCAGAACATCAGGTGGCAGATCATGATCATGCCCCAGGTGGAGAGGATGCCGATCGCGGCGAAGTTGAGCACGATCTCGAACGCGTCGGCGGGGACGACGAAGTTGAGGCCGACGCCCAGGACGCAGAAGGCGCTGGTGAGCAGGATGCCGCCGTACGGGACCTTGCTGCGGCTCATCACCGACGTGAACTTGGGCGCGGAGCCGGACATCGCCATGGAGCGCAGGATGCGGCCGGTGGAGTACAGGCCGGAGTTGAGCGAGGACATGGCCGCGGTGAGGACGACCAGGTTCATCACGCCGCCCGCCGCCGGGATGCCGATGTTGGACAGCACGGTCACGAAGGGGCTCTCGCCGGACGTGTACGTGTTCCACGGCAGCAGCATCGACAGCAGGACGACCGAGCCGACGTAGAAGATGCCCACGCGCCACATGATCGAGTTGATCGCCTTCGGCATGATCTTCTCGGGGTTCTCGGTCTCGCCCGCCGTGACGCCGACCAGCTCGACGGAGGCGTAGGCGAAGACGACGCCCTGGATGATCAGCAGCATGGGCAGCAGGCCGTTGGGGAAGACGCCGCCGTGGTCGGTGATCAGGGAGGGGCCGGGGGTGGTGCCGTCCACCGGGTGCTGCGTGACCAGCAGGAAGATGCCGATACACATGAAGATGACCAGCGCGCTGACCTTGACGATGGCGAACCAGAACTCCAGTTCGCCGAAGATCTTCACCGAGATCAGGTTCACGGTGAGGACCACGGCGAGCGCGATCAGTGCGATCACCCACTGCGGGACGTCGGAGAACATGCCCCAGTAGTGGGTGTAGGTGGCCACCGCGGTGATGTCGGCGATGCCGGTGGTGGCCCAGTTGAGGAAGTACATCCAGCCCGCGGTGTACGCGCCCTTCTCGCCGAGGAACTCCCGGGCGTACGACACGAAGGCGCCGGAGGACGGGCGGTACAGGACGAGTTCGCCGAGGGCACGGACGACGAGGAAGGCGAAGATGCCGCAGACCGCGTAGGCGATGAAGAGGGAGGGCCCGGCGTCGGCGAGGCGGCCGCCGGCGCCGAGGAAGAGGCCGGTGCCGATGGCCCCGCCGATGGCGATCATGTTGACGTGCCGGGACTTCAGGGACTTGCTGTAGCCCGCGTCTCCGGCGTCGACGTGCGCGGTGTGTTTGCGGGTCGCCCCGGGTGTCGCCTCTTGGAGGTGCTGCTCGCTCACGCCTCGGGTCCGCCTTCCGTGGGGGTGTCCGTGCGCGGGGAACGCACGATGTCGGTGAGGGTCGTCTCGACGCGGTCGAGGTGGTGGGACATGGCCTCCACCGCGTCGGTCTCGGAACCGTCGATCAGCGCCTCGACGATCGCCCGGTGCTCGCGGTTGGACTGTTCCCGCCGGCCGCCCAGTTCGTTGAGGAACGCGGACTGGCGGGCCAGTGCGTCGCGGATCTCCTCGATGACCCGGCGGAAGACCGGGTTCTGGGCGGCCTCGGCCACGCCGAGGTGGAACAGGGTGTCCATCGCGACCCAGGCGGTGGTGTCGGTCTCCCGCTCCATCCGGTCCAGGAGGTGGGCCAGGTGATCCAGGTTCTCCGGGGTGCGGCGCCGGGCCGCGTACCCGGCGACCGGGATCTCGACGTGGCGGCGCACCTCCAGCAGGTCGCTGGCCGCGTAGTCGCCGAAGGTGGGGTCCTCAACGGCACTCGCGACCACGAAGGTGCCCTTGCCGGTCTTGGAGACCGTCAGCCCCATGGTCTGCAGGGCCCTGAGGGCCTCACGCAGCACGGGGCGGGAGACCTCGAGGGTGCGGCACAGCTCCGCCTCGGAGGGGAGCTTGTCGCCGATCGCGTAGTCGCCGCGCTCGATGGCGCCGCGCAGATGCCCGAGCACCGCTTCCATGGCGCTGACGCGTCGCGGGCCCTGACTGGCTGTCTGGCTGTCTGACAGGTTCACGGGAGTGATACTCCGGGGGCGTGAGGTCTCTGTCAAGGCGGCTGAAACAAGAAATTCACGGGGTGTGAGGCCTGAAAGAGACCTCACACCCCACCGGGGCGGCTACCGCTCCCGCGGAAGGTCAGCTGCTCAGCGCGCCCGTGCCCAGCAGCCCGAAGAGCAGCACACCCACGACGATCCGGTAGATCACGAAGGCGTTGAAGGAGTGCTTGGCGATGAACTTCAGCAGCCAGGCGATGGACGCGTAGGCCACGCCGAACGAGACGAGGGTCCCGACGGCGAGCGGCGCCGCGCCCACGCCGGTCCCCAGGGCGTCCTTGAGTTCGTACAGGCCGGCCCCGGTCAGGGCGGGGATGCCGAGGAAGAACGACAGCCGGGTGGCGGCCACACGGTCGAGGTCCAGGATCAGCGCCGTGGACATGGTGGCACCGGAGCGGGAGAAGCCCGGGAAGAGCAGGGCGAGGATCTGTGAACTGCCCACCAGCATGGCGTCCTTGAACGAGGTGTCGTCCTCCCCGCGCTTGTGCCGGCCCATCTGGTCCGCCGCCCACATCACCCCGCTGCCGACGATCAGCGAGCCCGCCACCACCCACAGCGAGGCGAGCGGCCCTTCGATGAGCGGCTTGGCGGCCAGGCCCACGGCCACGATCGGGACGGTCGCGCAGATCACCCACCAGGCGAACTTGTAGTCGTGGTGGTACCGCTCCTCCTTGTCGACCAGCCCGCGGCCCCACGCCGAGACGATCCGCACGATGTCCTTGAAGAAGTACACGAACACGGCGGCGATCGCCCCGACCTGGATCACGGCCGAGAACCCGACGACGGAGTCCTCGTCGACCGGGATGCCCATGAGCCCCTCGACGATCTTCAGATGGCCCGTGGAGGAGACGGGCAGGAACTCGGTCACCCCCTCGACGGCTCCGAGGACGACGGCCTGACCGACGCTGATGACGCTCATGGGATCCAGTTCTGCTCAAGGGACACAGGGGGTGGCTGGGTACGGCGAGCTCCGTCTTACTACACGCAGACGAGAGCCGAGCCGCACACAATCGCGACCCGAGTGCCCTACGCCCACACCGCCTGCGCCACCGCCACGCCCACGAAGGCGGCCCCCAGACCGGCGGCCACGCTGCCGATCGCGTTGACGGCGGCATAGAACCCCGCCCCGGCCTCGGCCAGCCGGAGGGTCTCGTACGAGAAGGTCGAGTACGTCGTCAACGCCCCGCACAGGCCAGTGCCCAGGAGCAGCTGGAGGTGGGAACCGGCGGCTCCCGAGGCGGCCGCGCCGGTCAGCACGCCGAGGATCAGACAGCCGGTGACGTTCACCGCGAAGGTGCCCCAGGGGAAGACCGAGTCGTGCCGGGACTGCACCGCCCGGTCGGTCAGGTAGCGCAGCGGGGCACCGGCCATGGCACCCGCGACGACCAGCAGCCAGTTCACAACGAGTTCTTACCCTTCGCGCCCGGAATGCCCTTTTCGTTCTCCCGTCCGACGTACCTGATGACCTCACAGTCGTCGAGGATCACCAGTCCTTCGGTGACGAGTTCGTCGAGCTGCGGCAGGAACGCCCGTACGCGCTCCTCGTCGTCCACGATCACGACGGCCACCGGCAGGTCCTCGCTCAGCGACAGCAGCCGGGAGGTGTGGATCAGGGAGGAGGCGCCGAAGCCCTCGATGCCGCGGAAGACGCTGGCGCCCGCGAGGCCGGCCGTGTGGGCGCGGTGCACGATCTCGCTGTAGAGGGGCTTGTGGTGCCAGCTGTCGTGCTCGCCGACGAAGACGGTGACGCGCAGGGCGCGGCCGGTCAGCCTCGTCATGACTGCCTCCACTTCAGGACCCGCCGGGTGGCCGCGACCGCCAGCCACACCGCCGTGAGCGCCGCGAGCAGGGTCGCGAAGAGGTACGCCAGCCCGGTGCGGGGATGGCCGGAGTCGACCAGCTTCTGGAAGTCGACCGCGTACGTCGAGAAGGTGGTGAAGCCGCCGAGCACACCGGTGCCGAAGAACGGGCGGACGAGCCGGTGGGCGGCCCACACGTCGGTGATGATCACCATGAACACGCCGATCACGGCACAGCCGACGACATTGGTCCAGAAGGTCGCCCAGGGGAACCCGCCCGGCTGGGCGGGCCACCACAGAGCGGCCACGTACCGGGCGGTGGCGCCCAGGGCACCGCCGAGCGCGACCACCGCGACGACCGGCGCCTGGCCGCGCCAGGCGGGCTGTCGGGGGGCGGGGACGCGGAGGCTGTCGGTCTCCTGGGCTGTCATGGTCGTACGTCTCCTACTCGCCGGGGCCCTGGCATGCGGGCGTGCTCCATCGCAAGTAGGGACCGTTGGCGGCACCTGAGCCGCGGTTCGGGTACGGCGGGCCCCACCGCCGCGCCGCGAGGTGATCGCGGCTGGGAAACAGGTTAACCCCGGGGTGCGCCCGGGTCACTTCGTGCTCGGCGCCTCGCAGACGGCCACGCCGGACTCCCACAGGCTGCCCAGGATCAGGTGGCCGGCGCTCTCGCAGACGCTGGTGACCATGCGGAAACCGGAGCGGCGGCGGGTGAGGTGGTGGACGATCTCGCCCTGGTCGTCGACCGCGAGGACGCCGGTCGTGCCGGAGGGGCGGAAGGGCGCGCGCACGGCGATGCGGGCGGCGGTGCGGCGGACGTCGGGGGTGCCGCGGTGCAGCAGGTCCAGGGGCGGGACGCGGGGTCCGGCCAGCGAGACCCAGATCGGGGAGTCCGGTGCGCCGCGCCAGAGGTTGTCGGGCATGCCCGGGAGGTTCTCGACGAAGGGTTCGCCGCGGCCCGCCTTCGGACCGGTGAGCCAGTAGCGGGTCAGCCGGTAGGCGCCCGTCTCGGCGACGACCAGGAACGTCTCGTCGGCGCTCGGGGCGAGGCCGTTGGCGAACTGCAGCCCCTCCAGCAGGACTTCGGGCTCGTCACTGCCCGGGGCCAGGCGCAGCAGCCGGCCGGTGCCGGTGCGCTCGACGAGGTCGCCGATCCACTCCTCCAAGGGGTAGCGGCGGCTGGAGACGGTGAAGTACACGGTTCCGTCGGACAGGGCGACCACGTTGCTGCAGAACCGCAGCCGCTCCCCCGCCACCGAGTCGGCGATCACCCGTACCGTGCCGTCGGTGAGGTCCACCCCCAGCAGTCCGCGTTCCGCGTCGCACACCAACAGGGCGTCGTCGGGGAGGAGGTGGAGGCCCAGTGGCCTGCCGCCGGTCCTGGTGAGCACCTCGACGTGGGTCGCGCCGGGGTCTGTCAGGCCCTCCAGGCGCAGGATCCGGCCGTCCTCGACGCCGGTCAGCACCCGGCCGCGGGCGTCGGCCACCACGTCCTCGGGGCCGCGGCCGCCGATCGCGACGTAGTGGCGGGGAACCAGAGCCGTGGGACGGTTCATGCGCGCCTGCCCTTCGCTGCCGGAGGACGATCCTCCTCGCAGGCGTGTACCCGCGCCGGCCCGGCGCCTACCAACCCTTCTCGAACATGCGTGCCACCTCGGCGATCCGTACCTCGTCGCGCCGGTAGTGGGTGCGGCGCCGGATCCGCCTGGTGCGCAGCAGGCCGATGTCCGCGAGCAGGTGGAGGTGGGTCTCGGCGAGGGCGCGGGGCACTCCGAGTTTCTCGGCGACGGCGTCGGCGGTCACCCCGTCCGCCACAGGATCGCCGTGCCGCTGCGGCGGGAAGTGCGCGGCCGGGTCCTTCAGCCATTCCAGGATGTCCAGGCGCCTCTCGCCGGTGGGAGTCCTCAGCATCGCGTTCCCCTCCGTCCGGGCTCCTAGTACAGCGTCTTCCCACTGTGGCGCAGCCAATGCCCTCGCGTACGGGACTCCGCAACCTTGTCCGGTAGCAAACTCCCTTGTGAAGCAAGGTCGTTCGGTGCGCGGGGTGCGTCCGGCGGGGGTTCCAACTGTTCGCCGTGAAGCGTGCACGAGGTCGAGTTAGCTCGATCGTGTGATGATCGGCGCCCTGGCT
>NZ_JBWLKM010000063.1:0-51249 GCF_059026085.1 Streptomyces sp. a15 | reverse complement strand
TTCCCTGCCGCCGCGCAGCACCGCCACGTCCTTGGCGCCCAGCTCCATGAGCGCCCGCAGTGCGGCCCCCGACTTCCTCTTGGCGCGGGCCTCCAGGTAGCGCCCGGCGAGGATGAAGGTGGTGACCCCGGCCGCGGCCTCCAGGTAGATGGCGGAGGAGCCGTCCGAACGGGAGATGGTGAACTCGAAGCCGTGGCGCATGCCCGGTATTCCGGCGTCTCCCCAGAACAGCGCCCACACCGACCAGCCGAGCGCCGCGAGCGTGCCGAGGGACACCAGGGTGTCCATGGTGGCGGCGCCGTGCCGGGCGTTGGTGAACGCGGCCTTGTGGAAGGGGAAGGCGCCCCAGACGACGACCGGCGCGCCCAGCGTCAGCGACAGCCACTGCCAGTTCTCGAACTGCAGAGCCGGGACCATGGCCATCAGGACGACCGGCACCGAGAGCGCGAGCGACCCCAGCAGACGATGCCGCAGGGAGAGCAACTCCTCGTCCACAGCGGGTCCAGCCGCCGCCTGGACGTCTCCCCCCTCGCCGACCGGTGGAGTGGGAGGAGGCGGCTCCTTGGCCGTGTAGCCGGCCTTCTCGACGGTGGCGATCAGATCGGCGACCTCGATGCCCTCCGGATAGGAGACTTTCGCCTTCTCGGTGGCGAAATTGACGGTCGCCGTGACACCGTCCATGCGATTGAGCTTCTTCTCGATGCGGGCCGAGCAGGAGGCGCACGTCATGCCGCCGATGGCGAGCTCGACCTCGGAGGCGGACACGGACGCCGGGCCGGGCAGTGTCGTATCGGGAGCCGTGCTGGTCATGGGGAGTCTCCTGGGATAGGCCGGGACGTACGGTATCCGCGTCAGCGGAAGCGGCACGCCCCGGCGGGTAGGAAAACGTGTGGCCCGGGGCCATGCCCCGGACGGTCTCAGGCCGTGCCGACGAGCTCGTAACCCGCCTCGTCGACGGCGGCGCGGACGCTCTCCTCGTCGAGCGGGGCGGCGGAGCTGACGGTCACCTCACCGGTCTCGGCGACGGCCTTCACCGAGGTCACGCCATCGAGCGCGGATATCTCCTGGGAGACCGCGCCCTCGCAGTGGCCGCAGGTCATGCCGGACACCTTGTAGACGGTGGTCGCCTCACCCTCCTGGGTCCCGGACACGGTGTCGGAGGTCGTCTGGTCGGTCATGGGTTTCACCTCAGATATCGATTCGTCGGTACTCCGGGAGGAGGCTTGATCGCCGCTTCCTCCCCCTTAACACGGTCAACAATATACCCCTCGGGGGTATCTTGGTATCTCCATGCTGCCTACCCCCGCTGCTCGAGCGGCTGTCGTCAGAGACCCAACAGCAGCCCGCATTCCTTTACTTGAGGGAAGTCGGTGCCAGCGTTCGAATACCCCTGGAGGGTGGAGTGTATACCCCCTGGGCGTATGTTCAAGCTCGTTGCCATATACCGGGTAGGGGTATATGTTTCCTCGTATGACGTTCCTGCTGTCGGCCCGTCCCGGGAGACTTTTATGAAGACCTGGCCGAAGATCACTGGCTTCGCCGCGGCACTCGCCGTCGTGTTCGGCGCGGCGTACGGCGTGGGCAGCCTCGCCGGATCCGACGACGCGGGCACCAAACCGGGTACGCCAGCCGCCCGTGAGGTCGAAGCGGCGGAGGCCGGCGGCGCGGACGATGCCGCAGAAGTACCCGAGGGGCTGCAGGTTTCGGCTCACGGCTACTCGATCGACCTGAAGACCCCGCGGATCGAGCGCGGGCGCACCACCGACATACGGTTCGCCATCCTCGACGCGAAGGGGCGACCGGTCACCGACTACGAGGTGGAGCAGGAGAAGGAGCTCCACCTGATCCTGGCCTCCCGCGACCTGACCGTCTACCGCCACCTGCACCCCACGCGCTCCGCCGACGGCACGTGGCGCATGCCGGTGAATCTGCCGACGGCCGGCGACTACCGCCTCTTCGCGGACTTCGCCCCCGCCGCCCCGGCCGGCGAGAGTGTCGAAAGCCTCACCCTGGGCACAGACTTGGCGGTCGCGGGGCGCTACGAGCCGCAGGAGCTGCCCAAGCAGGTGAGCACCAGCAAGGTCGACGGCTACACGGTCACCCTGCGCGGGGACCTCGACGCCGGCTCCGCACGGGAGTTGACCTTCGAGGTGAGCAAGGACGGCAAGCCGGTGACCGATCTGCAGCCCTACCTCGGCGCATACGGGCACCTCGTCGCGCTGCGCGCCGGAGACCTGGCCTACCTTCACGTCCACCCCAACAGCGAAGCCGGCGACGCCAAGACGAAGCCCGGGCCGACCGTCTCCTTCACCGCCACCGCGCCCAGCGCCCACGGGTACCGCCTCTTCCTCGACTTCAAGCACGAGGGCAAGGTGCGGACCGCGAACTTCACCGTGCAGGCGGGCCTCGGCGGCGACACCGCCGCCGAGGAGGACGAGCACACCGAGGACAGCGGCTCGGCGGAGCACGGGCACGAGTGACGCCCCGCCGTCGGCTGCGGGCAACCAGCCACCTATCGGCCCTGCCCGGTCGGCGTCCGGCGGTCGTCCCCCTGCGTGGGGACGGCCGCCGTCGGTGCCTCCGAAGGCCGTGACCGCCCTCCGTCGAGGGCGCCCGCAGAGAGTTCGGTCAGCGGCACCTCCAGCCGCCGGTCGATCCGGTCCTGCTCCCAGGTGCTGGTGTCGATCAGCCACCATTGCTCCACCTCGACGAGGTAGAGCCGGTGCGGCGCCGGAGGCTGCAGCAGCGATGGGGGGAGCGACCACTGGGTGCGCTGCTCGGCGTCGGGGAGCACCGCCTCGTAGAAGGCCGCGTGGTACCGATCCAGTTCCGCGGCGGGGATCTCTGCGCAGACGCCGCTGAACTGGGCGCCGTCGACCGCCGCGACATCGAGGCCGGGGGAGCCTCCCGCCACGTACAGCGCTCCGCTGACAGCCGGCGAGAGCACAAGATCCCGGCCATGCCGGGACCCGGTCGCCGAACCGAACACAAAACGCAGTGGGTCTGCGAGCCAGGCGTACTCCAGCGTCGCCACCCAGGGCCGGCCCTCCGCGGACACCGTGGCCAGGCTCATGTACCGAGCCTGGTCAAGAACCCGCCGCGTCCGGTCGACAGGCGTGCTGTTGTTCGTCACCGCACCCGCCCCACCGGAGTGCCGCGGCCGTCCCTCATCGTGGAGATGGCCGCCATTGCTTCTGCCGGTGCCGGTGACCGCCGCGCGTCTACGGAGGTGAGCTGTTCCAGTTCGGTCAGCGGCACCTCCGCCCGCCGGTCGATCCTGTCGTGTTCCCAGGTGCGGGTGTCGATCAGCCACCACTCCTCGACGATGACGACGTAGAGCCGGTGCGCTGCCGGAGGGCGCAGCTGCGACGGCTTGAGTCTGAACCGGGCGCGTTGCTCAGGGTCGGGGAACACGGCCCGGTAGAAGTCCGAGTAGTAGTCGCCGAGTTCGTCCGCCGAGATCTCGCCGCAGGTGCCGGTGAACTGGGCACCGTCGACTGCACCGATGTCCAGACCAGGAGTGCTTGGCGCTACGAACAGCGCTCCGCCGACAGTCGGCGCGAGCGCGATGTTCAGCCCGTGTTGGGACAGTCCCGCCGAGCCGAACACGAATCGCAGCGGGTCCGTCAGCCAGGCGTACTCCAGCGTGGCCACCCAAGGCTGCCCCTCTGGTGACACCGTGGCCAGGTTCAGATAGCGCGCCTTCTCCAGAAGGCGACGGGTTCTGCCGAGTGGCGTGCTGTTGGTCGTCATCATCGGCCCTTTGCCGTCCGGGGATGGCCGGCGCTTCCCCGTCCGCGCACGATGTCCTCGGCGAGGGTGCGCCAGAAGGTGAGTTCGTAGGCGTGCACCATCCGCGCCGTCCGTACGGCTTCGGTGGGGTCGTCCCCTGCGGCCAGACCGGCTCGCAGCGTCTCCGCCGCCTGGTCCAGCAGCTCCTGGGGCGTCTCGGCGAAGAACCGGAAGTGCCCGACGGCCTGTTCGTCGAAGCCGTACTGCTTGCACAGCGCGTCGGCCACCCGCGCGTACTGGTCACCCGAGTCGGCCGCATTTGCGAGCAGGGCAAGAGCGATATCGCTGCGCGTGCCGTGGAGGGCTGTCTGAGTCAGGTAGGCCGGGTACGCCTGGGCGAGCGGCCTCGGTTCGTACGCCACCAACTCTGCCTCGTCCATCCCGACGGCGGACGCGAAATCGAGCACCAGGCGCAGGGCCTGCGACTCGCCCTGGGCCATCGTCAGAAACAGGTCGCCGGCGGGGGCCGACGGAAAGCGAGAGGCCAGCAGGGCGAAGCTGCGGCGGTCACTTCCCACCAGGCGGTACAGCTCGCCCGCGAGTGCGCGCAGATGCCCTTGCGGCACTTCGCCCGTCTCCAGCAGGTCGAGGAACCGGTTCGGCATCGACTGCTCGGACATCCGCTTCCGTGCCGCTGCGACGAGGGTGCGCGTCTCATCGTCCATCGTGCGCTCCCTTGCGCTCGGTCAGGTCGGGCGACATGCCGACGCCGCCTGTGGCGGCGCGTCGGCGCAGATCGGGTCCGGTCGCCGGACCGGGTTTCGGCTCGGCGATCCAGGGCCCGTCGATCGAGGGGTCGATGACGCCCTCCTCCAGCCAGGTGAAGTCTCCGACGAGGACTGCGCGGGCGAGGGCCCGGTCGTGATCGTCAGTGTTGACGGCCATCCGGCCGAACAACTCCGTGACTCTGAGCCGGGCCTGCCGGCAGAACACGTCGGCCAGTCGGACGGGCGTCTCGTCGGCGTCGGCGAGAGCCGCCGCGTAGGCACATGCGGTGCTCATCGCGTACAGCTCCGCGCCGATGTCGACGAGCCGGCCCAGTTGGCGCTGACAGGTGTCCAGTTCACCCTCCGGGCGACGGGCGAACTCGGCGAACGAACCGGCGATCCGCCTGGCCGCCTGCTCGACGAAGAGGAGGTGGCCGGCGAGCGCGGACCTGCCGACGGGGGTGCTGGTCGGGGCCTCACCGGGCGCGCCCTGCGTCGTGTCGGCCGCCGCGCGGTGGTGCGTGAGTACGGCGTCGGCGATGAAGCTCCGAAGGGCCTCCGTCGACCCGTCGAAGATGCGTCCGATGCGCAGGTCGCGCAGCAGCCGCTCGACCGGTACGCCGCGCTCGCCGCGTGCCGCGGCCGACTCCGCGGTCTCGTAACCGCGGCCACCGCGCAGCTGCATCAGTTCGTCGGCGACCAGCCAGGCATGTTCCGAGGCAAAGAGCTTGGCCAGTTCGGCCTCGAGCGCGGTGTCGCCACCGAGGTCGGCGCGGCTTCCGGAGATCTCGACCATCGCCTCCAGAGCGAAGGCGGTGGCTGCGATGTAGGCCAGCTTTCCGGCGACCGCGTCGTGCTCGCCGATCGGCCGTCCCCACTGCACACGGACAGCCGCCCACTCCCGGGCGATCTTCGCGCTCCACTTGGCGGCGGCGGCACAGACAGCGGGCAGCGAGAGCCGCCCGGTCTCCTGTGCGGCGAGGGCAACGTTCAGCCCCTCGCCTTCACCGCCGATTCGGTTCGCTGCCGGGACCACGACGTCATGCAGCCGGATCACGCCGTTCTCCAGGCCGCGCAGACCCAGGAAGGAGCTGCGGTGCTCCACCGTCACCCCAGGGGTGTCGGCTTCGACCACGAACACCGTCATTCCCCCGGCGCGGTCCTCTGCCGGAGGAACCATGGCCATGACCACCAGCAGGTCGGCGATGGTGCCGTTGGTGGTCCACAGCTTCACGCCGCTCAGCGTGTACGTGTCCCTCGACCGGTCGGGGATGGCGGTGGTGTGCATCCGGAACGGGTCGTTGCCGATGTCGGGCTCGGTGAGGGCGAAGGCGGAGATCTCCCGTACGCACCGCGGCAGGAGAGCGCGTTTCTGCTCCTCCGTGCCGAACAGCGTGAGCGGCTGGGGCAGGCCGATGGCCTGATGCGCGGCGAGCAACTCACCGAGTGCCGAGTGGTTACTGTTGACGATCATCAGGGCGCGGAGGTAGCACCGCCCCGACAGTCCGAGTCCCCCGTATTCCCTTGGGATCTTGATGGCGAAAGCACCGAGCTCCTTGAGGCCCTGGATCACCTGATCGGGGATGCGGTCCTCACGTTCGATCAGGTGGCTGTCGACCTTGTTCTCGCAGAACTCCCGCAGCCTGGTGAGGAAGTCCTCGTCCGCTTCCCCAAGGTGCCTCGGATCGCCGGGGGACGGGGTGAGCAGGCCGGTGCGGAGCCGTCCGAGGAAGAGCTCCGCACCGAAGCCGGGCGCTGTCATCGGGTGGCGGAAGGCGTGGCCTGGATCATGGACAGCGGTCCGGCCGCACCGAACCGCACGGACTGCACCGTGAAGCCGGTCTCCGAGAGCATCGTCCGGAACTCGGACTCGGTCCGCTCCCGGCCGCCCGCCATGACCATCATGTTCACATCGGTGAAGTACGCGATCGACTGGTCCGCGGAGGGGATCTCGGGCAGTACCGTACCGACGATCAACAAGGTGGCGGAGTCGGGAATCCGGGTCCGGCAGGAGCGCAGCAGGGCCAGCGCGTCCTCGTCGTTCCAGTCCTGGAAGACGCTCTTGATGATGTAGAGATCGCCGTCTTCCGGGATGTCCTGGAAGAAGTCACCCGGCTGGACCGCGCAGCGGTCGGCGACCCCGGCCTTGCCCAGCACCGCCGGGGCATCGGCCACACCGGTCGGGCTGTCGAAGACCGTGCCGCTCAGGTGAGGGTGGGCGGTGAGGATGGCCGCGAGGAGGGTTCCGTCGCCGCCGCCGAGGTCCACGACCTTGGCAGCGTGGGAGAAGTCGTAGGCGGCGGCGACGCGTGCGGCCGCTATCCGGGACTCCTCGCCCATCGCCTCGTGGAACAGGGCACTGAACTCGGCGTCCGCGGTCAGGCTGGTGTAGAAGTCGGAGCCCTTGGCCTGGCTGAAGGCCAGTTCGCCGGTGCTGACGGCTTCGCCCAGGCCCTGCCATGCGGTGAACCACATCGGGCTGCAGAAGACCCGGGTGAACGCGCGCAGCGAATCGGGGGAGTCGGAACGCAGCTGAGCCCCCACCTCGGTCAGTCCGAAACGGGCCGGCTCGGGCTCCGTGGTGACCCCGACCGCCGCGAGCAGGCGCAGCACTCGGCGCAGCGACGGCTCGTGTGCCCCGGTCTCGGCGGCCAGTTCGTCGCTGCTCCGCACCCCGTCCTTGATCAGGTCGGCCACGCCGAGATCGGCCACCACCCCGAGCGCGTGCGCGGTCATGTAGCCGCCGATCCGCTCGATCAGAGCGGACCGCAGCTGGATGCGCTTGGTGGTGTCCTTGTCCGGTTCACTGATGCTCATGGTGTTCGTCCTTCTTGTAAGTCGGTCGGTACGGAACAGGCTGTGCAACAGGTGCGGGCGAGCTGCTGGGCCCTGGCCTCGGTCAACGGACGGCAGCCAGAGGCTGGTTCGGGAATCGGAGCCGGCGTGCTGTCAGAGGCGGTGGCGTACCCACACGTTGGGCTCGATGTAGACGGCGTAGCCCTGCTCGATGTCGGCTGTCACTGGTGTCAGCGCGCCGGGTACCTCGACGGGGCCGCTGGTGTCGAAGGGCAGCTCCGTCCACTCGCGCCACTGCGCGAGACTCCCGGAGATGGTCATTGAGGCCGGGCAGACCTTCAGGATCTGGCCGCCGGTCCGCACGTGGACGCGCAGCCAGGGGTCCTCCGGCAGCCCGTCCGGGCGGGTTCGCGCGGCGTAGGCGTCCATGGTCAGCTGCGGCGCGGTGTGCTTGAGGCTGGGCCGCACCGGGGCGACGAGATCGCCGAAGCCCTGGCTGCGGGCGTGGTCCTTCAGAGCCTGGAGCGTGTGCCCCGAGAGGTTGCGCAGCTGGTGGCCGGGCACGACGGCGATCTCCAGCGCGCACAGTGCGTTGAGCTGGTGACCGCTGTAGGTGTCGGTCATGCACTGGCGCAGCGCTTCGTCCCAGCCGGTGCCCGGCAGACTGTCGGGGTTGCCGTCCCAGGTCAGCGGTGCGCTGGCCGCGCGGGCGACGACGGCCTCCGTCTCGTCGAGCACCACGAGTTGGTGCTGGGCGTGCCGCTCGAAGACCCAGTGCACCAGGATCGGGTCGGGGCGGATGTAGGCCGGCCAGGACGATTCCATCGTCAGCATGGCCGATTCCAGGTCGGGCCGTTCGGCGAGATTCGCGACGTGCAGTCCCGTACCGGTGGTGCTCTGAAGCATGGCGGTCTCCGGTGTGTCGTCGTGTGGTCCTGGTCTTGTCAGTCCGTCAGCAGCCGTACCGGCCTCCGCCCGGTGTCCAGCGGCGACGGCCGATGGGGGGTATGGAGAAGTTCCAGGTACTGGGTGCGGGGGATCGGCCGTGCCCCGAGCATCCTGATGTGGTCGCTGTCGCGCTGGACGTCGACCGCGACGCCGCCGGCCTGCGCGAAGCGGCGCGTCAGCTCGGCCACCGCCGCCTTGCCCGCACCGCTGCGCAGGGTGAACTGCGAATCAGCGCTGAAGACGGCACCGATCCGCATCCCGAACACCCCGCCGATGAGTTCGTCTTTGTCCCAGACCTCGACGCTGTGGGCGTAGCCGCACTCGTGCAGGCGGGTCAGACTCGCCAGCAGTTCGTCGGTCAGCCAGCACTCTGTGCGCCCCTCGCGGCACTGGTCGACCACCCGCGCGAAGCAGACGTCGGCCGTGGTCGTCCAGTCGACACCGCGCAGTTGTCGCCGAAGGCTCCGCTGGATGCGTGTCTGGGCGACGGGGATCACCGGACGAGGGTCGGGGGAGCACCAGGCGACGCCGTACGGATCCCGGCTGCCGGTCTGCAGCCCGATCCGTCCGGCAGCAACTTCGGACTCGTAACTGAGCTCGTTGAGCAACCGGTGCTCGACGGCGGGAGTGGGGAAGGGGTACAGCCCTTGCCGGTACGCGTCGAGCAGGCTGCGTGGGCTGAGATCGTCGCCGAACGCGACCGGGCCGTCGGCCGGCGCGGCGGTGAGATCCAGGTGCTCCCATGCGGACCGCGGCCGGACCGGGCTTGGCATCAGCACGTGGGCCTCACAGGAAGTCGACGGTGGTCAGATAGCGGATGTAGCGGTCGAGCATCTCGGTGTCCACCGGCGGGATCTCGATGCCGCTGCCGTCCAGGGCCGACTCCACGTTGTCCCGGGAGAAGACCGGGAACGTCGTCTCCAGGTACATCTCCGCCACACTCATCTCACCGGTGGAGCAGCGGTCGATGAACAGGGGAGCGAACGGTGTCATGGGGTGGCCGGGCTGCTCGACCGCGATCTCGGCGATCCGTTCCACCCATTCGTCCCATGGGACCTCACGCACCGTGTGGCCATGGGCCCGCAGCCGTTCGGCGAGTACGGAGACGTTCGCCTTGCCCGGGTTGGTGAGGTGGTAGACCTCACCTTGCGGGAGCCGGGACGCGGCGATGTGTGCGACGGCAGCGGCGAAGCGGTCCACCGGCGTGTAGTCCAGGGGGAGTTCGGCAACGGGGGACATCCCGGTGTCCACGATGAACTTCTTCATCGCGCACATCTCCGTCGATGTGTTCCAGGCACCGGTCTGGCGGTCGCCGGAGATGTCGGCGGCTCGGTAGACGGCCACCGGCAGTCCCTGTCGGGCGGCGCCCAGCAACAGGGCCTCCGCGACCCATTTGCTCTCGACATAGCCCACCGACAGGTGATCGGCGTGGGCGGCCGGGGTGGTTTCGCTGACCTGCCGGACCCCGGCGGTCCCGAAGCCCGAGACCACCGCCATGGTGGAGGTGTAGTGGACGGGGGCGTTGCGGTACCGGGCGGCCATACGGATGATCTCGCGGGTGCCTTCGACGTTGGCCGCCCGCATGTGTGTGTACGGGTAGATGAAGTTGACGAGTCCGCCGGGATGGTGGATGACGTCAACGATGTGGGCCAGCCGGTCGAACTCGTCCTCCGTCAGGCCGAGGCGAGGCTCGGCGAGATCACCCGTGACGGCGCGGATCCGCCCCTCCTTGCGGTAGCGCTCCAGATCGTCCTGGAAGTAGTGGGCGGCGTTTCCTTGGAGACGTGCCATCGCGCGGTCGTGGTCGTCGGCCCGCACCAGGCAGTGCACGGTGGCGTCGGTGGAGGCCAGGAGCTCCCGAAGGAGGTAGACCCCGAGGAATCCGGTGGCCCCGGTGAGGAAGATGTGGGCCGGCTTCTCCCACGAGGCGGGTTCGACGGGGGTACGCCGGATGGGTATGCCCAGCTCGGACTCGACGGTGAAGTCCACGGCCTTGGCATCGTCGGCGAGCATGCCCGCCCTCGCGGACTCCACAGCGGCGGCGAAGCTGCGCAGCGTTGCGTCGTCGAGCAGCAGCCGGATCAGCGGGCGGATCTGGGTGATCAGGATGCCGAGGGACTCGCGGAGCTTGGCGAGCAACTGGGCGGCCTTGAGGGAATCACCGCCCAGGCTGAAGAAGTTGTCGTGCGGCTCGACGCCTTCCACGTCCAGGACCTGGCGCCAGATCCCGGCCACCACCCGTTCGACGAGACCGGCGCTCTGGCCCGGTTGGCCGTCGGGTGCGGGTGCTGCCGGTGTTCCGGAGAGGTCCGGTGCGGGCAGTGACTTCAGATCGACCTTGCCGTTGCTCGTCATCGGCATGTCGGGCAGCTGGACGAACGTCGAGGGGACCATATAGCCGGGCAGTCGGCCCGTGAGGAACGCCCGCAGCTCACTGACGGTGGGTGAGAAACCGTCCCGCGCGGGAGCCGCGGTGTAGTACGCGGCGATCTTCGCCTCTGCGCCGTGAGCCCACGGCACCACAGCCGCGTCGACGACCAGTTCGTGGGCGGCCAGGGCCGCCTCGATCTCGGCCGGCTCGACGCGGAACCCGCGGACCTTGATCTGCCGGTCCGCGCGCCCAGTGACCTCCAGATCGCCCGCAGGCGTCCAGCCGCCGACGTCGCCGGTCCGGTACATCCGGGTACCGGGCTGCTCCGCATGGGGATCGGGCAGGAACCTGGACCGGTCTGCGGCGTCCCCGAGGTAGCCGTGCGCGACACCAGGGCCGGATATGTAGATCTCGCCCTGCCGGCCGGGCGGTACCGGCTGCAGGTCGTCGTCGAGTACATGGACCGCGGTGCCCGGCAGCGGGCGACCGATCGGCGCGGAACCCTGTACGGGCAGCGTCTGAGTGGTGACCTCCATCGTGCAGGACGTGATGGTGGTCTCGGTCAGGCCGTAGGCGTTGACCAGCCGTGAACGGGGCATCAGACGCAGCGCTGTCCGGCAGTCCTCGGCGTGCACGGCGCTGCCGCCCACGATCGTCAGACGCACCGCCAGGTCGGCCGGCTTACGGCTGAGCTCTGACAGGAAGGCCCGCCAGTACGAAGGGGTCAGGTCCATCACGGTGACCTCGTAGGCCGCCAGGCGGTCCGCGAGGTCGCTGGGTGCCCAGAGGTGGTCCGGAAGGACGAGGGCCGCGCCATTGAGCAGGGCCACGAGGATCTGCTCAATGGAGGTGTCGAAGGAGACGGCCGCGAACTGCAGGACCCGGTCGGTCGGTTCGATCTCGTACCGCGCGTTGATCTCGTCGTAGAGATAGGCGAGAGAGGCGTGGTCGACGCGGACGCCCTTGGGAGCGCCGGTCGATCCCGAGGTGTAGATGACGTAGGCGCCGTCCGTCCCATCGACCGCGGTCTGCACAGGAGCGGCCGGGACCTCGTCTGCCGGCGTCCCGTCGACGGCGAGCGCGACCACCGGCAAGGCGGCGAAGAGCTCCATGCTGCCGCGGTGGGTGAGTACTGCCACGCAGCCGGCTTCCTCGACGTATCGCGCCACGCGGTGGCCGGGCACATCGGGCTCCACCGGCAGATACATGGCCCCCGCCTTCAGCGTGGCGAGGAACGAGACGATCAGGTCGATCGAGCGCTCCAGGTGCACCATGACCACGGAACCGCGTCGCACTCCCTGCTGTCTCAAGGCGTGGGCCAGCTGGTCGGCACGGCGGTCGAGGTCCCCGTAACTGATCTGCCGCTCGCCGTGGACAACGGCGAGCGCGTCGGGGTGTGTGGCCGCGCGGGCGGCGAAGCGTTCGTGAACCAGAGTTGTTGCGCGCATCCCCCAGCCCCCCTTACCGCGACTGGTGGCGGAGGAGGACGGGCAGGGAAGCGACGCCGTTCCCGATGAAGGTGTGCTCGGGCTCGATCTCGTCCGGCTTGACGGCCAGTTCGAGCTGGGGAAAGCGCGCGAACAGCGCCGGCAGGGCGACCCTGGCCTCCAGGAGCGCCAGGCGTGAACCGGGGCAGAAGTGCGGGCCGAGCCCGAACGCGACATGGTCCTTGTTCTCGCGGTCGATGTCGAAGACGTCCGCCTTCTCATGGACGTCGGGGTCGCGTCCGTGTGCCCCATAGCAGATCAATATGGCGTCGCCGGCCCGTATGACCACGCCTTCGCCGAGGTCGATGTCCTCGGTGGCCCAACGCATTGGCAGGTGCATGACGGGGCAGTGCACCCGCAGCGACTCCTGGATCGCGTCGTCCCAGCGCTCGGGAGACTCCTGCACAATGCGCAGCTGATCGGGGTTGGCGAGCAGTTCGCGCACCGTGTGGTCGATGAGGTTGATGGTGGTGGCGCTTCCGCCGCCGATCATCAGCAGCAGGGTGGAGATCAGCTCCTGCTCGGTGAGGGGGTCGCTGCCTTCCTCGCGGGCGGCGATGAGGAAGCTGGTGAGGTCGTCGCCCGGTTCACGGTGCTTGGCATCGATCAGCGCGTGCATCGCGCCGACCAGGCCGTTGTTGATGTCGACGGATTCTTCCTCGCTCGCCACATCGGTCTCTCCGACGGCGCGGAACAGGCGCAGCAACTCGGGCCGCTGGTCGTCCGGGACGCCGAAGAGGTCGCAGATCGTCTCGGTGGGCACGCGGTAGGAGAATGCGGAGTGCAGGTCGACCGGTTCGTTGGCCGGAAGGGCCTCGAGGTCGTCGAGGAGACGGGCGACGAGGGCTTCGATCTGGGGCTGGACGGCGGTCACACGGCGGGGACTGAAGGCGGGCGTGATCAGCCTGCGGAGCCGGGAGTGCTCCTTGCCGTCGGCGGTGGCCATGTGGTCGATGTCCACCCACGGGGACAGCCAGGCGACCGAGCCCTGCTCGTAGCCGGGAACGGTGCCCTTGAGATCCCGGGAGACACCGGGATGCGTCAGCAGTTGCTTGACGACGTCCCCGCGGCTCACCGACCAGGCGCCCACCCCCTCGGGCAGCTGCACGGGAACGGCCGGCCCCATGTCGCGCAGTCGGTCCACTTGGGCGTACATGCAGCGGCCGCCCGCACTGTCGAGGGCCACGGTGGGCGTGGTGCTGAAAGCGATCACGTCATACTCCTGTGGGATACCGGGCATGGTGGCTGGAGCGGACCGGGACCGCCGCGTGGCCTCGGTCAGGGCTGCGTTCAGGCTGGTGAGCTGTCCTTGGCCGACGCGGGCGCCACGTTCTCGGACAGTCCGGTGCCGAGGGCTCGGTGGCCGCGCCAGTGGGCGGAACAGGGCGCAGGGGGAGGGCCGCGAGGAGGTGCGCCCCCCGGTGACATCAGCTCTCCCTTCACGGGTCTTCGGGCAGCCTTGACACCCCCATCGGGGGATGTGGGGGTGTCAGGAGATTTCAGGCGACGGGGCTCAGACGGTGGACGGCGTGTAGAAGTTGAACAGGAGCCAGGCGGCGGCGAGCAGTAAGAGGAACGCGACGGTCATCAGGAGCCAGTTCGAGAACCGCATGGACGGACCTCCTGCGGGCAGTGCGGGTACCGGGCCGGCTCGCGATTCCGCATCACTCCGTGGATCACTGAACCTCGGCAACTCAAGCTAGGCGCGGCATGTGCAACGGACCGTCAAGTCCAGTGCAGGGGAGCGTTCAGCTTCGGACATGGAGTCGACAGAGGAAGTTGACACACCGCTCGTTCCAGCAATCGAGACGGCAGGACCGTTCTCAACTCTCCAGGAAGTGGACGCGGGTAGAGTCACGGCAGCAGGTGGGCCTTTAACGGGGGGTTGTGGACTACGTGCACATACTTGTGGCCGAGGACGACGAGCACGTTGCAGACGCACTGACAGACGCACTCCGGCAGCACGGTCACACCGTCTTGTGGAAGGCCGACGGCGAAAAGGCGGTGGACGCGGCAGAGGAGGCCGACTTCGTCCTCCTCGACCTGGGCCTTCCGGACCTCGACGGCTACGAGGTGTGCCGACGGATCCGGGCCACCTCGATGGTCCCCATCATCGCGGTGACGGCACGGTCCGAGGAAATCGACCGGGTCATGCTGCTGCAGGCCGGCGCGGACGACTACGTCGTCAAGCCCTACGGTTTCCGGGAGCTTCTGGCCCGTATCGAGGCGGTGACGCGGCGCACCACGCAGACAGCGATACCCACTGCCCCGTCGGCACCGGACGACTCCGGGCTGGAGATGGGAGCACTCAGCATCGACGTCCGGGCGCGCAAGGCTTTCGTGGAAGGCCGGCCACTGCCCTTGACGGCCAAGGAGTTCGACCTCCTGGCGCTGCTGGCGGCCGAGTGCGGGGCGGTGCTCACCAGGGAGCAGCTCATCGAACGCGTGTGGGACGAGAACTGGTACGGCTCGACCCGGACTCTCGACGTCCACGTGGGAACTCTGCGGACCAAGCTCGGCGACAAACGATGGATCGAGACCGTCCGCGGTGTGGGTTTCCGGCTGACCGACCCGTGCGGCTGAAAGAGGGAGACCTGTGCGGAGAAAGCTGCTCCTCACCTACCTGACCCTCACAGCGGTCATCCTGCTGATGCTCGAGGTCCCTCTCGCCCTCAGCTACTCGCTCAACGCCTACCACCAGTTGGCCACAACGCGGGCCCGGGACACACGTGAACTGGCTGTGGAAGCCAAGGCGGCGCTGATGGACCGGGCCGCGGTGGCGGCTTTCGAGGAGCGGCTGCGGCGTTATGAGTCGAGCCATCAGACCACGGTCATCCTCGTCGATTCCGAGGGCAGGGTGGCCGCGGCGTCTCGCACCGATGTCGACGCCGCTGCGGCCGCGCTCCACTCTTCCCTGGCTGAGGCGTTACGCGGTGAGAGCGCCGGCCCGTCCCAGCACGCCGGACATGCCCTGCGACCGGGCAAGGTGATCATCGCCGAGCCCGTCCTCCAGGGAGAGGAGGCGATCGGCGCCTTAGGTGCCGTCGCCTCGGGCGCGGCGGTGCAACGGGATGTGGACAACCACACCCTGCTGCTGATCGGTGCGGCGGCCCTTGCGCTGACCGCGGTCGGCCTGGCCAGCGTGCCGCTGAGCCGGTGGCTGCTTCGTCCCATCCGGCAGTTCGACCACACGGTGCACGCCATCATCGACGGGGCGTACGACGTGCGCGTGCAGCGCGGGGGAGGACCGCCCGAAATGCACGGACTGGCCGACGCGTTCAACCGGATGGCTGACCATCTGGTGACACTTCTGGAGACACAGAAGGCCTTCGTGGCCGACGCCTCGCACCAGATGCGCAATCCACTCACCGCGCTGCGGCTGCGGGTCGAAACCCTGGAATGCGGGGTCCGGCCGGAGGCCAGGAAGCAACTCCAGCAGGCCGTGACGGAAATCGAACGCCTCTCCACACTGCTTGACCAACTGCTGCGGCTCGCACGGGCCGAAGGCCGGGACCAGTCCGTGGCACCGGTGGACGTGGCCGAGGTCATCGCGACCAGGGTGGCCGCCTGGGAGCAGGCTGCAGCCCGAAAGCAGGTCAGGCTGATCGCCCCCGACGCGAACGGAACCGTCTCGGCCTGCGTACCAGGGCATCTCGAGCAGATTCTCGACGTACTCATCGACAACGCTCTCCACATGTCCGACGCGGACACGTCGATCACCGTCCGGCACATGGTCGCGGGAGCATATGCGCAGATCCAGGTGATCGACGAGGGGCCGGGCATGTCGGCGGAAGATTGCCGGCGCGCCCTCGACCGGTTCTGGCGGGGAAGCAACTCCGCCGGACGTGACGGATCGGGACTGGGTCTGGCGATCGCCGACACCCTCGCCAAGGCCAACGGCGGATCGCTGCGCCTGCTGCCGGCAACCCCACGCGGCATCGAGGCCCGAGTGACGATGGCACTCTGCCCCCGGACAGTCCAGGCCGCCGAGAGCCGGGTGCTCGTGCCCGCGTGCCCCCGCGCCGCGGAGGACTCAGGACCTAAGGCGCAGGGACACGCCGGCACGCTTGCCGGGCCGCTGACTCGTCCTTGATGTTCTGCTGAACGCCGACCGGTGCGGAGCTGCACGAGCGCGCCACGGCGCCGGCCATGTGTCACTCAAGCCTGCCTGACCGGCTCCCCGCATCAAGCAGATGCTCGATCTGTGCGAGAGCCCGATGCTGGGGTGTGCCGAGGGTCTGCCACTCGCGGTGCTCCCAGGACTGCCCCAACCGCGCCCCCACCCTTGTCGGGTTCTTGCCATGCCCTTGACGTCCTGTTGCACAGCCCCTGATCTGTGTCCGCCTACGGTCATCGGTGCTCGAACAACCAGCCGATCCAGGACACAGGGGGGGATGGAGATGACGCCTCAGGCGCCAGACTTCACCCAGTTCCAGCTCGATCGCTACTCTCGCCAGCTCCGGCTGGAAGGCTTCGGCCTGGAGGGGCAGCGTCGGCTCCGCGACGCCCATGTCGCCATCTCGCGCGGCGGTGGCGTCGGCGGCACGGTCGCGACGCACCTCGCGATGGCCGGTGTAGGCCGCCTCACCGTGGCACATGGCGGCGAGATCGTTCCGGAGTACCTGAACCGGATGCTGCTCGCCAATCCCAAGGACGTCGGACGCCCTTGCGTGGACGCGTTCGCCGACAGCCTCAACCGGATCAATCCCGACGTCGAGGTGACCACGTACCCGGAGTACGTGAACGACGACAACGTCCTGCGGATAGTGGGCGACGCCGACCTCATCGCGGACGGTGCGCCGCTTTTCGAGGAGCGCTACGCCCTCAACCAGGCGGCGGTCGGACTGGGGATCCCGCTGGTCTCCGGGGCGATGTACGACACGGAGGGCTACATCACCACCGTCCGGCCGGGCCGCACGCCGTGCCTGTCCTGCATCTACCCGACCAAGCCGCACTACTGGACGGACATCAAGGTATTTCCGGCCCTGAGCACGGCGCCCGGCCTGGTGGGCGCCGTGATGGCCATGGAAGTGATCAAGTTGCTCACCGGATTCGCCGAACCGCTGGACTCGCAACTGATGTTCTTCGACCTGCGTACGAACATGACCCGGCTGCTCAACGTGGCTCGCCAACCGGAATGCACGGTCTGCGGCCATCTCGACAACAACGACTGTTGAGGGAGAATCCCATGCCGAAGATCTTCGTCCCCACCATCATGCGCGTACACACCGAGAACCGGGCCACCGTGGACGTACCGGGCAGCACGGTGTCCGAGGCGTTCGAGAACCTTCTCGTCAACTACCCCACGGCCCGTGATCTTCTGCGCAATACCGACGGTCAGTTGCGCCCGCACATCAACGTCTTCGTCAACGGCGACGACATACGCGGGCTGGACGGCGAGAAGACCGGCCTGACCGACAGGGACGAAGTCCATGTCATACCCGCCATGGCCGGAGGCTGACCCACATGGCAGGACAGTGGTTCGCCAGGGCCGTCACCTCCGCCGTGCTGGCCCTGGCGGTATCCGGATGCGGCAGCGTCAGCGGAACCGAGCAGAGCGGACACGGGACGAAGTCGGTCACCGTCTTCGCCGCGTCCTCCCTCAGCGGTGCTCTGGAAGAAGCGAAGAGCGAGTTCGCGAAGGCGCACCCCGGCCTGAAGATCCGGCTCAACGTGGGCGGTTCCTCCACTCTGGTGACGCAGTTGAGCAACGGCGCTCCCGCGGACCTCTTCGCGTCCGCCGACGAGCCCACCATGGACAAGGCGGTGGACGCGGGGCTGACCGACGGCCCCGTCCGGCACTTCGCGGGCAACACGCTGAGCCTCCTGGTCCGGAAGGGCAATCCCGAGAAGATTCGCGGGCTGCAGGACCTGAACCGCGACGACCTGACGATCTCGCTCTGCGCACCCCAGGTGCCCGCCGGACGCTACGCACGCCAAGCCCTGCAGCGCGCTGGTGTTCCCGTGCCGCGCAGCGGTGAAGAACTCGACGTGAAGCAGGTCGCCAGCCGCGTGACCCTTGGGGAGGCGGACGTCGGCATCGTGTATTCCACAGACGCCAAGGCGGTTGCCGGGAAGGCTGACGAGGTGGCCATCGCCGAGGACCAGAACGTCGTCGCCCACTACCCGGCCAGTGTCCTGAAGAGCGGTGACAACGCCGCCGGGGCCAAGCACTTCCTGCACTTCCTGCTCTCCCCCGAGGGCAGGCAGATTTTGAAGAAGCACGGCTTCCTGGAGCCGCGATGACAGTCACGGCACCCCCGGTTGCCGCGGCTCCGCCGCCACCGCGAGCTCGCCGCTCGCGGTGGCTGGCAGTGGTGGTCATGTTGCTGGGCGGCCTCGGGCTCATGCTGTTCGCCGCTCCCCTCGCGTCTCTGCTCCTGCGTGTCCCGTGGGGCGACGCGGCCTCCCAGCTGTGGTCCCCGCAGGCCCGCGACGCGCTCCAGGTCTCCCTGTGGTGCTCGCTCTGCGCGACGGTGCTGTGCCTGGTGCTGGGCGTTCCTGTGGCGTGGATCCTGACGCGCACTCAACTGCCCGGCCGCTCGGTCCTGCGGGCCATCACCACGCTCCCCGTCGTGATGCCGCCGGTCGTCGGCGGTGTGGCGCTGTTGCTGGCGTTCGGGCGCGAGGGCGTCTTCGGCCGTTTCCTCGACGAGACGTTCGGCATCCGCCTGGCGTTCTCCACCCACGGCGTGATCCTCGCCGAGACATTCGTGGCGATGCCCTTCCTGGTGCTGACGGTGTGCGGCGCGCTGCAGTCCGCGGACCGCCAGCTGGAGGAGGCGGCCCGGACCCTCGGTGCGAGCCCCTGGACAGTGTTCCGGCGGATCACCCTGCCGCAGATCCGTCCCTCCCTCTTGTCAGGGGCGGTCCTGTGCTGGGCGCGTGCCCTGGGCGAGTTCGGTGCCACCATCACCTTCGCCGGCAACCTCCCGGGCACCACCCAGACCCTGCCGCTGGCGGTCTACGTCGCCCTGGAGCAGAGCCCGGAAGCAGCGGTCGTCCTCAGCCTGCTGCTGCTGGCGGTCTCCCTGAGCATTCTGATCGGACTGCGCAAACAGTGGGCAGGTGGGCTGTGACCCTCAAAGCGCAGATGCACATCGTCAACGGAACTTTCGACCTTGAGGTCGACATCGAGGTCGGCGAGGGGGAGACCGTCGCCATCCTCGGGCCCAACGGCGCCGGTAAGAGCACGATGCTGCGTGCCCTGGCCGGCCTGCATCGACTCGACGCGGGACGGCTCAGTCTGAACGGCCGGGTGCTCGACGATCCGGCTGCCAGGACCTTCGTACCGCCGGAGTGCCGCCCCGTTGGCGTGGTCTTCCAGAACCTCCGCCTCTTTCCGAACCTCAGCGCCGTGGACAACGTCGCCTTCGGGCTGTGCTGCCGCGGGCTGCCACGCCGCGAGGCGAACCGGCGGGCCGCCGAGTGGCTGGACCGGCTGGGGCTGGCCGACCGCGCCGCGGCGCGACCGGCCGAGCTGTCAGGCGGCCAGGCGCAGCGGGTCGCCATGGCCAGGGCGCTGGCAGTGGCGCCGGAACTGCTGCTGCTGGACGAGCCGTTGTCCGCGCTCGATGTCGGCATGCGCGCCGAGATGCGCCGCGACCTGCAGCGGGCGCTGGGGTCCTTCCCGGGTGTACGGCTGGTGGTGACGCACGACCCCACCGAAGCTTTCACCCTGGGCGACCGGTTGATCATCCTGCAGGACGGACGGGTGGTGCAGACCGGCACCCCGGCAGAGGTGACGGCACGCCCGCGTTCGCAGTACGTCGCGCAGTTCGTCGGCGTCAACCTGCTGCGCGGCTGGGCCGAGCGCGGAAGGCTGACTGTGGAAGGCGGCTTCGAACTGGTCGTGCCCGACGGTGGTCACGGCGATGTATGGGCCGGTATCAGGCCCCGTGCAGTGGCCCTGCACCGGGAACGCCCCGGCGGATCGCCGCGCAACGCCTGGGCATGCCGGATCGAGAGTCTCGACGTCGAACGCGACGTGCTGCGGGTCGCGTTGACCGGCAAGCCCCCGCTCGTCGCCGAGGTCACCGCCGAGGCGTTCGCCGAGCTCGGCCTGGGACCCGGTGACCCGGTCTGGGCATCGGTGAAGGCCACCGAGATAGAGGTGTTCCCGGCATGACCGAAGTACAGCAACCTGCGCGGGGCCGGGCGGCAGCCGAGGTCTTCTGGGTGTTCCTGCGCATCGGCTCGCTGTCGTTCGGCGGACCCGCGGCCACCATGGGGCTGGTCCACAGCAAGGTCGTACTCGGCCTGAAATGGATCGACAAGCGCGACTTCCTCGATCTGACCGGCATGGTCAGTATCCTGCCCGGTCCGAACGCCGTCGAGATGGCCATGCACATCGGCGGACGCCGGGCCGGGCGGGCGGGATTCGTGCTCGGAGGCGTGGCGTTCATTCTTCCCGGCGCGCTCCTCGCGGCGCTTCTGGGCGCGCTCTATGTGGAGTACGGGACCACCCCCGCGGCCACCTGGTTGCTGTACGGCATCAAGCCGGTGGTCGTCGCGGTCACGGCTTGGACGGTGGTGCGGCTGGCGAGGACCGCGAAGCCCCGGCGGCCGCTGCGTGCCGTTCTCATGGCCGCGGTGGCTCTCGCGTACGTCCTTGGGGTCGATGAACTCCTCCTCCTCGCCGCCGCGGGAGTTCTCGGGCTCGCGGCCCGATTTCGGCACACCGCCCGGCAGAACAAACAGGGCGCCCTGATGCTCCCGTTGGCCGCCCCCATGGGGCACACCGATCTGATGTCGCTGGCAGGCGTGTTCCTCAAGGCCGGCGCGCTGCTGTTCGGCGGCGGGGCCGTGCTGATGGCGCTGTTGCGCGGGGAGCTGGTGGTCGACCGCGGCTGGATCACCGAGACCGAACTCCTCGACGCCATCGCGGTGGGACAGGTGACCCCGGGACCTGTGCTCAACACGGCCACCTTCCTCGGCTACACCCTGGGCGGGCCGCTGGGCGCGCTCGTCGTCACCGTCGTCGTGGTACTTCCGTCCTTCGCGCTGATGGTGGCAGCCGGCCCACTGCTGCGCTTCATCCGCGCCCACGACTGGACCCGCGCCCTCCTCGACGGCATCACCCTGGGCTCGATCGGAGTGCTCGCCGGTGTCACAGTCGAGTTCGCCCGGACCGGGATCATCGATCCGCTCACCGCCGGCCTCGCCGCAGGCGCGGCCCTGTTCCTGTGGCGCCGACCGCAGTCCGCCCTCATCCTCGTAGCCGCGGGCGCCGCCTTCGGGCTGCTCCGGCTCCTAGCCCACCACCTCATGTGAAGGAGGAAAGAATGCCCCGATTCACTCTGGTATGGGCCGAGTTGAAGGGTCGACCCATCCGGACACTTACCGGTGCGATCAGCCTTGCCATAGGACTCGCGCTCTTCCTGAGCCTCCAGGCATACGGCACTGGCTACCGCGAAGCGGCCAGAGCCCCGCTGTCCGAAATCGGTACCGACATCGTCGCTCAGCGCGAGGGTGACCGGCCGAAGGCGTTCGAGGGCGCCGTCTTCCCGCACTCCGCCGCGGCGATCACCAACGAGGAGGCTTCGTCCATCGCCGCCACCGAGGGTGTCGAGGCGACCAGCCGAGCCTTGATCTTCTGGTCCTTCCAGGATGAGGACCTGGTCGTCACGCTCGGCATGGATCCGGCGGAGCGGATCGGGCCGGGCCGGCTGAACGCCGGTCTGCGCGAGGGCCGCTTCCTGAAACCCCAGGACTCCGGCGCTGTCGTGCTCGACCTCAGCTATGCGGAGCAGAAGCGCATCAAGACCGGTGACACCTTCCCCATCGCCGGCCGGGCGTTCGAGGTGGTAGGCCTCGTCGACACCAGCAGGGCCGGCCAGATCGCCAATGCCAACGCCTACCTCCCCCTGTCCGACGCGCAGAAGATCACGGCCGCTGCCGGGATCTCCGGCCCGACCGACGTCAACATGGTCTTCGTCACCGCCCAGCCCTCCCGAAGCGAAGCGGTCGCCCACGACATCGCCGCCGGACTCGGCAAGGACAGCCTCATCACCACCCCGCAGTCCTTCGACGACGCCCTGGGCTCGACATTCTCCCTCATCGACCGATTCGGTCTGCTGGTCGGCATCGCCGCCCTGCTCGTCGCGGCGGCCGGGCTGGCACGTACGGTCGGCGCCAACCTCGCCGAGCGGCGCCGCGATGTCGCCGTACTGCGTGCGGTGGGCTGGCCGCGCCGCTCGGTGACCGCCCAGCTCACCGCGGAAACGACGGCCATCACGACGCTGGGTCTGGTGATCGGCGTTCTGGTGGCCGTGGGGGTGACCTGGGCCCTGAGCAGCACCCAGGTCACCGTGCCGGTCCCCTGGGAGCTCAGCCCAACCCCCCACTTCCTCGCCGGCGGAGCCCGGCAACTGTCCCTCACCGTCCCGCTGCGGGCTTCGCTCGACGTGCTTCTGATTGCCGCCGCTGCCCTGGCCAGCCTGGTCGCGGCAGCGCTGGTCAGTGTGTTCGCCGCAAGGCGTGCGGCAGGCATCAAACCCATGGAGGCATGGCGTGTCCAGTGAAGTCCTGAAGGCCGAGGGGATCCGCAAGTCCTTCGGCGACGTCACCGCGGTGGCCGGCATCGATCTGACCATCTACGTCGGTGAGTTCCTGGCGATCGTGGGCAGGTCGGGATCGGGGAAGAGCACGCTGCTCAACCTGCTCGCCGGGCTGGACTCGCCCGACGCGGGACGGATCAGCAGCCGGGGCGCCGCGCTGCCCACCGGAGAGGACGCCCTGGCCGACTGGCGCCGCGAGCACGTGGGCCTGGTCTTCCAGGCATTCCATCTGATCCCCACGCTGTCGGCGCTGGAGAACGTGGCCGTCCCGTTGTATCCCCTGCGCATGAGCGCCGCCGAGCGCCAGGAGCGGGCCCGAAAGCGCCTGGGACAGGTGGGCCTCGGCCACCGCACGACCCACCGGCCCGGTCAGCTCTCCGGCGGGGAACAGCAGCGTGTCGCGATCGCGCGGGCGCTGGTCGGTGAACCGACGCTGGTCCTCGCCGACGAGCCCACGGGCAACCTGGACAGCTCCACGGGCCAGGAAATCCTCGACATGTTCCAGCAACTACGCCAAGAGACCGGATTCGCCTTGGTCGTCGTCACCCACGACGAGAAGGTGGCCGCCGCCGCGGACCGGCAGATCAGGCTGCAGGACGGATTGGAAGTCGCATGAACCGCAAACTCATCCCCGCGCTGGCGCTGAGCGCGGTCCTCGCCGCCGCCGGCTGCAGCGCGGACAAGGAAGCAGCCGACGACTCCTCGACCGGAGTGGACGTCGACCTGGTGTACCTCAACCACCCTCCCGTGCAGCCGGTCCTGAAGGACATCGACCAGGTCCTCGCCGAGTACAAGGGAAAGATCAGCGTCTCCCGTCACGAGGCCGACACCCCCGAAGGCAAAGAGTTCACCGACAAGCACGACCTGACCGGCCATGTCGCGATCGCCGTCGTCATCGACGGAAAGGTCAGCTTCAAGGGCTTCCCCACCGGCGAGGCCCCCATCAAGAGCGCCGAGGGCGACTGGGAGATCGAGGACCTCGACGCCGCCCTGCGACAGCGAACGAAGGACTGATGAAGGCGGTGAATCTCTACACTCGCTCTCAACTGCGCCATCGCCGTCGGCGAGCCCTCGCCGTGGTTGCCGCGGTGGCGCTGGGCGCGGCCCTGCTGATCGCGCTCACCTCCCTCGGCTCCGGGTTCCGCGAGGCCGCTCGTGCCCCGCTGGCCGGCATAGCCGCCGATCTGGTCGTCACCAGGCCGGACAGTGGCACCCCCTCGGAGCAGCCCGGCCGCGGTGTACGGCAGCCGTTCGGCCTGGCCACCTTCGACAGCGGCGAGGTCCGGGACATGGGAGCCGTGCCCGGAGTCGACACGGCTGTGGGCTCGCTGCAGATCTGGGACTTCGGGGCGCGCTCGACCATCACCATCGCCGGAGTCGACCCGGGGCAGCGGGCTGTCGGCCCGGGACGGATCCTGGACCGCGACCTGATCGCGGGCCGCTCCCTGCGCACCGGCGAGCGGGGCGTTGCCGTCCTTGACCGCCACTATGCCGCGTTCTACGACACCAAGGTGGGCCAGCGCGTCAAGGTCGGCGAGCGCAGCTTCAGCGTGGTCGGTGTGGTCGAGGTCAAGGACTCGGCGCAGACGGCGGCCTCGAACATCTACCTCCCGCTCGCCGAGGCCCAGCAACTCGCCGGACTGGCTGCGGACCAGGTCAACCAGGTGCATGTGCAGGTGGGAAACTCGGCCGACACCGAAGCCGTCACCGCCGGGATCACGGACCGCGTCGGCCAGGTGAGTGCCATCACCCCCGACAGTCTGGTCCAGATCATGGGAGCCGTGGGCCGTATCTCAGCCCGTTTCTCGACCATCGCTGCGGTCGTCGGTGGCATCGGCGGCCTGGTCCTGAGCTGGACGGCACTGCGCGGCCTGGTGTCCGAGCGCACCCGCGAGATCGGACTGCTCATGGCCGTGGGCTGGAGACGTTCCCACGTGGTCAGGGCTTTCCGCGTCGAAGCCCTGGTCCTCGGCCTCGTCGGCGCCGTGGTGGGCATCGCCCTCGGCACGGCCCTGGCCGGCCTGCTCTCATATGTCCCCGCCCCCGATCTCCTCCCCGCCCCGCCCTCTGTGGCAGGGCACGGCGACGCTCCGGACGCCGACAGCAACGGGCTGCCCGTCAGCGTCAGCCTTACCGCCCTGGGTGCCGCCGCCCTGATGTCCGTCGTTGGCGCGACCAGCGCAGGGGTCCTGGCCGCCCGTCGCGCAACCCGGCTCAAGCCCGCACGGAGTCTTGTGTCTCTGTGAGGACGTCATGCCTTCGCTGATCCAGGCCGCCGATGGTGTGGCTGGGCGAAGGCCCCCAAGGCGCGTGGGGTTCGGACTCCTCGGCAGTGGACTGTTCAGCGCGAGAACGCACAACGCAGGTACGGAAGTTGGTCGAGGCCGGACGGTCACGGCCGAGGAGACGTGCGCGCCACCGAAGGGCGCCTGAGCGATGGAGCTGTCATGGCAACTGATTTCGTGCCGATCATCGACCTGTCCGACCGGAACACCGAAGCCGGCCGCGCAGAAATCTCCGCTGCGATCCGGCGAGCGTGCGAGACCTCGGGCTTCTTCACGATCGTCGGGCACGGGGTGCCGAAGGACCTCGTGGATCGCATGTACTCGACGACAAAGGGCTTCTTCACGCTACCGGAAGCGGAGAAGGAGCTGAGCGCCAACCAGGGCGCCGGGGTTTCCGGGCTACGCCGTCCCGGCGGGCCGTACGAGGCGTTCGCGGCGCACGTGACCGGGGACCTGAGTGATGAGGAACGCTCGAAACTCGGTGACTACCCGGCAACATGGAAGGCTGCGAACATCTGGCCGAACGCCGAGTTCAAGGCGACCTGGGACGAGTACATCGCCGCCATGGCCGAGTTGTCGGCGGACATCATGCGACTGTTCGCGCTGGCGCTCGAGCTGGACGAAGACTTCTTCGACAAGAAATTCGACGAGCACGTGTCACTGCTGCTGGCGAACTATTACTACCCTCACCCAGAGCCGGAGCAGCTTCGTCGCGACGCCCACACCGACTGGGGCAGTCTGACCGTGCTCTACGTGGAGGATGCGCTGGGCGGCCTGCAAGTGCTGCGTGGCAAGGAGGACTGGCTGGATGTCCCGGCCATTCCGGGTAGCTTCGTGGTGAACATCGGCGACCTGATGGCCTTCTGGACCGGCGGTCGCTGGACGTCGACCGTGCATCGGGTGGTCAACCCGGAGTCAGGGAACACGTCGTCGCGGATCTCGATCCCGTTCTTCTACCTGCCGAATCACGACACCTCGATCCAACCGATGCGACCTTTGGCGGCGGGAACCACCGAGGCGGACCTTGACCAAGTAACCGTCGGGCAATGGTTCTCGTGGAAGATGCAGACGACTTACCAGGCCGCGTCGTAGCCGGCCGGACAGAATGGCTTTATTGAGCCACTTTCAGCAGCATCCATCGGGGAAACCGCCGTCCCGATATAAGGTCTTGAAAGCGCTTTCTCAGGGCTGTGATGTGCGCAGGTGAGGATTTTCACGGAGGTGATCAAAATTCCCGAACAGGATCGTCTGACGTCTTTAGCGGGGCGTTCTTCCGCACCGATCAGCGGGCGTATCGCCTTGGCGCCGAGCGCTCTGCTCCACGACGAGATACTCGCTCCGCAGTTCCAGTACGAGGCCGAACATCTTCTCCCGTGGTACGTCGCCATCGAAAAGGTACTGGCTAGCGAGTACGGGCGGATGGGAGTCGTTTCCCCGGAGGATGTCCAGGAGATGGGCCGGCTGCTCTCCGAGGTCACCGCCGAAAGCATCCGGGCGAGCCCGGACGACAACATGTCGGACATCGCGTTCGCCTTGGAACGTTTCGTCGAGGAGCGTCTCACCACCCCCATACCCGAATGGCATGTGGATCGGAGCCGCAACGACTTCCAGTCGTGCGCCCAACTCCTCTTCGGCAGGGAGCAGTTGCTCCGCACGGCCGAGCAACTCCTCGACTTCGCCCAGACGGTGCATCGCGTGGCTTCGCGCACGCTCGACATCCCGATGCCCGGCTACACCCACCTGCAGACCGCTCAGATCATCACGCCCGGCTTCTATCTGGCGGCCCTGTGCGAGCAGGTGGTCCATTCCTTGACCCGCCTGCTCTCCACCTATGACGGGATCGACCTCAGTCCGTTGGGCGCAGGTGCAATGGCGGGGCAGGAACTGGCATGGGACCGCGGTCGCATGGCCGATCTCCTCGGGTTCCGTGCCGTTCGGCCGCATGCCCTCGCGGCCGTGGCCTCCCGTGACTGGTCGGTGGAGATCACTGCCGAGTTCTCCGTACTCGGAGTCTCGCTGAGCCGTTTCGCCACCGACCTCATGAGCTGGGGCAGCAGTGAGTACGGCTTCATCGACCTCCCCGACGACCTCGCCGGTATCTCCTCCGCGATGCCGCAGAAGAAGAACTTTCCGGTCCTGGAACGGATCCGGGGCAGGACGGCCCACCTCAGCGCCTTCCACCTGGACCTCGTCCTCGGGCAGCGCAACACGCCGTACTCGAACTCGGTCGAGGTCTCCAAGGAGGCCGGCGCGCACCTCCATCTCGCCTTCACCGCCGCGCGGAGCGTGCTGCGTCTGTTCGGCACCGTGCTGGACAACCTGCACTTCCGCAAGGACCGGATGCTCGAGGTCTGCGAGCGGGAGTACCTCGGCGGTTTCACCCTCGCCAACCTACTGACCCTGGACGAGAACGTGCCCTGGCGCAGGGCCCAGGTCATCGCAGGGCAGTACATCGTCGCCGCCTCCGGTCGAGGACTGTCGCCCCGGGAGACCGAGCCCGACCTGCTGCGCGAGGTCGCGCTCAAGCACGGCTTCGAGCTGGCGGAACCCGGACACGCCCTCGCCGTGGCCTTCGACGTGGAGGAGAGCCTGCGCCGGAAACGGTCGGCCGGATCAGCGCACCCCGACGCGGTGCGTGAACTGCTGGCCACGCACGCCGTGCGCCTCGACGAACAGCGTGCGCAGTGGCAGCGGCGCAGCGAGCGGGTTCGCGGCGCGCTCGCGGAAATCGATCGTCAACTCGGCATATAGCGGCCGCGCCGACTGTGCGGTGCGGACACGGGGGGACAGATGAGTGCATCACCACTGGAACAGCACGAGGCGTCGCCGTACGGCTCCGCCGAGGAAGACGGTGTCGGCGTCGGTGCCGCGAACGGGACCTTCGGTGAACTGCTACAGGGAGTGCTGCCCGAGAACGATCGGGACTTCCTCGTCACGTTTCCTATCGCCCGCTCCTCCATCGCGGAGTTCCAACTCGTCCCCTCTCGCCGCGAGGTGGTGGTTCAGCCGCGCCACAAGACCAAGTCCCGTTTACTCGCGGAACGCATCCTGCGGGCCTACGGCCACCACGGCGGCGGCTCCCTGAGAATCACCACCACCCTGCCCGAAGGGAAGGGGCTCGCCAGTTCCTCCGCCGATCTGGTGGCCACGGCCCGCGCCGTCGGCGAGGCGGTGGGTGTGCGGCTCACCGAGCAGGAGATCGAGGTGTTCCTGCGCGGCATCGAGCCGTCGGACGGCGTCATGTACCCGGGAATCGTCACCTTTTACCACCGGGAAGTCCGGTTGCGTGAAAAGCTGGGATTCCTTCCGCCTCTCACCATCGTCGCCCACGACGCCGGGGGAATGGTGGACACCGTCCGGTTCAATCAGTCGAAGAAGCCGCGCAGCGAAGCCGACAAGCGAGAATACGCGTATCTGTTGAGAAAGATCGCGGATGCTGTTCAGGTCGGCGACCTCCAGGCGGTCGGTGATATTTCCACCCGGAGCGCGGAAATGAACTCCACGCTCTCTCCCAGGAAACACTTCGGCGATCTGCTGCGCATTTGCCGGGATGTCGGTGGGCTTGGGCTGGTGCTCGCACACAGCGGGACGAACCTCGGTGTACTTCTCCCCGGCGAGGCGGACGAGCACGCGGACGACGTCGAGTACGTCCGGAAATCCTGCGCCGCGTTCACCGGGAGCGTGTCCGTCTACCGCTCATTGGGGCCGGAGAGCCGGCGATCGAACGAGCCGGAGAGAGCCGGTGATCCAGAAACTCCTCAAGAACCGTTCACCACATCCGTCGGCCACCATCCAGGGACCTGAACATGCTCTTCAACAGTGTGGTTGATGCCATCGGGCACACACCGCTGGTGCGCCTTCGCGTTGACAGCGCCCCCGGCGTCGAGGTCTTCGCGAAGCTCGAACTGCAGAACCTGTTCGCCATGAAGGACCGCGTCGCCCGGAACATGATCCTGGAGGCGAAGCGCACCGGTGCCCTCCGCGACGGCGCACCCATCATCGAGAGCTCCTCCGGCACCATGGCGCTGGGCGTCGGCATCGTCGGGACCGCCCTCGGCCATGACGTGCACATCGTTACCGACCCTCGGATCGACGAGGTCACCCTGGCCAAACTGCGTGCGCTGGGATGTCATATCCATGTCGTAGAGGCGATGAGTGAGCACGGCTGGCAGAGCGCCCGGCTGGAACTGCTCGACCGGCTGATCGCGGACCTGCCCGGCGCCTTCTGGCCACAGCAGTACAGCAACCCGGACAACCCGGGGGCCTACCGGCTGCTCGCCGGCGAGATCCTCGACGACCTCGGACCGGTCGACGTGCTCGTCGGTTCGGTGGGCAGCGGAGGATCCTTGTGCGGCACCGCCCGCGCCCTGCGGGGCACCCTGCCGGGCCTGACCGTGGTGGGCGTCGACTGCGTCGGCAGTGTGCTCTTCGGGCAGCCCGATCTGCCGGGCCGGCTGCAGAGCGGCCTCGGCAACAGCCTGCTGCCGAAGAACCTCGACCGCCGCCTGATCGACGAGGTGCACTGGCTCAACGACGCCGAGGCGTTCGAGTCCACCCGGGCCCTCGCCAGGGAGCAGCAGATCTTCGCCGGAAACACCTCGGGGTCGGTGTACCGGGTGCTGTGCGAACTCGCCGCCCGAGCCGAGCCGGGCACCCGCATCGTCGGCATCCTCCCGGACCGTGGCGACCGTTACGTCAACACCGTGTACAGCGACACGTACTGGGCTCAGCAGGGGTTGCGCGAGCAGAGCACGGAGCCCGCGTCCCGGGCCGTCGAGCCGGGCCGGGTCGTGCACCGGTGGTCCCGCACGGCACGCGATGGCGACGGTACGTCCGGGCTGCGCCAGCACCTCGTCTTCGTGGAGTCCAACACCACGGGAACCGGCATGCTCGCGCTGGAGACGACGCGTCGGCTCGGATACGAACCCCTCCTCCTGACCAGCAGGCCCGAGCGGTACGCCGGCCTCACGGAGACGGAGTGCGAGGTGCTGCTCTGCGACACCAACTCCCTCGCGGAGCTGCGCCGCAGCATCCAGGACCGCTTCCGTCGGGAGGAGATCGCGGGCATCACCACCACCAGCGACTTCTACGTCCCCCTTGTCGCCGACCTGGCGGTCTGGCTCGGACTGCCGGGCAACCCCGTGGAGGCGGTTGCCGCCTGCCGCGACAAGTCGGCGCTGCGCCGGAAACTCGCCTTGGCCCAGGTGCGCCAGCCGCGCTTCGCCGCCGTCACCGACGTCGCCTCGGTGGCCGCGGCGGTCGACGTGGTCGGCCTGCCGTGCGTGGTCAAGCCGGCGGACGAATCGGGCTCCACGAACGTGTTGCTGTGCACCTCTCGGGAACAGGCCGAGGCGCAGGTCGAGAGGATCCTCGCCGTCCGGGTCAACGCGCGGGGCCTGACCACGGCCGGGACCGCGCTGGTCGAGCAGTACCTGGACGGCCCCGAGTTCAGCGTGGAGATGTTCAGCTGGAAGGGGGAGACGCGCTGCATCGGCATCACGGAGAAGAGCGTCACCGGCTCCCCGTACTTCGTCGAGCACCGCCACCTGTTCCCCGCCCCGCTGTCTCCCACGGTGGCGGGCCAGTTGGAGGACATCGTGCGTCGCGCCGTGGAGGCCGTCGGCATCGAGCTCGGCGCCACGCACACCGAGGTACGGCTCACCGAGGACGGCCCGGCCCTAGTCGAGATCAACGCCCGGATGGCCGGCGGCATGATCCCGGAACTCATCCGGCTGGCCACCGGGACGGAACTCCTGGAGCAGCAGTTGCGCGTCGCACTCGGGCAGCCTCCGGAGCCCGCCGGCGAGCCGACCCGCCTTGCCGGCATCCAGTTTCTCCTGGCCGACCGGGAGGGCGAGTTCGCCGGGGTCGACGGCGCCGAGCAGGCACGCGACATCGACGGCGTCGACCGCGTCGTCGTCACCGCTCGCCCGGGAGCCGCGGTGCGCCCGCCCCGCGACGCCTATGACCGCCTGGGCTACGTCATCGTCCACGGCGACTCACCCACGCAGGTCACCAAGACGTGCGCCGACGCCGTCAGCCGGCTCACCCCCCGGATCCAGGACGCCCCGCTGGAGCCGGCCTCCGGGACGACGGAAGGGAGGTCGGCACGGTGACGGAGCTGAGAGCCCGCCCGCCCGTGGCGTTCACCTCGATCCCGGCCGCCCTCTCCCACTGGGCCCGGGAGCGGCCGGACGCCACCGCGTACACCTTCGTGGGCGCCGAACTCGCCGTGGAACGCAGCGTCGGATACCGCGAGTTGGAGCGGTCGGCGCTGAAGGTCGCGACGTACCTCCAGCGCACGGCCCGTCCCGGCGACCGGGTCCTGCTGCTCTTCCCGCCCGGACTCGACTACCTGACGGCGTTCCTCGGCTGCCTGTACTCCGGCGTCGTCGCGGTGCCGCTCTACGCGCCACGGCCCGGCGCCAAGCTGGACCGCATCGCGGCGGTGGCCCGCAGCTGTCGCCCCACGCTCGTGCTCACCACCGACGAACTCGCCGGGAAGCTGGGCGGGACGTTCCTGCCGGAGGGAGTGACGGGCGGTCCCGGGGTGCACACCGTCGATGCGATGCTGACGACCGACCACGAGCTGTTCCGGCCGGTCGAACTCGACCGCACGGACCTCGCTTTCCTGCAGTACACCTCCGGTTCCACCGGCCGGCCCAAGGGCGTGATGGTCAGCCACGGCAACCTGGTGGAGAACGAGACCGCGATCACCGACGGCTTCGGCGTCCGCCCGGACGACGTCATCCTCAGCTGGCTGCCGATGTACCACGACATGGGGCTGATCGGCACCGCGCTGCTGCCGCTCTTCTACGGCATCCCCGCCGTGCTGCTCAACACCTTCGCCTTCGTCCACGATCCGATGATCTGGCCGACCGCGATCGCCCGTTTCGGCGCCACCTGCTCCGGCGGGCCCAACTTCGCGTACCAACTTCTCGTCGACCGCTACGATCCCGCGCGGCTGGCCGGAGTGGACCTCGGTTCCTGGCGGGTCGCCTTCAACGGAGCCGAACCGGTCAGCGAGCAGACGCTACGGAGCTTCGCCGCCCGGTACGCCGAGCACGGCTTCGACGCGGGTGCGCTCTACCCCTGCTACGGCCTGGCGGAGGCCACCCTCTTCGTCTCCGGAGCCGAACCCGGGGCAGGTTACCGCGCAGGGGTGTTCGACCGGGGCGCCCTGGAGCAGGGGCGTCTCCAGGCCGCCGCCGAGGGGTCGGCGAACGCCGCCGCGATCGTCTCCTCGGGAAGCGCCGCCCTCGGCACCACCGTCGTCATCCGTGGAGTGGACGGCGCGAGCCTGCCGGACGGAGCCGTGGGGGAGATCTGCGTGCGCGGCCCGAGCGTCGCGCAGGGCTACTGGGGCGACCCCGCGGCCACCGAGGAGACCTTCCGCGCCCGCGTCGCCGGGCATCCGGGAACGTTCCTGCGCACCGGGGACCTCGGCGCCGTCCAGGGCGGGCAGCTCTACCCGGTGGGCCGGAGCAAGGACCTGATCATCGTCGCCGGACGCAACTTCTATCCGCATGACATGGAGAGCGTCGGCTCCCTCAGCTCCCCGTACCTCCGCCAGGGCGCGGCCGCCGCGTTCCAGCCCGATCCGGGGGAGCGGGACGTGGTCCTGGTGCTGGAGGTGACCCGCGACGGCGTGGCCGCACTGCGCGCCGACGAGCAGGCGGCGCGTGCGTTGGCCGAAGGGGTCCGACGAGAGGTCGGCACCGAGTGCGATGTGCTTCTCTCCGAGATGGTCTTCGTCTTTCCGGGCTCCCTGCCCAAGACGTCCAGCGGGAAGATCCGCCGGTCCGAGACCAGACAGCGCCACCTTGACGGCACTCTGCGCCTCGTCCGCCGACCCGCCCTTTCGGGCACCCCGGCCGCCGAGCAGGCAACCGCGCCCGCCCTGCCCGAGCCGAACACCGGTCGGGAAGCGCTGCGCGACACCCTCGGCCGACTCGCCGCCACCCACCTGGGATACGAACTGACTCCGGAGGACCACAAGCAGCCCTTGGCCGCGCTCGGTCTGGACTCGCTCAAACTGGTGACGTTGAAAGGCGGAATGGAGCGGCTCCTCGAGCGGCCGGTCGAGGCCGGCCTCTTCTACGGCGACCGCTCCATCGCGGAGATAGCCGAAGAACTCGCCGCTGCCCCGGCCCCCGCTGCCCCGCCGGCCACGCCCGTCACCGGGACACCAAGTGACGGGACCGGAACCCATCCGGCGTCCGAGGGCCAGGTGCAACTCGCCTTCCACGACGAACTGCACCCGGAGGACACCGCCAACATCCTGCCGACGGCGGTACGCGTCGCCCGGCGGCTGGACCCGGACCGCCTGCGTGCCGCCGTCGCCGCCGCCGTTGCCCGGCACCCCGCCCTACGGACCACGCTGGGCCCGCTGGGCACCGGGACCCAGGTCGTGCACGACAGCCTCCCGCTGGACTTCCGGCTCCGGGAGGAGAAGAGCGAGGATCCGCAAGAGGCCCGACGCTTCCTGGAGGACGTCGCCTACCAGCGGTTCCCCCTGACCATCGGCCCTCTGGTGCGGGCCGCCGCCGTTCTCACACCGACCAGCACACTGCTGCTGCTCGCCTGCCACCACGCGGTCGTCGACTACTGGTCGCTGCGGATCGTCATGGCCGAGATCCTGGCCGACGTGCTGGGAGTCGACGACACCCCCGACACCGGCGCCCTTCCCGACGTCACCCGCGCCGGCGCGATCGAGTGGGCGGGCGTCCAGACGAGCGTGCTGGACTCCGAAACGGCGAAGGCGCACCTTGCCGCCCTGACCGAGCGGTGGCGCCCACTGCGCGACCGACTGCTCTTCACCCAGGAGCTGCCGGTCAGGCGCCGACGCAACCCGGCGGGGATCGTCGACTTCGCGGTGGACGCCGTGACCACACGGCGCCTTCACGACCACGGCCGGGCCCGCGGGCACACACCGTTCGTCCTCCTCGCGGCCGCCTACCTGCGCGCCCTGCACCGGGTCACCGGACACGGGCAGATCGTCATCGGCACGCCGTACCACGGTCGCAGCGACTGGCGGTACGCCGAGACCGTCGGATACCTCGTCAACATGCTCCCGCTGCTGGGCGACTTCCGGGACGGCGACTCCCTCGACGAGCTGGCGGAGCGCACCTGGCGGGAGTTGCGCACCGGCCTGGACACGGCGCACATCCCGCTGTCCCGACTGATCAGAGCCCTGGCACCGAAGCGACACGGCCAACACCCGCTCTTCCAGGCGACGTTGTCCTTCCAGCAGTCGGCCGATGGCCGGCTCGACGACGGATTCGCGATCCCGTGGAGCGGCTGTCGCCAGACCTACGGCGGTGTCGAACTGGAGGCGTTCGACCTACCGCCCCGCGATGTGCCTTTCGCCCTCAGCCTCTACGGCACCCGCCACGGCGACCGTCTGGTGTTCCGCCTCCAGTACCAGCGGGACCTGGTCGCCGAGAGCATCGCGGCGCGCGTGTGCGAGGAGTTCCGGGCCGGCCTGCGTGAACTGACCGTCTTTCCCCCGAAGTGACATGGATTTCCGGAGGTTTGCAATGAAGCGGATCGAGTCCCAGGGCGCCACTCTGTCTTCCGTCGGCAGCCTGGTGGAGGCGTTCGCGGCCGCGCTGGCGGCATTCCCGGAGCGGATCGCCGTGCGGGACGGGGAGCAGAGCTGGACGTACCGCCAACTGGACGAAAAGGCCGACAAGTTGGCAGGTGCGTTGGTTGGGCTGGCGTCGGACCCGGGGCGCCCGGTGGGCATTCTGCTGGAGCGTTCGGCCTGGATGGTGGCGGCGGCGCTGGCCGTGGTGCGCACCGGTTCCGCGTACGTTCCGCTGGATCCGGATACGCCCCCCGCGCGTCTGGAGCTGATCGTCGAGGACGCGGAGCCCGCGGCGGTGATTACCTCCAGGTCCCTGGCCGGGCGGGTGCCCGACGGTGTCCCCACCGTGTACGTGGACGATCCGCTCCCGGCAGCCGGTGTGAAAGAGCCCCATGTCGCCACCGACCGGGACAGCTGCGCGTACATCATCTTCACCTCGGGCACCACAGGCCGGCCGAAGGGCGTTCAGGTCTCCCACGGCAACCTGCTGAGTCTCCTCTCCGCCTGCGAAGAGGGATACGACTTCGGCCCCGAGGACGTGTGGCCGCTCTTCCACTCCTTCGCCTTCGACCTGTCCGTCTGGGAGATGTGGGGCGCCCTGCTGTACGGCGGCAGCGTCGTCGTCGTACCGGCCGGGACGGCGAAGAATCCGGCTGAGTTCCGGCAGCTGCTGAGAGACGAGCGGGTCACTGTGCTGACCCAGACGCCCACCGCCTTCCAACAGCTGTGGGCAGAGGACAGCCGGTACGAGGACGTGCTGCCGCTGCGCTGGGTGATCTTCGCCGGGGAAGCCCTGTACTTCTCGGATTTGCGGGCCTGGGTGGCGAAGTACGGGGACGACGCGCCCCGTCTTGTGAACATGTACGGGATCACCGAGACGACCGTGCACGCCTCCTTCCGCAGGATACGGAGCGAGGACCTCCGGGAGAGCGCCTCGCTGATCGGCCGCCCCCTGCCGGATTACGGTTTCCTGCTCGTGAACGACGACCTGTCCGAGGTGTCGGGCGGGGAGACCGGCGAGATCCTGGTGACCGGCCCGGGCGTGAGCCTCGGCTATCTCAGACGCCCGGAGCTGAACGGGGAACGCTTCGTCGAGCTGCCCGACGGCCACGGGCGCGGCTACCGCTCCGGTGACCTGGCTCGGCTCACCCCCACCGGCGAGTACGAATATCTCGGCCGGAAGGACGACCAGGTCAAGATCCGCGGTTTCCGTGTCGAACTCGGAGAGATCCGCTCCGCGCTGACCGACGTTCCTGGTGTCCGCCATGCCGCCGTCATCGCCACCACGCCGAAGGCACCGGCGAGCCCGGTCGTCAAGGAACGGTTTGTCTCCACCGAGATCACCCGTATCCGGGACCTGATCCGGGGTGGCGACCGGCCTCGTGCGGCGGCCGCGGACAGCACGCCTCGGATCGTCGCCTACATCGTCCGGGACGATGAACTCGACCCCGACCAGCTCTTCGCTCACCTCCGCCAACACCTGCCCCACTACATGATCCCCGCCTTCGTCATCCCGGTCGACGCCCTTCCCCTCAACCTCAACGGCAAGGTCGACAAGGCCCGCCTGCCCGCTCCGAGCGTGGCCGACAGCCTCCGGGAGAGCACCCCCCGAGCCCTTGCCGGTGACGGCGTGCCCGAAGCTGGTGCGGAAACCACCGTCCGTGCTCTCATCGACCTTTACGAAGGCGTTCTCGGTGTTCAGGGAGTCACCGCGGACGACTCCTTCTTCAGCGTGGGCGGCGACTCCATCCTGGCGCTCAAGCTGCGCGCGAACGCCGAGCAGCGCGGCATGTCCTTGGACCTCGCCGACATCTACGCGTTGCAGACACCGAAGGCCCTCGCCGCCGTGGCCGAGCAGGCGCCGACCGCCGAAGAGCCCGTCGAGCCGTTCAGCCTGCTCTCTCCCGAGGACCGGGAACGGCTCCAGTCCGCCGCGGGAATCGAGGACGCGTACCCCGTAGGCACCCTCCAGGCCGGACTGCTCTTCCACAGCGTCTACCAGGTCGGCGTCAACATGTACTGCGACGTGTTCTCGTTCCGCCTCAAGGACACCTACGACCACGCCGCCATGGAGCAGGCCATCACCCGGCTGGTGGACCGCCACGACATCCTCCGCACCTCCTTCGACCTCACCGGCTACTCCGAGCCGCTGCAGTTGGTGCACCGGACGGCCGGCACCCATGTGACCACCACCGACCTGACCCACCTTCCGGACGCCGAGCAGGAAGCGGAGCTGGAGGCGTGGCACGCACGCGAGGAACGGGTCCCCTACGACTGGGCGAATCCACCGCTCACCCGGTTCCACACGCACGTCCTCAGTGAACAGGTCTTCGTGTTCTCCATGAGCTTCCACGACTCCCTGCTCGACGGGTGGAGCGAAGCCTCGCTGATCACCGAGCTGATGAGCGACTACTGGGCGATCAAGAACGGCGAGAAGAAGGAACCCGCCTCGCGCACTACCCGCCGCTATGCCGACTTCATCGCCCTGGAGCAGCGAACGCTGCGCGATCCCGACGTTCGCGCTTTCTGGGCCGACGAGTTGGCAGGGGCGGAGCCGGCGCTGCTGCCGCAACTGGTCGACGGGACCTCCGATGTCCACGAGGGGACGATGGGCTTCCTCAGCGTGGACATCCCGCCGGAGCTCTCCGACGCCCTCGACCAAGTGGCCCGGTCCTGCGGTGTCACGGTCCGACACGTCCTGATCGCCGCCCAGGCCCGGGTGGTCTCCACGCTAGCCGGACGTGACGACATCGTCCTCAGCGTCGCATCCAACGGCCGCTCCGAAGGTGAGGGGGGCACCGAGGTCTACGGCTTGCACCTCAACATGGTTCCGTACCGGCTGCGCAGCCGTGACGCCCGCTGGAGCGACCTGATCCGCGAGGCCCTGGAGAAGGAGACGGCGCTGCTCCCGATGCGGCGCTACCCCCTCGCGGAGATCCAGCGGCTGGTCGGAATAAGAGAGCTGACCGACATCAGCTTCAACTACACCCACTTCCACAGCTACCAGCGGCTCGCGGCGGCCACCGACCTGGAGGTCCTGGACGCCAAGGCGTACATCCACACCAACTACACGCTCCGGGCCGAGTTCAACAAGGACCCCTTCAGCGGACTGCTCGGCCTGGACCTCGAAGCGAACATGAAGCGGCTCTCCGAGCAGCAGTTGCGGCGGATCGCGGGGCTGTACCGCAACGTGCTGGAGAGCATCGCGGTCGGAGTGCACCGAGTGCCCACCCGGCGCGAACTGCTGGGGGAGGAGGAGTGGCAGGAGCTGATGGCCGGCTTCGGCGATCCCACGCCGCAACCCCTGTCGGCGGACGGCTGGTTCCAGGTGTTCGAGGAAGCCGTCGCAGCGCACGCGGAGAAGACCGCCGCCGTCTGCGGGGACCAGGCTCTCGGTTACCGGGAGTTGGCCGAGCGGGTCGGGGGACTGGCCACCCGGCTGGCCGAACTGGGTGCGGGGCCCGGCACGGTGATCGGGCTGGGCGCGGGCCGCGACCTCGACTTCCTCACCGCCGCCATGGCCATCATGCGCACCGGCGCGGTGTATCTGCCCCTGCCGGGCGGCCCCACACGGCGCGTTGCCAGCATGCTGCGCACCAGCGAAGCCACCCTGCTGCTCAGCCACGACACCTTCGCCGAGACGCTGACCGCCGCGGCCGCCGAGGCGGCCGGCGAAGCGGCCCCGATGCCCGTGCTCGACCTGCGGAAGGTGCTCGCCGAGGCCGCAGGCCGTGAGCCGTACGCCGGCCCGGTGCCGTCCGGCCGGGACAGCGCCTACGTCACCTTCACCTCCGGATCCACCGGTGAGCCGAAGGGCGCGCTGATCCGGCACGACGGGATGCTCAACCACATCGAGGCCAAGGTCGGCGCGCTCGACATCGCCGCCGGCGACCTGGTGTCGCAGGACGCCGCCGCCACCTTCGACATCTCGGTCTGGCAGATGCTGGCGCCGCTCGGCGTCGGCGGCACCACGGTGATCTACCCGGACGCGGTCAGCCAGGATCCGCCCCGGCTGCTGCGCGCCCTCGCCGAGGACGGCGTCACGATCCTGGAGGTCTCCCCGTCCGTCCTCAGCGTCATCAACGCCGAGCTCACCTACTACGGCGTGGACGCCTTCCCCGGCCTCGCTCTGCGCTGGGTCGTCTGCGCCGGCGAGGCCCTCGCGCCCAAGACCGTCAACACCTTCCGACGTCTGCTGCCCGAGGTGCGCTTCCTCAACATGTGGGGTGCCACCGAGATCTCCGACGACGTCACCCACTACGAGATAGTCGAGGACGTCGACGAGCGGATCGCCTCGGTCCAGCTCGGCCGGCCGATTCGCAACTGCGCCGTCTACGTCCTCGACGACAATCGGGAGCCGGTCCCCGTCGGCACCCCGGGAGAGCTGTACGTCGGCGGCCTGGTCGTCGGCGCCGGTTACCTCAACGACCCCGAGCGCACCGCCAAGGCGTTCGTGCCCGACCCGTTCGACCCGCAGGTCATGGCATACCGCACCGGCGACCGGGGCCGCCAACTCGCCGATGGCGGCTACGAGTTCCTCGGCCGGATCGACAGTCAGCTGAAGGTCCGCGGCCAGCGCGTGGAACTCGGCGAGATCGAGGCCGCCCTGGCCGGACTCGACGACCTCCAGGAGAGCGCGGTCGTCGCCCGCACCTTCGAGGAGGGCCGCGGCAAGCAGCTCGTCGCCTTCTTCGTCCCGAAGGTCGCCGAGGGCGGGACCGGCGAGGACGCCCCGCCGTCACAGGACGCGCCGGTGCTCCGCCTGGACGTGGCCCCGTCCGACGTCCGTGACCGGCTGGCCAAGGTGCTGCCCCGCTACGCGGTGCCGGACTTCCTGATCCGCCTCGACGGACTGCCCCGCAACACCAACGGGAAGGTCGACTCCAAGGTGCTCGCCACCTGGGACGTCGACAGCCTGGTCACGGCGCCGACGGAGCAGGTGGACGAACCCGCCACGCCCACCGAGGCCGTGGTGGTGGACACCTGGGCGTCCGTCCTGCGTCTGGACCACCGCCCCGGCGCGACCACGAACTTCTTCGACCTCGGCGGGCACTCGCTGCACGCCACCCAGGTGATGGCCCGGCTGCGCGACCGGTTCGGCGTGGACCTCCCGCTGCGCACACTCTTCGAGAACCCGACCCCCCGCGCGCTGGCGGCCCTCTACGAGGGCGGCACCGACACGGACCGCCCCGCCTCGCTCGGCACTGTCACGATCCCACGGCGACCGGCGGGCACGGTCGAACTCCCGCTCGCCGGCAACCAGGCCAGCCTGTGGTTCCTCCACCAGGTCGACCCGGACGACCGTTCCTACGAGGGCGTCACCCTGCTGCGCCTGACCGGCCGCGTCGACGTCGACGCCCTCCGGTACGCGGTGGACACCCTCGTGGACCGCCACGAGACCCTCTCCGTGCGCTTCCTCGTGCGGGACGGCGTCCCGTACCAGGTCCCGGCGTCCGAGGCCCGGGTCCGGCTGGAGGTGGAGGAGGTGACCGCCGACGTCGTCGGCGCGGAATTCGAGGAGCGGAAGGACTACGTCTGGCAGCGCGCCGCCGAGCACCGCTACGACTTGGAGCGCGGGCCGCTGGCGGTGATCAGGCTGTACTCCTTCTCCGCCACCGAACACATCCTGGAGTGGAGCAGCCACCACGTGATCTCCGACGGCTGGTCGATCGACGTCGCCGTGCGGGAGATCACCGAGGCGTACCAGGCCCACCGGGAGGGACGCCCGCCCCGGCTGCCCGAACTCACCGTCCAGTACGGCGACTACGCCGTTTGGCAGAAGGAGCACCTGGAGTCCTCCGCCAACCAGGAGCGGGACTTCTGGCGCTCTTACCTCGACGGCTACTCCGGCGAACTGTCCCTGGTCACGGACCACGAGCGCACAGAGGACCGTTCCCGCACCCCGGGCTACCTCACCCGGGCGTGGGACGAGGACGCCACCCGGCGGCTCGCTGACCTCACCCGGGCCCGCCGGACCACCCTCTTCATGCTCGTCCAGGCGGCCACCGCGGTCGTCATGGCCCGCTTCGCCCAGCAGACCGACGTGGTGCTCGGCACCGGTGTCGCCGGCCGCGCCGTCCCCGGCACCGAGCACCTGCTCGGCTTCTTCGCCAACACCCTGCCCTGCCGGTACCAGGTCGACCTCGACCACACCGCCACCGACCTCCTCGACTCCGTCACGGCGAGCGCGCTGACCGCGCTGGAGCACCAGTTGACGCCGTTCCAGGAGATCGTCAGGACAGCGGAGGTGCCCCGCAACCCCGGCGTTCCGCCGCTCGTGCAGGTGATCGTCACCGTGGACAACTTCCCGGTGGAGCTGGGCGAACTGCCTGGCCTGACCGCCACCTTGGAGCAGATGCCCCCGCAGACCAGCCTGTTCGACCTGCTCTTCCGCTTCCTGGAGGGCGATCGGCTGCACCTCGACGTCCAGTACGACTCCACCCTCTTCACCGAGGCCACCGTGGAGCGGCTGGTCGACGCCGTCGCCCAGGTCCTCGAGGTCTTCCTGGAGGAGCCGGACCGCGCGCTGGGCGCGGTGCCGCTGGCCACCGCCGAGGAGCACGCGGAACTCGCCCGCCTCTGGGGCGAACTCACCGGCGACCGGCTGGACTTCTCGCGGGCCCAGCAGGCGGCCACGGTCGCGGACTCCCCCCACTGGCCGGAGTTCCTCGACCGGGTGGAGGACCGCGGACTGCTGCCGGCTCTGCTGCTCACCCTCTGACCCGCCGGACGCGCGACGCGAGCGAAGGATGAATCGATGAAACAGGACCGTGCGGAACGGCTGCGCCAGCGGGTCGCCCTGCGTGCCCAGTCACCTGCCCCGCAGTCCCTCCCGGCGACCGGCACCAACCGGCCCCCCTCCGTCCCGAACCGGGCGGGTCACCTGGCGGAGGCGTTTGCCGCGGTGGTGACCGAGTTCCCGGACCGGGTCGCTGTCCAGGACGGAGAGCAGAACTGGACGTACCGCCAACTGGACGTTAAATCCCATCAGTTGGCAGTGGCGTTGGGTGCGGTGGCGTCGGACCCGGGGCGTCCGGTGGGCATTCTGCTGGAGCGTTCGGCGTGGATGGTGGCGGCGGCGCTGGCGGTCGTGCGAACGGGATCGTCGTATGTGCCGTTGGATCCGGAGACGCCGCGTGCGCGGCTGGAGCTGATCGTCGAGGACGCGGAGCCCGCGGCCCTGATCACTTCGAGGGCGTTCGCCGGGCAGGTGCCCGACGGTGTCCCCGCCGTGTTCGTGGACGACCCGCTGCCCGAGGTCGGCGCGCAGGCACCCAAGGCCACGATCGACCGGGACACGCGCGCGTACATCATCTTCACCTCCGGCACCACCGGCCGACCGAAGGGTGTGCAGGTCTCCCACGGCAACCTGCTGAGTCTCCTCGCCGCCAGTGAGGAGGTGTACGACTTCGGCGCCGAGGACGTGTGGACGCTGTTCCACTCCTTCTCCTTCGACTTTTCCGTCTGGGAGATGTGGGGCGCCCTGCTGTACGGCGGCCGCCTGGTCGTCGTACCGGCACAGACGGCGAAGGATCCGGCCGCGTTGTGGCGGCTGCTCCGCGACGAACGGATCACCGTCCTCTGCCAGACCCCGACCGCCTTTCACCAACTTGCCGCGGAGGACACCCGCTTCGCCGACCGGCTGCCGCTGCGCTGGGTGATCTTCGGTGGCGAAACCCTGTACTTCGCCGACCTGGCGCCGTGGTGCGCCAAGTACGGCGACGACTCACCCCGCCTGGTCAACGGCTATGGGATCACCGAGACCACGGTGCACTCCTCCTTCCACCCGGTGACCCAGGACCAACTCGCCCAGGACGAGTCGCTGATCGGCCGGCCCATCGCCGGCACGGAGTTCCTGCTGCTGGACGACTCCCTGACGGCCGTACCACCGGGCGAGACCGGCGAGATCGTGGTGACCGGCCCGGGCGTCAGCCTCGGCTACCTCAAACGCCCCGAGCTCAACCGGGACCGCTTCGTCGAGCTGCCCCACGGCCACGGGCGCGGCTACCGCTCCGGTGACCTGGCACGGCTCACTCCCACCGGCGATTTCGCGTACCACGGCCGCAAGGACGACCAGGTCAAGATCCGAGGCTTCCGCATCGAACTCGGCGAGGTCGAGCATGCGTTGCGCGCCCTGCCTTCCCTCGCCGAGGCGGCGGTCGTCGCCCGCGACCTGCCCGGACGGGGCAACAGCCTGGTGGCATACGTCGTCCCGGCCGGGGGAGTGAGCCTCTCGGTGGAGTCGCTGCACGAGGCACTCGCCGCGACGCTCCCCGGCTACATGATCCCCCGCGTCTTCGTACGCCTGGACCGGCTGCCGCTCACCCAGAACGGCAAGGCCGACCGCAAGTCCCTCCCCGAACCGACCGCCGACTCGACCCTCACCATTCAGGGAACCCCCCACGAAGAGGAGCCGATCGACGCCGTGGAGGGCCAGGTCCTCCAGATCATCACCGGTCTGCTGCACCTCGACCGGGCCGATCCCACCGCCAACTTCTTCGACCTGGGCGGCCACTCGCTGCTGGCCACCCGGCTGCTGGCCGGAGTGCGCACCGCCTTCGACGTGGAGGTGCCGCTGCGCGAGTTCCTCACCGAGCCGACCGCACGCACGCTGGCAGCCCTCGTCCGGGAGCGCCTGACCGAGCCCTCGCGCAGCACGAGCCCGGCCGCCGGCATCGTCAAGGCCCCCGAGGCTCCGCACCAACCGGCCACGGACGCCCAGCGGCGGCTCTGCTTCCTCTCCCAACTGGAACCGGACAGCCCCGCATACCACCTGCACACCACGCTGCTGCTCGAGGGCGGCCTGGACGTGGAGGCGCTGGAGCGGGCCTTCGCCGCCGTCGTCGAACGGCACGCTCCGCTGCGGACCGTGCTGCGGGTGGAGGAAGGAGAGCTGGTTCAGGTCATCCGGCCCGTGGAACCCTTCCGGCTGCTCCCCGAAGAGCTGCCGCAGTTCCCGGGGGAGGAGTGGCGGCGGACCGTCGAGCGGCTGGCGGAACGGGAGTCCGTCAGGCCGTTCGACCTGGGCAGCGACCCCATGCTCCGGGTCCGCCTGGTCCGCGTGGCACCCGCGCTGCACGTCCTCCTGGTCACCACGCACCACATCGCCGCGGACGGCTGGTCCATCGCCGTACTCGGCCGAGAACTGAAGGCCCTGTACGCCCACTTCCGGAAGAACCCGAAGGACGCCCGGCTCCCCCTCGCACCGCTCCCGTACACGTACGTGGACTACGCGTACAGCATGCAACAGTGGCTGGGCGGGCCGGACTCGGAACAGGACCTCGTGTACTGGGAGGAGCGCCTGGCCGCGCTGCCCACCGTGCACCGGCTGCCGCTCGACTCGCCCCGGCCGGTGCGGACGTACGCGGGGGACGTCGTCACGACCCGGCTGACCGGACCGGTCGCCGACGCGGTACGGCGCACCTGCCGCGAGGAGAACGTCACCCTGTTCACGTTCCTCCAGGCGGCCTTCTCACTCCTGCTGGCCCGCCGCTCCGGCACGGACGACATCGTGGTCGGCAGCCCCGTGGCGAACCGGCCGACGGCCGAACTCGACGACGTGATCGGCATGTTCGTCAACACCCTCGTGCTGCGGACCCGGCTGGACGGCGCCGCAACCTTCCGCGAACTGCTGGCCCAGGTGCGCGAACAGACCACCCGGGACCTGGAACGCCAGCACGTCCCGCTCGCCCTGCTGGTCAAGCGGCTGAACCCGCCGCACAGCCCGGACCACGCACCGCTCTTCCAGATCATGCTCGTGCTGCAGAACAACGAGGCGGCGGTGCTCGATCTGGACGGCCTCGACATCACCCCGCTGCGCAGCCCCGACCCGGGGGCGCAGGCCGAGCTGATGCTCGACGCGGTCGAGGAGGCCGGCGACCTGACGTTCCGGTGGCGCTACCACACCGGCCTGTTCCGCCGTGACTCGATCGCCGGAATGGCCGACGAGTTCGGACGGCTGCTGACCCACCTCAGCAGCGGAGCCGAGGCCAGGACTGACCCCCTTGAGCAGACCGGCCGGCCGGCCGCTGCCACCCGGCCGCCGAAGACCTCCCTCGGAGACCACCCCGCCCTCGTGCGGCTCCGCCAGAATCCGGCCGGCGCACCGCCGGTTTTCGCACTGCCCGGAGTGCTCGGACTGGGTGAGTCCTTCGCCCAGCTCTCCTCCCACTTCCGCGACCGCTCCTTCTACGCGCTCTCCACCGCCGGCCTGGTGCGGGCACACGACGGCGAGCCGGCCGTCGCGACCCTCGTCGGGGAGTGCGCGAGGATCATCGCCGCCTCCGCGGACGGCGGCCCTCTCCACCTCATCGGCCACTCCTACGGCGGCTCCCTCGGCTTCTACGTCGCCGAGGAACTGCGCGAGCGCGGGATACCGGTCGCCGGCCTGGTCCTGCTCGACGCACTTGACCCGACCGCGCTGGCAAAGGTGCTCGCCGGTGGGTACGACGACCAGCTCCAGGCGTTCCTCGTCACGCTCGGCGGCCTGTTCCCGGACCTCGCCCGGCACCGCGACACCGACGTGAGGGAACTGATCCGTACCGAGTCCACCGTGTCCGTCCTGAAACGCGTGGAGAGCATCATCAAACCGCCCGCCGTGGAGTTCTTCCAAGGCGGCCTGGAGACGGCGTTCCAGACCTACCGGCGGATGTGCGACCTCAGCTGGCCCGAACCACGGGCGGCCGACCACCCTGCCCTCTTCGTCACGGCCAACGGGACAAACGGCAGGGCGAGCGCGGACCGCACCTCGGGCTGGGCACGGTACCTGCCCGCCACCCTGCGCGTAGAGCGCATCGACGCGGACCACGAGGGCATGCTGCGCAACCCGCATGCCGGGCGTCTGGCCGACCTCGTGCATCGATTCCTCACCGAGCACGACGTTCCGCACGACACCGACGCGTCCGGCACCAAGTCCGTACCAGGGAAGGGCGCTACAGCGCGATGACCCCCACCGCCAGCGCGGCAACGCCCGTCCTCGCCCGGGTACTGATCGTCGGCTCCGGCATCATGAGCCTCGCCAACTCGGTCACCATCCCCTTCCTGGCCGTGTTCCTCCGTAAGGAACTCGGGCTCCAGCCCGGCATGATCGGGTTCATCATCGGCTCATCCGTCTTCTTCTCGATTTTCGCCGGGTTCGTCGGAGGTTCGCTCTCCGACATCCTCGGACGGACCCGGCTCCTGCTGATCTCTCTCATGGGTGTGATCGGCTCCTTCGTCGGCCTGTACTTCAGCCACGGCGTCCTGGCGGTGTTCGTCTTCAACGCGACGATGGCATTGAGCAGCAGTTCCTTCGGACCCGTTGGCAAGGCGCTGCTGAGCGACCTGCTCCCGCCGGAACGGCGGGTGAAGGCGTTCTCGTACCAGTACATGGCCACCAACATGGGCTTCGCCGTCGGACCGCTCGTCGGCGCGGCGGTCGGTCTGGCCGGTGGCCGGTCGGCGTTCCTCGTCGGTGCGTTGGGCTATGGCGTCTACCTGCTCGGCCTGGCCGGAATCCTGCGGCTGAAGTCCGCGGCGACCGCCGTGCCCCGCCGGACGGCCACCGCAGAGGGGGAGGGGCAACTCTTCGGCAGCGTGCTCAAGGGGCTCGCGGAGAGCGCGCGGGTCGTGGCGACCGACCCGCGCCTGCTCTTCCTCATCCTCGCCGGACTGCTGCTGGAGGCGGTGCACGGCCGCGTCTCCTCGCTGCTCGCGCAACATCTCTCCGACGGTTTCGCCGACGGCACCGTGATCCTGGGATTCGTGCTGACCACCAACGCGGTGACCGTGGTGGCCCTGCAACTGTTCGTCTCCCGGTTCATGGAGAAGCGCAATCCGGTGACGTCCATCGTCGTCGGCGGTCTGCTGACCATCCTCGGCATGGTCGGCTTCGCGTTCTCGGAGAAGATCTGGCACTTCGCCGCCGCGATGGTGGTGTTCTCGCTCGGCGAGATCCTCATCTACCCGGCAGAGTTCGCCATCATCGACCGGATCGCGCCGGAGGAGCGCCGTGGCGCCTACTTCGGCGCGCAGACCTTCGCCCAACTCGGTGTCTTCATCGGCCCGTTCACCGGCGGTCTGCTGCTCGCGGCCTACGGCGGCACCACCATGTTCCTCGGCGTCGCCTGTTTCGCCGCGGCCAGCGTGGTCATCTACCTGCTCGTCGGCCGAAGGATCCCCGGCCTGGGCACATCCGGGACGGATCGCTCCGTGGAGCGGCCGAAGGAGGAGCACGCCGATGAGGTGGCGTGAGAGAGGGCTGCGGCTGCTGGCGCTGCCCAGCCTGCGCGCCCAGCGAAGCCGCGGCCGGCTACGGATCAGCGGGTTGATCGAGGGCGCCGACATCCGGCGTGACGAACGAGGCGTCCCCTTCGTCACGGCAGCCGAAGAGCACGACCTCTACTTCGCCGTCGGCTACGCCCAGGCGACCGACCGGCTCTGGCAGATGGATGTGCTGCGGCGCAGGTCCCGGGGACGGCTGGCCGAGATCTTCGGCGCCGTCGTGGTCGACGAGGACGTACGGGCCCGGAAGCTGGCGCTCGACCGGATCGCCCGCCGCTCCGAGGCGCTGCTCTCCGCGGAACACCGGGCCAACCTGGTGGCGTTCAGCGACGGGGTCAACGCGGCCGTACGACGGATGCGGCGGCGTGGCGGGCTCCCGGTGGAGTTCGTGCTGCTGCGCTACGGCCCCGAGCCCTGGACCCCGCGGGACTCGATCGCCATCATCAAACACCTCGGCTTCGACCTCGGCCGGAACCTCGCCAACGAGGTCTTCCGCGCCAGGCTCGCCCGGGAACGCCCCGAGTACGCGGCGGCCTTCACCACACCGAAGTACCCCGCCGACGGGGCGGTGACCATCCGCAGAGTCTCCGCCGCCCCATCGGCGGGGGCGACGTCCGCCGAGGCCGGCATTCCTTCTCCGGCCAGTCTGCCACGAGCCTCGCGGGCCTGGCTCGACGCGCTGCTGGGCGGTGAGCAGCCCCTGGGCTCCAACGCGTGGGCCGTCTCGGGCTCCCGCACGGCTTCCGGGCACCCCCTGCTGGCCAACGATCCACACCTTGTCCTCACCCAGCCCAGCCTCTGGTACCAGATGGGCCTGCGGCTGGACGAGGCGGAGGGGGTGGCGGACGGTGCGACCGGCTATGGAGTCACCGTCCCCGGCCTGCCGGGCCTGATCGCCGGAGCCAACCGCCACCTGGCGTGGGGCATCACCAACTCCACGGTGGACACCCAGGACCTGTGCACGCTGCCGCCGGCCGCCGGCTCCGAGGAGGCGCCGGACGAGGCGTGGACCGAGGAGAGCGTGATCACCGTGCGTGGCGCGGAACCCGTTCGGGTACGGGCGGCGGGCGGCGCGCGCCACGTCGAACTGGATTCTCCCGGCTCGGACGGCGACGGCCGCTACGGCCTGTTCTGGAGCGGTCTGGTGCCCTCCGCGGAGATCGAGGCGTGCCAGCGGATGTGGCGCGCGCGTGACTTCCCGCAGATCCGGGACGCCCTGCGGGCATTCGGAGTGCCGGTGCTCAATGTGGTGGTCGCGTGCCAGGACGGCACGATCGCCCTGAAGACGGCGGGGAACGTCCCTGCCCGGGAGCCCGGCAGCAGTGGGCGCGTGCCGGCCGGACACGCTGAAGTCGCCCGCTCCTGGGAGGAGTTCCTTGCCTTCGACGATCTGCCGGAGGTGGTCGACCCGCCTGAGGGGTACATCGTCTCCGCCAACCACCGGCTGCTGCCCACCGATGCGCCGCTCGACGTGGGGGTGGACTGGCTGCCGCCGTACCGGGCGGAGCGGATCGAGGAGCTGATCACGACAGGGGAGGCCGTCACCGCGGCGGCCTGCGCCCGGTGGCAGTCCGACGTCCTGGACGGCAGGGCCCGCCGCGTGCTGCCCACTCTGCTCGCCGCGCTGGACCAGGACCCCCCGGAAGCACCGCTCGCCGTGACGTGCCATCGACTGCTCGGGGAATGGGACGGACACGACCACGGGCACCTGGCGGCTCCCCTGGTCTTCTTCCGGCTCATGCAGGTGCTCACGGACCACTGGATCGGCAGTCGGCTCGGGGAAGAACTGGCCGCCACCATGCCGGACGCGGCGCTCCAGGTCGACCACCTGGTGCTCACACCGGACGCCAGGGCGGCACTGGGCGAGAGGGAGGAACTGTCGGCAGTGGTGCGCCGCGCGTTGACCGAGACGGCACGGCGGATCACCGGAGAACTGGGCGAGGACCCGTCCCGATGGCGATACGACCGGGTGCACCGGACCACCGACCAGCACCCGCTGGGCAGGGCGGTCCCCGCACTCGCCCCGCTCTTCGGCGCAGCGTCGACTCCGGCCGGTGGCAGCTCCCACTCGGTCGGCCTGACCTCGTCCGACCCCAAGGGCAGGGTGGTCGACGGAGCACCCTGGAGGTTCGTGGCCGAGCTGTCCCCATCCGGTCCGGGGCTCCGGGACGTCCTCCGCCACGGTGCCTCGGGCAACCCGGCCTCACCGCACTACGACGACCAGACTGCGACGCACACGGAGGGGCGGCACTACAGCGTCGATGTCCTGGCCTCCCCGTACGCCTCGCCGAACCTGCTCCGCCTCCGAGCCAGATGACCTGATCGACGGCAGCGAGCGCTGGGCCTCCCCCAGTGCTCGCTGCCTAGGAGCACCCTGCAGGCCGGGCTTCTGCACTGGCGCGGGAATGGTGTCCGAGCCGTGGAGCAGCGTGATCAGCGTCTTGCCCTGCTCAAGGCCGTCCCCATTACTGCTGATCCCGCTTTACGGGAAGGACTGGCCGGACTGGGCAATGCCGAACTCCTCCGTACCTGTGCGCGGTTCGCGGACGCGAGCAGTTGCGAGGAGGTCGGCGAAGAGTCGGTGCTGTAGGCCACTCGGATCACGCTGGGTTGGCTGGCTCACCGGATCGGCCAGCTCTCCGAGCAGATCAGGGACGTGGAGACTCGTCTTGCCCGGCTCGTGGAATGCGCGACGCACTACCGGGGATCAGCCCCAAGACCCTGTCCTCACGGCTACGGCGATTCGTCCTCATCGGGCTGGTGACCCGCACCGCCTACCCGGAGATCCCACCCCGGGTGGAGTACCAGCTCACCCCGGCAGGCACCCGACTTCAGGTCGTCTTCGATGCCATGGCTGCCTGGGCCGAACAAGACCTTCCCCGCACCGGCTCGCTCCGCGGCACAGACCGGTGACCCGAAAACGCCTGCTCACCCTCGTTGTGCGCGTACTCAGCCTCGCGAGTCTGTGTGCTCCTGGAACGGCGGTTCGCCTGGAGGCAGGCGAAGAACGACCCTCGCTGACTCCGGCGCTGGCGGCCCGAGGCCGGACAGCAGTTCTCCGGTGCGCGGGTGGCGGGCGGTGAGATCCATCGCGGAGAACGCCCCGTCGTGGATGCGCAGGGCATCTCTAGGGTGGATCCAGGCTCAGTGGGCCATCACGGGCTCGCCCTCGGACGGCTCCAGAGCCCGATTCGGAATCAGGAACGCCGCGATCACCGCACCGACTACGAAGAACCCGGAGCCCCACGCGAGGGTGGCCGTGTAGCCCTCGACCCCGGCCTGCGCCGCGGCCAGCGCGCTGGGCTTGTGCGAAGACAGGTAGTCGGTCGCGGCCGACGAGGCAACGGTGGTCAGTAGCGCCGTACTGATCGAGCCGCCCACCTGCTGACCGGGTGTTGATCAGCGCCGAGGCGACGCCCGTGTCATCGCGGTGCAGGCCTGAGGTCGCCCCCTGGAACGCGGTGGTCATCACCCCGCCGATGCCGAGACCCAGCAGGATCATGCCGGGCATGATGTGGGTGGCGTAGGTGCTGTCCAACTCGAGCCGGGTCAGCAGGGCCATACCGGCTGCGGCGACCAGGAAGCCGGCGCTGACGACGATCTTCGGGCCGACCTTGGGCAGCACCAGCAAAGGCATCGTGGTCGACGAAGCGACGACGCCCGCGACCATCGGCAGGAACGCCAGACCGGTCTTGATCGGCGAGTAGCCGAGGCTGGCCGCAAAGTAGTAGGTCAGGAACAGGAAGATCGAGAACATCCCCATGCCCAGGACGAACACCGCCATGAACGAACCACCGCGGGTCCGGTCCAGCACGAGGCGCAGCGGCAGCAGCGGATGCGCGACCCTGGACTCCAGCCAGACGAACACCACGAGCAGCACCACGCCGACGATCATGGAGCCGAGGGCGACCGGGTCGGTCCAACTGGTGGACTCTACGTGCGCGAACCCGTAGACGACGGCGAACAGCGCGGCGCTCACCACGACGATGCCCGGAATGTCGAGTTTGGGCTTCTTAGTGATCACGGGCTTGGCCAGCAGCAGCAATGCACCGATCAGGGCGGGGGCCGCGAAGGCGACGTTCACGTACATCACCCACCGCCACGACACCCATTCGGTGAGCATGCCGCCGAGCAGCAGCCCGATCGCGCCGCCCGCACCGCCCAACGCACTGAAGATACCGAAGGCCTTCGCCCTTTCAGACGGTTCGGTGAAGGTCACACTCAGCAGGGAGAGCGCCGCGGGCGCGAGCAGTGCAGCGAAGCGGGTGTGGTGATCTCCGAGGAGCGTCCCGGGCGGGCCGCGGAGATCCACAGCAGTCGGCCCCGGTCGTCGGTGAGCGCGAGGAAGAGCAGGCCGTGGGCCTTGTGTTTGCCGCTGTGTGCGCCGTGAGGCGCTTGTTGTTCGAGTGGAGGTGAAAGACCACCACCAACGTCCTGTCGCAGCAGGGCAGTTG
>NZ_JBWLKM010000062.1:42530-51925 GCF_059026085.1 Streptomyces sp. a15 | reverse complement strand
AAGCCCGTGCCGCGTAGCGGCACGGCAACGGAACGGAAGGCCAGAATCCTCGGGCTTCAGCCCGAGGTGCAAGTCAAACCCCGGGGGTCTGCTCTTCCCCCGGGGCGGCTGGGGGTTTGGCGTCCGTCGTCAGTTCAGGTGGCTCAAGCGTCTTCCTCGGCTTTCTGCTACGCGGAGGGCGTCCCGGAGGGCCTCTGTCAGGCGTTCCGCCAGGTAGCGGAGTTCGCCGGGTGGGGTGTTCGGGAGCAAGTCATGGGCGTGGGCGAGGAGTTCGGTGCCCATGCCGAGTTGGATCGACTCCGTGGCGTCGGCCAGGCGGGAGATGGGGCCGGCGCGGTGGTCATCGGTGAGCAGGTAGCAGGGTTTGCCTTCCGCGCCGGTCCAAGGGAGGAGGCGGGGTTCACACGGCGGCTGCGGCTGCTGTTCCATCAGGCGACCTCCAACCCGTGGATCCAGTACGGGCCCGGCATGTCCTGCCCCAGGCTCGCCAGGACGAGTTCGCGCCGGCGCTGACGTTGTTCGTGGGCGGTGAGGTACGGGCGTACGGAGCGGGTCGCGGTGGCGTCGAGGGGGGTGTCGAGGCCGTACGGGCTCCGGGGAGCGGGGAGGGGTGCGGCGGCCGGTCGTACGGGGCGGGCGGCGAGCGTGGGCTGAGGGGGCGGGGGCGGTGAGCTGCGTGGCTTCAGCAGCAGGGCCACCCACGTGACGAGGCGGTGGATAAGGTCGGTCATGTCATCAGCTCCGGTAGTTGTAGCTGGTGGCCACGCCCCCGGACGGCTCCACCCGTCGCGGGGGTTTCCATGGCTCTTCTTCGGCCGCGGAGTCGCGTTCTAGTCGCGGTCTACCGAAGTCTACTGCGGTCGCGCGGTCTACCGCAGAGTTTTAGCGTCCACCGCATGAGTCCCGACCTTGACCGCACCCGGCCCGTCTGGCGACAGGTCGCCGCTGCCATCGCCGACCGCATCGCATCCGGCGAGTACCCGGTGGGTGCTCGGGTGCCGTCCGTCGTCGAGTTGTCCGCGGAGTTCGGCATCGCGGCCTCCACCGCGCAGAAGGCGCTGGCCCACCTCAAATCGGAGGGGCTCGTCCGAGCTGAGGTGGGACTCGGGTCCTTCGTCGCTGAGCGGCGGCCCGTAACTCCGCCCGCCGAAGGCTGAAAGCTGAGTCGCAGAGCTGAGTACGGGTACTCACGACTCGTACGCCCGGTCGATCCACCATGGACGCATACGACGACCACCGGGGGAGAAACCGATGAACGCTCGCTCTGCACGCTCACGCAGGCTCGTCCGCCTGATGTTCGCCAACCCCGCTTCGGCGGTCTACCTCGGGCTGGTCGCGGCCTCTATGGTGGTCGCCGCGGTCCAGCCGCTGTTCGGGGAGAGTCCGGACGCCTCGATGATCTGGGTGTGGCCCGCGTTGTTCACCTTCCCCGTGTTCGGGGTCGTCGCGGGCCTCGGTGAGGCGGTGTTCGGTGGCGAGGCCCCCGCGTGGTTCTTCGTCGGCGGGATCGTCGTCTCCGCGTTGGCCCAGTCGCTCGCCCTCGGGGCGGTCCTGGACTCCCTGCGCGGGCGGCAGCGGCGACGGGTTCCGCGTCCGCACGGCGGCTGAGAGGGTTTGGCGCGGAGAGATCGATCCCGCCGACTTGATGCGCTCTATCCGTAGTACGGGCTATCCGTAGTACGGCCCCGCCGCGCTCCACGTCGAGTGGCCGAAGACGTTGTCGTCGGCGATCGTGATCTTGACGTTGGTGACCTTGAGCCCGTACTGGGTCGGGGTCATGCCCTCGGGGCAGTCGACGGTCTCCGCGGGGAAGTTCATGTAGAAGTGCGGGCCGGCGTCGCGGGTGGGGTACTGACGGTGTTCGTAGAGGACCCAGTTGGCCTCGGCGTAGTAGTAGGTCCGCAGCAACTCCTGTTGCTGGGTGCGGACCACGAAGCTGGTGCCGTGGTCGAACGTGCCGTCGGGGCGCAGGCAGCCGAAGGTGCGGGCGGTGTCGGCGTACGCCTTGAACCAGTAGTCGGTGCTGCCGAGGTCCGCGAGGTAGCCCGGCTGGTTGCGGACGTTGTGGAGGGTGACGCCCAGCTTGAAGCCGCCGCAGCCGGGCGTCGCGTTGTAGTCGTGGTAGGTGTTCAGGCACTTGCGGTCGCCGAAGTAGGCGGTGGGGTCGGGGTTGTAGGGCTGCGGGACGACCGTGTCGTAGAACTTCACCGTGGCCGAGACGCCGTCGGCGGTGGGTGCCGGGATGTCGGTCGTGGTGCTGGCTTGGGCGGTGCCCGGGCCGGACAGGGCGAGGCCGGTTGCGGCGAGCAGCGCGATGGTCAGTCGCGAGAGTGCTCTTCGCTTGGTCCGTACGTTCCGCGTGCTGCGTGCCTTCCGCGTATTCCGCATGTGAAGGAATCCCCCTCGTGCACATGGTGCACTTTCGCGTGAACAGTGGCATGGGCACGCTATCTGGCCAATGATCCGTCATCCGGCAAAAGCCTCAGTCCTCACAAACGGAGGATTCCAGTCACTCGTGGCTCGCTTCGGCGCCGTTGTTCGGTCCGTGCGACTCCCGCCGCCCGCGAAGACGAACAGGCGCAGGACCAGGAAGCGGGCGATGCCGGCGAGGCCGGACGCCGAGAGGTAGACCGCCTGCTGCCAGAGCATGCTCGGCGAGGACTGCATCGCGTGCAGGAGCAGTACCGCGGCGCTGGTCACGACGTACGCGGCGGTCGCCGAGCCGGCCGACTGCAGGTGCTGGCGCCAACCGGGGCGCCGGCCCGTGCCGAAGGTGAACAGGGCGTGCAGCTCGGTGCAGAGGAGGGTGGAGGCGACGGTGATCACCGCGTTGGCCACAGCCCAGGGCATCGTCAGGGCCACCAGGGGAACGGCGAAGCTGGAGAGGACTCCGATGCCGCCGCCGCACACCACGAAGCGGGCGAAGGAGGAGAGGGGGCCCGGCGCCGCCTGCGGCTTCGCGGTGGAGAACGGCGACGGCGACTCCATGACGTTTCCTTCCGGGCGGCGGGCTCGAACTCTCTGGCCTGGCCGATCACTTGGATCGACCGAGGTCAACGATGCCGTCGCGGGCCGCCCGGAACGATGGTGTGCCCTACCGAACCGAAGGTGGGGCTGGCTCCACCATGACGGGGTGGCCGCCCGGGGGTCGGGATCGAAATCGGGGCCGGGGGCGGGGCCGGGACCGGGACCGGGACCGGGATCGGGTCGTCAGTACAGAAGCCGTAGTAGCCGCCGGGTGCTTCAGGAGTGGCGACCCCGGTTGCCCCCGCCCTCGCCCTCGCCCTCGCCCTCGCCCCCGCCCTCGGTCTCGCCCTTGTCCTCCTCCGCGCCGCCCGCGTCCTGCACCCGCAACTCCTCGATATAGCCGTGCGCGAGAGTCGTCGTGCGGGTGAACCAGTCGGTGAGTACGGCGATCTCGTCTGCGGAGTAGTCGGCGAAGAGGGCGTTGAGGCGGGCGTAGTAGGGCTCGTAGAGGGCGTGGACGCGGGCGACCGCGGACGGGACGGCGGCGACGCGGACGCGGCGGCGGTCGGTCGGGTCGGGGACGCGGGTGACGAAGCCGGCGCGGACCAGGCGGTTGAGGATGCCGGTCACCGCGCCCGTGGTGACGTGGGCGTGCTCCGCGAGGTCGCCGGCCGTGAGCAGGTCCTCGCCGGCCTTGAGGACGCAGGCGAAACAGAGGAGGTCGGTGACGTTCAGGCCCAGCCGCTGGGCCATCTCCTGCTGGCCGAGCAGGTGGGCGGCGACGAGGGAGTCCATCGCCGACAGCGCCTGGGCCGGAGTGGCGGCGGGGCGCGGCTTGGCTTGCATCCGGGTACTTCCTGATTCCCTTAGTGCGTGAGAGATTTATGTAGTAAATTTCTTAGAGCGTGAGAGACCTTGTGGTTCCGGGTAGCTCGGCGTCTCGACATCTTGGCTCTGGGGAGGCGGGTACGTGAGCGCACATCAGTATGACGAGGGGCACACGGTCGCAGGGTGGACCGGCTTCGGCATCGCGACCGTCGGGACCACGGTCCTGGGGGTGGGCGTGTGCCTGGTGTCGGTCCCGCTCCTGGCCGGCGGACTCGCGATCGTGGTGGTGAGCCTCCTCGTTACCTGGGCCCTGCACCTCACCGGTTGGGGCAAGCCGCCGGGGCGGCGGCCCAGGGCGGAGTGGGGGATGCGGGTGCGGGACCTGTCGGCGCGTGGCGGGCATCCCGGGTGTGTCGGGTGCCGGATGGCGGGGCGTGGGCGGGGGGTGCGGCGTACGGCCGTCGAGGATGTGCCGGTTCCTGTGGTCGGGGAGCCCGCGCCGGCCACTGCCGGCCCCGGCGGCTGAGCCGCTCCCCACCGTGATCGCTCCCCACCGTGATTGTCAGTGCCGCCCTCTACTCTCGGCAGAGATGGCACAGGCATGGAAGTGCGCGGGGCTGCGCTGGTCGGCGGGCGGTCCTGTGCTGGTGTGGGACGGGGGTCGGCGCAGCGCGCTGACCTGGGGGAAGCGGGTGGCCTTCGGGGTCGCGGAGGGGGGCGTGCGGACATGTGTGGGAGCGCGGGGGCATGCGTGTCCGGTGCGGGCGGCCGTGCCGGGGCGGAGTACGGGGGCGCGGTGCGAGGAGTGTGCGCGGTTGGACCGGGCGCACTCCGTGGCCGCCGACACCATCGCGGACGATCCGCGGCCGTACCGCGTATACCTGGCCTGGTTCGGGCCCGGCATGCTCAAGGTCGGGATCACCGCCGAAGAGCGGGGCTCGGCGCGGCTGCTTGAGCAGGGTGCTGTCTGCTTCAGCTGGCTGGGCGTCGGGCCGCTCATGGCCGCGCGCCGCACCGAGGAACTGCTGCGCGCCGCGCTCGGGGTGCCCGACCGGATTCCCTACGCCGACAAGCGCGCCGTACGGGCCGCGTTGCCGGGGACGGAGGCCGAGCGGGCCGCCGAGATCACGGAGTTGCACGCGCGGGCCGTGGCGCTCGGCGGGTGGCCGGAGTCGCTCACCCCGGCGCCCCTCCAACCGGTCGATCACGTCCGGGTGTTCGGGCTCGCGGATCTGCCGGCCGCGGTCGGGGCGGTGGGCGAGCTCGTCGCGGGCGGTGCGGTCAGCGGGCGGTTGGTGGCGGCTGCCGGACCCGACCTGCATCTGGTGACCGGGGGTGGGGACACGGTCGTACTCGACACGCGGTTGATGACGGGGTGGGAGCTGGTGCCCACCGGGAGCGAGGAAGTCACCGTGCCGGTGCGGCAGTTCAAGGCGGCGCCGCCGGGCGTGCAGTCCGGGCTGTTCTGATGCTTCGGTGGGTTGGTGGGTCGGTGGGGCGGTGGGTCGCCCAGGCGTTCCCTGAGAGCCTCCTGTGTGTTTCTCAGGAAAATCACAGGTTCCCGAAAGGGTGCTCTCAGAGGCCCCCGACATCGTGTCCAGCATGACCACGACCTCGCCCCAGGGGCGCACCGAACTGCTGAGGCCGGACGGGAGCCCCGTCCGAGTGCTTGTGGTGGACGACGAGCTGTCGATCACCGAGCTGCTGTCCATGGCCCTTCGCTATGAGGGATGGCAGATCCGGAGTGCCGGTGACGGCACGGGCGCGATCCAGACCGCCCGTGAGTTCCGGCCCGACGCCGTCGTCCTGGACATGATGCTTCCCGACATGGACGGGCTGACCGTGCTGGGGCGGCTGCGGCGTGAGCTGCCCGAGGTGCCGGTTCTCTTCCTGACCGCGAAGGACGCGGTCGAGGACCGTATCGCAGGGCTCACCGCCGGTGGCGACGACTACGTCACCAAGCCGTTCAGCCTCGAAGAGGTCGTGGCGCGGCTGCGGGGGCTCATCCGGCGGTCCGGTGCGGCCGACCGGCGGTCCGACTCCGTGCTGGTCGTCGGTGACCTCACCCTCGACGAGGACAGCCACGAGGTGTACCGGGCCGGCGAGGGCATCCACCTCACCGCGACCGAGTTCGAGCTGCTGCGCTTCCTCATGCGCAACCCGCGCCGGGTGCTGAGCAAGGCGCAGATCCTCGACCGGGTGTGGTCGTACGACTTCGGCGGCCAGGCCAATGTGGTCGAGCTGTACATCTCCTACCTGCGGCGGAAGATCGACGCCGGTCGCGAACCGATGATCCACACCCGGCGTGGGGCCGGTTATCTGATCAAGCCCGCGGCGTCATGAGCGGGCGACGACGGCCGCGAGCGCAGAAGAAGCGAGCGGGCAAGCCGCGCACCCTGCGGAGCCGGCTCGTCGTCGCCTCGGTGGTGCTGATCGCCGTGGTCTGCGCGGTGATCGGCACCGTGACGACGCTGGCGCTGCGGTCGCATCTGTACGAGCAGCTGGACGGGCAGGTGAGCGAGGTCGCGGCGCGGGCGTCGGGCAACTTCGAGCCCCCCGGCGCCAAGGACGGCAAAACCCCGGACGCCGGCCCGCCGCCCAGGAAGACCCTCGACCAGCTCGTCGAGAATGGCCCGCAACCGAGGGGCACCGTCGCGGCGCAGGTCGTGAACCGCTCCGTCACCGAGGGCAGGGTCGGCAAGAAGAGCGCCGACGACTACGAGACCGACGCGGTCAAGCTCACCGCGGCCCAGCTGAACGCGCTCGACTCCGTCCCCAAGGACAACAGCGCACACACGGTGGAGATCCCCGGGCTCGGCGACTACCGCGTCAAGTACGAGGTCGGCCCCAACGGCGCCTACTACGTCGCCATCCCCACCGCCGACACCGACAGCACCATCAACACCCTGATCCTCGTCGAGCTGAGCGTCACCGCCGCCGGCCTCGTAGCCGCCGGCATCGCCGGCTACGTCCTCGTCGGTGTCGCCACCCGCCCCCTCCGCAAGGTCGCCGCCACCGCCACCCGGGTCTCCGAACTCCCGCTCCACACCGGAGAGGTGAACCTCAGTGAGCGGGTCCCCGAGTCGGAGACCGACCCGCACACCGAGGTCGGGCAGGTCGGCGCGGCGCTGAACCGGATGCTGAACCACGTCCACGGGGCCCTGCACGCGCGGCAGCAGAGCGAGATGCGGGTACGGCAGTTCGTGGCGGACGCCAGCCATGAGCTCAGGACACCCCTGGCCTCCATCCGGGGGTACGCCGAGCTCACCAGACGCGGCAGGGAAGAGGTCGGGCCGGACACCCGGCACGCCCTCGGGCGGATCGAGTCCGAGGCCGGCCGGATGACGTTCCTCGTCGAGGACCTGCTGCTGCTCGCGCGCCTCGACGCCGGGCGGCCGCTCCAGTTCGAGCAGACGGACCTCGTACCGCTCGTCGTGGACACCATCAGCGACGCCCGTGCGGCCGGGCCGGACCACACCTGGCGGCTCGACCTGCCCGACGAACCGGCGCTCGTGTCGGCGGACGCGGCGCGCTTGCAGCAGGTGCTCGTCAACCTGCTCGCCAATGCCAGCAAGCACACCCCACCCGGTACGACCGTCACCGCGCGCGTGCAGCGGCGCGGGCCGTGGCTGTGCGTGGACGTGGAGGACGACGGGCAGGGCATCCCGGCCGAGCTGCTCCCGCGGGTCTTCGAACGGTTCGCGCGCGGCGACTCCTCGCGCTCCCGTGCCTCCGGGTCCACCGGACTGGGCCTGGCGATCGTGCAGGCCGTCGCGGCCGCGCACGACGGCGCGGTGACCGTGGACAGCGTTCCCGGGCGCACGGTCTTCACCGTGCACCTGCCCGCGCTGGGCCCGGTGACGCCCCGTCCGGCTCCCGAAACGAACTGGCAATCGCACTCACAGGCACAGCACAGCGCTGCCATATGGGTGCAACAGGGGGCCTGACCAGAGTCGTTGTCATGCGAACCGACTCTTCTCCCGGCACCCTGCCGGCGCGGGAGCACCTCCCGGCCGGAGATGCCGGTACGCCTGTCCTGGACGTAGTGATCCCCGTCTACAACGAGGAGAAGGACCTCCAGCCGTGTGTGCTGAGACTGCACGAGCACCTCAAGCGCACGTTCCCGTACGCGTTCCGCATCACCATCGCGGACAACGCGTCGACGGACACCACCCCGCAGGTGTCCGCGCGGCTGGCGGCGGAGATCCCTCAGGTGCGGGCCTTCCGGCTGGAACAGAAGGGCCGCGGCCGGGCGCTGCGGACCGTCTGGTCCTCCTCGGACGCCCCGGTCCTCGCCTATATGGACGTGGACCTGTCCACCGACCTCAACGCGCTGCTGCCGCTGGTGGCACCCCTGATCTCCGGCCACTCGGACCTCGCGATCGGCTCCCGGCTGGCGCGTAGCTCGCGGGTGGTGCGCGGTGCCAAGCGGGAGTTCATCAGCCGCTCCTACAACCTCATCCTGCGCGGCTCCCTCCAGGCCCGCTTCTCCGACGCGCAGTGCGGCTTCAAGGCGATCCGCCGCGATGTCGCCCAGGTGCTGCTGCCCCTGGTGGAGGACAGTGGCTGGTTCTTCGACACCGAGATGCTCGTGCTCGCCGAACGGGCAGGGCTGCGGATCCACGAGGTTCCCGTCGACTGGGTCGACGACCCGGACTCGACGGTCCACATCGTGAAGACGGCGACGGACGACCTCAAGGGGGTGTGGCGCGTGGGCAAGGCCCTGGCCACCGGTTCGCTGCCGCTGGACCGGATCACCCGGCCGTTCGGCGACGATCCGCGCGACCGCGACATCAAGGACGTCCCGAGGGGCCTGGCCCGCCAGCTGGTCGGTTTCTGTGTCGTCGGCGGTCTCTCGACGCTCTTCTACCTGCTGCTCTACAGCGGCTTCCGCCAGTTCTCCGGTTCGCAGATCGCCAACGCGCTCGCGCTGCTGGTCTCGGCGGTCGCGAACACGGCGGCCAACCGGCGCCTGACCTTCGGGGTGCGGGGCAGCGCCGGCGCCGTCCGGCACCAGGCGCAGGGCCTGGTCGTCTTCGGTATCGGCCTCGCCCTGACCAGCGGCTCCCTCGCCGCCCTGGACGCGGCGTCCTCCGACCCCGCGCACTCCACCGAACTCGCGGTCCTCATCGCCGCCAACCTGGCCGCGACGGTCCTGCGCTTCCTGCTCTTCCGGGCGTGGGTGTTCCCGGACAAGCGCGAGTCGACGGTCGTGGCCTCGCACACGCCGTCCTCGCCGACCTACTTCACGGCACCCGAAGCCCACCAGCAGCCGCACCCGCCGCTGCCCCAGCGCCCGACGGCGCAGGCGCCGGCGCACACGCCCCAGTACGCCACGGCGCCGCAATCGCCGTACGACAGCACCCAGTTCCGCGCCGGTGAAGCCGCGGACCGCACCAGGGGGGACGCGACCATGCATCTGCAGCCGGTGCGCCCGACCGACACCGACCCGAGGGACACCCGATGACCACCCACACCGACCATCCGACGCAGGAGGGTCCCTCCGCCTGGGGACCGCCAACAGCCGGTACCGATACGGCCGGTACCGATACGGCCGGTACCGATACGGCCGGTACCGATACGGCCGGTACCGATACGGC
>NZ_JBWLKM010000062.1:0-42430 GCF_059026085.1 Streptomyces sp. a15 | reverse complement strand
CGGTACCGATACGGCCGGTACCGATACGGCCGGTACCGATACGGCCGGTACCGATACGGCCGGTACCGATACGGCCGTTCACGAGCCGGTCGCTCCCCCGGCTCCCCCGGCTCCGCCGGCCCCCGAGTCCGGTGAGCCCAAGCAGCCCTTCGTCCGCAGACTGTGGCGGGGCCGGCCCGAGGACCCGCGCTGGGCGCGCCCCTCGTTCCTGGGCCTGCTGCTCGCGACCGCCGCGCTCTACCTCTACAACCTGAGCGCCTCCGGCTACTCCAACTCCTTCTACTCGGCGGCCGTCCAGGCGGGCAGCAAGTCCTGGAAGGCGATGTTCTTCGGCTCGCTGGACGCGAGCAACGCCATCACCGTCGACAAGCCCTCGGCCTTCCTGTGGCCGATGGAGATCGCGGCCCGGATCTTCGGCCTGAACTCGTGGACGATCCTCACGCCCGAGGTCCTCATGGGCGTCGGCACCGTCGCGGTCGTCTACGCCTCCGTGCGCCGCCGGTTCAGCCCCGGGGCCGGTCTGATCGCGGGCGCCGTGCTCGCGCTCACTCCGGTCGCGGCGCTGATGTTCCGGTTCAACAACCCGGACGCGATGCTGGCGCTGCTGATGGCGCTGGCCTGCTACTTCGTGGTCCGTGCCCTGGAGGACGGCCGTACGAAGTGGCTGGTGTGGGCCGGTGTCGCGATCGGTTTCGCGTTCCTCGCCAAGACCCTGCAGGCCTTCGTGATCCTGCCGTCGCTGGCGATCGTGTACGCGGTCTGCGCGCCGGTGAACCTGAAGAAGCGCTTCGGCCAACTGGCCCTCGCGACGGGCGCGATGGTCGTGGCCGGCGGCTGGTGGGTGGCGATCGTCGAGCTGTGGCCGGCGTCGTCCCGCCCGTACATCGGCGGCTCGCAGAACAACAGCTTCCTGGAGCTGACCTTCGGCTACAACGGCCTCGGCCGCATCAACGGCGAGGAGACCGGCAGCGTCGGCGGCGGCGGAGGCGCGGGCGGCACCGGACAGTGGGGCGAGACCGGCTGGGACCGGATGTTCAACTCCGAGATCGGCGCCCAGATCTCCTGGCTGCTGCCCGCCGCGCTGATCCTGCTGGTCGCCGGTCTGGTGGCCACCCGGGGGCTCAAGCGGACGTCCGTGACCCGGAGTTCGTTCCTGGTGTGGGGCGGCTCGCTGCTGGTCACCATGGTGGTCTTCAGCTACATGGCGGGCATCTTCCACCAGTACTACACGATCGCCCTCGCTCCCTACATCGCGGCCGTCGTCGGCATGGGCTCGGCGACCCTGTGGGAGAAGCGGTCCGAGATGTGGGCGTCCCTCACGCTCGCGGCCGCGGTCGTGGCCGGCGCCGCCTGGGGATACGTCCTGCTCAACCGCACCCCGGACTACCTGCCCTGGCTGAAGTGGCTGGTGCTGATCGGCGGTCTGGTCGCCGCGCTCGGCCTGGTCTTCGTGGCCAGGCTCGGCCGGCAGCTGGCGCTCGCCGCGGCGGGCCTGGGCATCGTGGCCGCGCTGGCCGGCCCGGCGGCGTACACGCTGAGCACGGTGAACTCCGCGCACACCGGCTCCATCCCGACGGCCGGTCCGGCGGGCGCCAGCATGATGGGCGGCCGGGGCGGCGCTCCCGGCGGTGGCGGCATGGGCGGCGGCTTCCCGGGCGGCGGCCAGAACCAGCAGAACGGCAACGGGAACACGCAGGGCGGCAACGGGAACACGCAGGGCGGCACGCCCGGCGGCGGCACCGGTACGTTCCCCGGCGGGGGCACGCCCGGCCAGAACCAGCAGGGCAACGGCGTCCCCGGCGGCGGCCGGACCGGCGACGGCGGTCGCATGGGCGGCGGCGGAGGCATGGGCGGTCTGCTCAACGGCGCCACCGTCACCGACGAGGCCAAGAAGCTGCTGGAGACCGACGCCGACCAGTACACCTGGGCCGCGGCGGCCATCGGCGCCCAGAACGCCGCGAGCTACCAGCTCTCCACCGGCGACCCGGTGATGGCGATCGGCGGCTTCAACGGCACCGACCCGTCGCCGACGCTGGCCCAGTTCAAGCAGTACGTGACGGACGGCAAGATCCACTACTTCATCTCGTCGGGCACCGGCGGCGGCATGGGCGGCAGCAGCGACGGCACGTCCTCGCAGATCACCACCTGGGTCGAGGCCACCTTCAAGAAGGTGACGGTCGGCTCGGCCACGTTCTACGACCTGACGCAGAAGGCGTAGCAGAGGCGTAGCAGAGGCGTAAAGGACCGGATCGGCGGGGAAGGGCGGTGGCCGCGGCCACCGCCCTTCCCCGTATCTCTGTATCTCCGTTGTACGCCGTATAGGAACTGTTCTACGGTGTACAGCATGACGACGTCCCCCCAGGAACAGACCCCTGCGCAGACGCAACAGACGGGCGGCCACCCCCAGCGCTGGCTGATCCTCGGTGTCATCTGCCTCGCACAGCTCACCGTGCTGCTCGACAACACCGTCCTGAACGTCGCGATCCCCTCCCTCACCCGGGAGTTGGGCGCGGCCACCTCCGACATCCAGTGGATGATCAACGCGTACTCGCTGGTGCAGTCCGGCCTGCTGCTCACCGCGGGCAGCGCCGCCGACCGCTACGGCCGCAAGAAGATGCTGGTGGCGGGACTGGTCCTGTTCGGCGTGGGCTCGCTGGTGGCCGGCCTCGCGGACTCCACCGCCCAGTTGATCGCGGCGCGGGCCGGCATGGGCGTCGGCGGCGCGCTGCTGATGACCACCACGCTCGCCGTGGCGATGCAGATCTTCGCCCCCGAGGAACAGCCGAGGGCGATCGGCATCTGGGCCGCGGTGAACTCGCTGGGGTTCGCGACCGGACCGCTCATCGGCGGCTTCATGCTGAACCACTTCTGGTGGGGAGCGATCTTCCTGATCAACCTGCCGGTCGCGGCGCTGGGCCTGGTGGCGGTCGTGGCACTCGTCCCCGAGTCCAAGGCTGCAACTTCCCGGGGGACGACCCCCGGACCCCCGGTGCAGGGCGACCGGCCCGACCTGCTGGGCGCCCTCCTGTCGACCATCGGCATGGCCTCGCTCGTGTTCGCGATCATCTCCGGGCCGGAGCACGGCTGGACCTCCGGCCGGGTGCTGATGACGGCGACCGTGGCGGTCGTGGTGCTGGCCGCCTTCGGGTACTGGGAGAGCCGGATCCCCTACCCCATGCTCGACATGCACTTCTTCAGGAACCAGCGCTTCACGGGAGCGGTCGCCGGCGCGGTACTGATCACCTTCGGCATGGGCGGGTCGCTCTTCCTGCTCACCCAGCACATGCAGTTCGTCCTCGGGTACGGCCCCCTGGAGGCGGGGCTGCGTACGGCACCGCTCGCCCTGGTGATCGTGGCGCTGAACTTCACCGGTGTGTCGGCGAAGTGGTCGACCAGGCTGGGCACTCCCGTGTCGATCGGGCTGGGCATGACGGTGATGGCGGCGGGCCTCGCCTCGATCGCCACGATCTCCTCCGGGGGTTATGGCGGGACGCTGCTGGGGTTGCTGCTCATCGGTGCGGGGGCCGCGATCGCCAGCCCTGCGATGGCGCACGCGATCATGAGTGCGATACCGCCGGAGAAGGCCGGGGTCGGGGCGGGGATCAACGGCACGGTGGCGGAGTTCGGGCAGGGGCTGGGGGTTGCGGTGCTCGGGGCTGTGCTCAACTCCAGGTTCGCCGCGTTGATTCCGGTAGCGGCTTCCTCGTTGCCGGCCGCGCTTGCCTCGGCGGGGTCGGCTGAGGAGAAGGCTCGGATCACGGATGCGTTTGCCTCCGGGCTGGAGAGCAGTCAGTTGGTGGGGGCGGTGGCTGTGTTGCTTGGAGGGGTGGTCGCGGCGGCGTTGCTGCGCAGGGCAGAGCGGGCAGACTCCGCCTAAGAGCTCGGATGGTTCCGTTGTCGGGCGGCTGCGGGTCCGTTGTGGCTGATCGCGCCCACGCGGCGGAGCCGCACATGTCACAGCCCCGCGCCCCTGGAGGGGCGCTTAGCATGACCGGCAATTAGTAAGTCTAGGAAGGTGCGCCATGGCGAAGACGGCCCGGGCGGCGGCGCGGACCAGCGTGTGGCTGGAGGGCAGGGCGCGTCGCGGCGGGCGGGGCGGTGGGCAGCCCTCCGGGCTCGACCGCGACCGGATCACCGAGGTCACCGTGCGGCTGCTGGACGCGGAGGGGCTGGCCAAGTTCTCCATGCGGCGGCTGGCCGCCGAGCTGAACGTCACGGCGATGTCCGTCTACTGGTACGTCGACACCAAGGACGACCTCCTCGAACTCGCCACGGACGCGGTGATGCGGGAGTTGGAGCTGCCGGATCCGGCGGCCGACGAGGACTGGCGCGGCCAACTGCGCACACTGGCCCAGGGGTACCGGGCCATGCTGGTCCGCCACCCTTGGCTGTCCCCGCTGGCCGGACGCTTCCTCAACATCGGCCCCAACTACCTGGCCTTCTCCCGGGTCGTCCAGCAGGTCATCCGCAAGACAGGTCTGCCCGTGCACCGGCTGACCGGGGCCATCTCGGCCGTCTTCCAGTTCGTCTACGGCTACGGCACGCTCGAGGGCCACTTCTACAGCCGCGTGACGGACACCGGCATGACCCCGGACGAGTACTTCCGGTCCGCCGTGAACGAGGTCACGAAGTTCCCGGGCGCCACCGAGGTCATCCAGGAGTCGACGGAGATCATGGAGGCCCGAGGCGGCGACACGGTCCAGGAGATGATGGAGCGAGACTTCCAGTTCGCCCTGGACCTGCTGGTGGCGGGAATCGAGGCGATGGTGAAAAGGGCCGATGACCAAACGCCCTAACGGGCGCGGGGCTGTGACATTCTGCGGCTCCGCCGCGTGGGCGCGAGCAACCCCACACAACCCGCAGCCGCCCGACAACAGAACCCCCCGAGCTCCTAGGCGCCGTCCCCCGAAGCAAGCCGAGCCGGAAAACCGCCGGTGGCAACCGGCCCCCACCGCTCCGGCGTCACCCGGATGATCGACTTCCCCTGCTTCAGCATCGCCGCCCGGTACTCGTCCCAGTCCGGATGCTCACCGGCGATGTTCCGGTAGTACTCCACGAGCGGCTCGACGGACTCGGGCGGGTCGATGACCTCGGCCGTGCCGTCGATCTGGACCCACGCCCCGTCCCAGTCGTCGCTGAGCACGATGAGGCTGACCCGGGGATCCCGCTTGGCGTTGCGGGTCTTGGCGCGCTCGGGGTAGGTCGAGACGACGATCCGTCCCGAGTCGTCGACCCCGCAGGTCAGCGGCGAGCCCTGGGGGCTGCCGTCGGACCGGCGGGTGAGCAGGATGGCGTGGTGCCGGGGTCGTACGAAGTCCAGCAGCTCGTCCAGTGATACGGCCGTGTTGGTCGCGATGTTCGGTGCCATGGGCCCAGCCTAGGACTCCGGGCCGCCGCGCCCGGGACGCAGGCTCACCTCTCCAGCGCCTCGGCGAGGTTGTCGTACACCGGAACGTCCCGCCGCACCCCGGTCAGCTCCAGGACGCGGCAGGCCACCCCGTGGGGCGCTGCCACCACCCGGACCCGCGTCCGGGGCTGGAGGACGCGGCGCACCTCGTCGACGAGTCGGACGCCCTGGGAGTCCATGAAGTGGGTCCCGGTGAGGTCCAGGACCAGCAGCCGCAGGCGGTCGGCGCGGGCGTCCGCGGCGGACATGATGCGGTGGTACAGGTCCTCCGCGTTGCAGAGGTCGATCTCCGGGGGCAGGGCGATCACGGTGCAGCCGGGCAGATCACGCAGCTCGCACGGATTCGGGATGAAGGTCACGGCAACTCACCTGGCAGACGTCCGTCCGGATTCCGGGGAGGCCACTTCCTGACCTGTCGCCCCCCATTGCATCACGCGGACGAGGGCGCCCGAAAGTGCCTGCGCCCCGGCTTCAGCCGGGCGTCACCTCGACGCAACAGAGCAGATAAAGTGCTGTCCGTCCTGTGCTCGCAGTCGGGAATGTGCTGCGGAGCTCTCCTGCGCACGGCCGTCGGTCGTGCATGCCGAAGAGGTTCGTGGTGGCTGCGTCCGAGTTTCCTGATTTGCCCCGTTTTCCTGCCGGTTTCGAGTTGGCGGAAGCCCTGACGGTGGCGGCTCAGCAACTGCACGACACCATCACTCCGCACAGCACGATGCGTGCCGCGGTCCGGCTGGCCGTCCACATCCTGCCCGGCGCCGAGCACGCGGGCATCTCCGTCATGGAGCGCACCCAGCACCGCCGTACGGTCGCCTGGACCGACGAGGTCGTGCGCGCGGCCGAGTCCGGGCACCCGGGCCGCGAGCAGGACCCGTACTGGGAGGGCCTGTGGACCGCGCCCGTCCTGCGGGTCGAGGACAGCGAGGCCGACGACGGCGGGACCGTGCTGTCGGAGCTGGGCCTGCGCTCGGCGCTGTCGCTGCGGCTGCGCGCCGACCGCCGCCGCCTCACCGTGCTCACGGCGTACGCCCGCAAGCCGCGCGCCTTCGACGAGGCCGGCGTCCGCATCGGCCGCCTGTTCACCGCGCACGTCAGTCTCGCCCTCGACTCCGCGACCGTACGGGAGCAGTTGACGGAGGCCATGCGCACCCGGGACCTGATCGGACAGGCCACCGGGATCCTGATGGAGCGCATGGACATGGACGCGGCGGAGGCCTTCGAGTCCCTGGTCAAGGCCTCGCAGCGGGAGAACGTCAAGCTGCGCGACCTGGCCCGCCGCATCGTCGATGCGAACAACACCCCATGAGCGGCCGGAGCGGCCAGGCGTTAACGGGCGTTGACGGGATAACCGTACGTCCATGAGCCCTGACACGCCCGACACGCTGGAAATGGCCATCGTGCGCAGCAGCGGCCTCGACACGCTGCTGCGCGATCTGACCGACCGTGCCGTCGAGGCGGTGCCCGGCGCCGCCGCCTGCAGCATCACCGTGCGCCGGGCCGACCGCCTGCTGACCCTGGCGGGCAGCCGCGGTCTGCCCAGCGGCCTCGACCAGCGGCAGTACGAGAACGGCTCGGGGCCGTGCGTGGAGGCCGCCGAGACCAACGCCGAGCAGTACGCCCCCGACCTGGAGACGGAGACGCGCTGGCCCACCTACACGTCGTACGCCCTCTCCGCCGGCGTGTGCTGTGTGCTGGCGCTGCCGATCGACGTCGAGGGCGAGAGAGGCGCCGCCCTCAACCTCTACGGCGTCCAGAGCGGCGCGCTGGGCCGGGGCCGGGACGCGGCCCGGGCCTTCGCCGCCCGGGTGGGCGACGCGATCAACGTCGCCCTGCGCGTCGAGCGCCGCCGCGAGTCGACCGCCGACGTGCGCACCGCCCTGCTCTCCCGCAGCGTCATCGACCAGGCGATCGGCATCCTCATGGCCCAGGAGCGGATCGACGCCCGCATCGCCCTGCAACGCCTGCGCCGCGTCTCCATGGACCACAACGTCAAACTCCGGGACCTGTGCACCGACTTGGTGGCACGGGTGAGCGGCGGCGACGGCCGCAGGCCCTGACGCCTTCCGGCAGTTCGCCCGGACACCTGCGGGGCCCCGCCCGCACCGCCTAGCGTGAGCCGCATGAGCGCGGAAGAGCTCAACCCCGAGGAACAGTGGCCGCTGCCACCCGCCTGGATGTGGGACTGCGCCGAGTGCATCCGCCGGTACGAGGCGATGAAGCACGTGCAGGCCGTCATCGCCGGGCTGACCGCGGAGGATCCCGGCGTCGACTGGGACGTCACGGACAGCATCGTCGCCACGCAGACCGACCTCAGCCGGCACCTCGCCGACGCGCACCGCGAGTCCCTGCCGGACTGGGACCCCGCGTGCGAGACCTGCGCCGACCACCAGGCGTCCGTGGAGCGGCTGGAGAAGCGGTCGCCGGATCTGCTGCCGGGCGCGGTGATGGCGGCCGAGGAGCACCGGGCCCGCCATCTGTTCGCGCCGCCCCGCATCGTCGGCCTCATGTGACCCGGCGCGGCTAGGGCCTGTCCGGCGGATCATGCCGCAGACGCGGGGTCTGGTGCGCCCATCTGCGGCGTTGTCGTCGGTTGTCGACTCCCCCACGCTCGAACAACCTCGCGCGGGGGGACCCCCGTCGCGTCGACGCCCTCCTCCGCCTTGCAGCTGGACGCACCAGACCCCGCTCACCTGCGTTGATTAGGCGCCGCCGATTTCCTGCGACCTGATCCGCCGGACAGGCCCTAGGCCTGCGGGAGCGAATCGCCCTGCACCGCCTGGATGTCCAGCTCCACCTTGAGCGTCGTACCGATGGCCGAGATGCCCGCCTGGACGACCTGGTTGTAGTCCATGGCGAAGTCCTCGCGCCGCAGTTGGGCCGTTGCCCGGAAGGCCGCCCGGGTGCCGCCCCACGGGTCGGATCCGGTGCCGAGGTAGGCCAGGTCCAGGTCGACCGGGCGTACGACTCCGTGCAGCGCCAGCTCTCCGTGGACCGTCCAGCGGTCGGAACCGGCCGCCGTCAGCCCCGCGGAACGGTAGGTGATCTCCGGGAAGCGCTCCACGTCGAGGAAGTCCGCGGACTTCAGGTGGGTGTCCCGCATGCCGTTGCCGGTGTCGATGGACGCGGCCCGGATGACCGCCTCCACCCGGGACTTGGTCACGTCGTCGGGGGCGACCTCGATCGAGGCCGCGAAGTCGGTGAACCGTCCGTGCACGCTGGAGATGCCCAGGTGCTGGGCCACCGCGGCCACACTGGAGTGCGCGGGGTCGACGGTCCAGGGTCCCGGCGGCGGCAGCTCGGTGCCGCCCTGCCGGGCCAGTGTCACCGTGCCGACCTCGGCCCGCCCGCTCGCGGTCACGAGGGCGCTCGCGGCGGCGGGCGCGTACCCGACCGCGGTGACGATGACGGTGTACGCCCCCGGCGTGAGCGCGGTCGCGTCGCGCACGACGCCGTCCCCGTCGGCTTCGGCACGCAGCACCTGCGAGCCGGTCATGTCGGTCACCGTGACGACCGCGTGCGACACGGCCCATCCGTCCCGCGTACGGATCTTCGCGGTCAGTCCCATCGTGGGCAACTCCTCACAAGAGACCGGCCCGTGGGGGTGCGCACCTCCGCTCAGAGCGCGCACACCGCCACGGGCCGGAGCTGAACTACTCGCCGGGGTGCGCGAGTTCGATGTCGTGGTCGTCGACCCCGCGGCCGTCGACCGTCAGGGCGGTCGCCACCGGCGGGTACCCCGTCGCGATGACGGTGTAGTCCCCGCCGTCCAGGTCGGTGAAGGCATACGCCCCGTCCGACCCGGTGGTGGCGGTGCCGACCACGTTGCCCGCCGCGTCCACGAGCGTGACCCGTGCGTCGGCGAGGGGACCGTGCGGCGCCCGTACGACACCCTGGAGCTGGGCTCCGGCGTCGAGGTCGACCTCGATCCGGGTGACCCCGGTGCCGCCGACCTCGACGGGCAGGGCACGCGGCCGGTACCCGGCGGCGTTCACGGCGACGGTCACCGTCCCGGGAATCAGCTCGGCGAAGGAGAACTCGCCCTGCTCGCCGGTGGAGACGGTGGCCAGCAGGTCACCGCGCACGTCCGTCACGATCACCATGGCGTCCTTGACGGGCAGCCCGCTCTGCGCGGCTCGCACGACCCCGCCGAGCCCGCTGGTGCCGCTGAGCAGGATGTCGTACGGCACCGGCTCGTCGCCCACGACCACGGTGGACGCCTGCGGCTGGAACCCGTCGGCGGAGGCGATCAGGACGTACGACCCGGTACCGGGCGCGTCCACCGCGTAGGAGCCGTCGGCCTGCGCGACCGACCGGCCGAGCTGGCGTCCTCCCAGCGAGATCAGCGTGACGGCGGCCTGCGGGACGGGCGCGCTCTCGGCGCCGCGGACATGGCCGTGGACCGGAATTCCACCGGACACCGGTGCGGACTCCCTTTCCATGGTGGCGACGGCCGTGAGCCTCTGCGTGCCCTGCGGACCGGCTTCGGTGCTCGTCTCGGCGACGGCGGACCGGCTCGGGATCCTCTCCCCGGCCGGGGCCTCGACCGCGGCCGGGGCCACCGGAACCTCGGTCTCGGCCTTGGCCGCAGCGGCCTGGGCCAGCCCGCCCGAGGTCCGCAGCGGGACCTCCTTGATGAACAGCGTGACGAGGAAGGCGAGCAGCGCGAGCGGCGCGGCGATCAGGAAGACGTCCGCGATGCCGTGGCCGTACGCGCTCTCCATCACGGTGCGCAGCGGACCGGGCAGGCTGTCCATGTCCGGGATGCTGCTGCTGGAGCTCGAACTGGCGGCGGCGGCCGCGTACTTGGGGTCGAGGGTGGTGAGGCCGTCCTTGGCGTAGTCGGTGATCCGGTTGGCCATGACCGCGCCCAGCGCCGAGACGCCGACCGCACCGCCGAGGGACCGGAAGAACGTCACCGTGGAGCTGGCGGCGCCGAGGTCGGACGGGGCCACCTGGTTCTGCGTGCACAGCACCAGGTTCTGCATCATCATGCCGACGCCGAGGCCGAGCAGCGCCATGAAGATCGCGACGTGCCAGTACTCGGTGTCGTAGCGGATGGTGCCGAGCAGACCGAGCCCCGCCGTCAGCAGCACACCACCCGCGAGCAGCCAGGCCTTCCAGCGGCCGGTCTTGGTGATGACCTGCCCGGAGACCGTCGACGCGAGGAACAGCCCGCCGATCATCGGGATGGTCATCACACCGGACATCGTCGGGGACTTGTCGCGGGCCAGCTGGAAGTACTGGCTGAAGAAGACCGTGCCGGTGAACATCGCGACACCCACGAAGAGCGAGGCGATGGAGGACAGGGTGATGGTGCGGTTGCGGAACAGCCGCAGCGGGATGATCGGCTCGGCGGCCTTGGACTCGACGAGCACGAACAGCAGCCCGAGCACGACCGAGCCGCCGACCATCGCGTACGTCTGCCACGACAGCCACGCGTACTTGTCACCGGCGAAGGTGACCCAGACCAGCAGCAGCGAGACCGCGGCGGAGATGAGGAACGCGCCGCCCCAGTCGACCTTCACCTCCCGCTTCACGACGGGCAGGTGCAGGGTCTTCTGCAGCACGATCAGCGCGATGACCGCGAACGGCACACCGACGTAGAAGCACCAACGCCAGCCGAGCCAGCTGGTGTCCGTGATGACACCGCCGAGCAGCGGGCCGCCGACGGTGGCGATGGCGAAGGTCGCGCCGAGGTAGCCGGAGTACCGTCCGCGCTCACGCGGGGCGATCATCGCGGCCATCACGATCTGCGCGAGGGCGGAGAGCCCGCCCACGCCGATGCCCTGGACGACACGGCAGGCGATCAGCATGCCGGCGTTCTGCGAGAGCCCGGCGGCCGCCGAGCCCAGCACATAGATGATCAGGGCGATCTGGACGAGCGCCTTCTTGCTGTACAGGTCGGAGAGCTTGCCCCACAGGGGCGTGGCCGCGGTCATGGAGAGCAGCGCGGCGGTGACGACCCAGGTGTAGGCGGACTGGCCGCCGCCCAGGTCGCCGATGATCTCGGGCAGGGCGTTGGTGACGATGGTCGACGACAGGATCGCGACGAACATGCCGAGCAACAGCCCGGACAGCGCCTCCATGATCTGCCGGTGCGTCATCGGCGCGCCGTCGGAGGACCCACCTCCGTGCTTGGCGTGAGCCCGCACACCGGCTGGTGTGGTCGTTGCCATGGGCTTCCTTCTCTTACGTGGTGGTCGCGGGTGTACGGGGGGACTGCTCGAGCACGGGAGCGGTGGGTGGCCGGGGCTCGGTGTCGGAGGGGAGCGGGGCGTGCGGGGCGTGCGGGACGCGGCAGTCGTCGAAGCTGGCCCTGAGCCGTGCCATCAGCACGGTCAGCTGGGCCACCTCGTCGTCGCTCCAGTCGCTCAGCCGCTCGGCGAGCATCCGGCAGGTCCGCCGGGACATCTCCGCCAGTTGTGCGCGACCTTCGGGGGTGAGGCGCAGGATGCGGGAGCGCTTGTCCGCCGGGTCGGGGGAGCGGTCGATCCAGCCGCGCTCGGCCACATGGGCCACATGCCTGCTGGTGACCGACATGTCCACGGCGAGCAGTTCCGCGAGCTTGCTCATGCGCATGTCCCCGTGGCGGCCCAGCAGCGTCAGCACGGCGGCGGAGCCGCTCGGGCAGTCGGACGGCATGATCCGCCCCAACTCCCTCTTCACAGCGCCGAAGGCGCTGAACTGACGGATCAGCTCCTCGTACTGCGCCTGCTCGGCCATCACACCTCCCGTATTCGTTGCTTAGGGCAACCATAGAAGTGGTTGGTTGTTACAGGCAAACGAGAAGGGGGTGGTCGCGGCCAAAAACTTGGCAAAGGCAAGTATTACGAACGTAAACACACAGGTAAGGGGATGCGGTGCGGACCCGGAGCCCGCACTTGGGCCACACCCCCGGATTCGCTAGGGTCTCGGGGCATGGCTAACACGCAGGGCCCCCAGGGCAACCACGACCCCGCCGGCAGCACCCAGATGTTCCGCGCGTTCGTCGACGAGGCCCCTCAGGGCCGGCAGCAGCAGGCGGCAGCATCGGGCGGTCCCCGCCTCGGCCTGATCATCGGGATCGTCGCCGCGGTGGTGATCGTCGCGGCGGTGGCCTGGCTGGCGCTGAAGTAACGCAGGCAGGGCGAGCGGGGCCAGGCCCTCCTCCCCCTGGACTACTTCCACTGGACGGACACGTCCCGCGTCTCCACATGCATGCCCCACGGCACGCGCCAGGCGTCGACGCACACGGTCCAGGTCTTTTCCCTGCGCACGCCGGCCCCGATCGGCACCGGAAGCTTCTCGGCGGACTCGATCGTCGCCCAGTCGACACCGAGTGCGCCGATGACGTGCGTCCCGAAGGTCACGGTGCCCGAACGCACCGCGCTCTGCCCCGTGTTGTGGAGGGCGAGGGTCACGTCCTCGCACCAGCGCTTGTCCGTGGCCTGGCGCACGGGTTCGCCGACGCGGAGTGCGGCGGGGCCGTTCGGTGCCGTGGGGCGCACGGTGGGCGTCGATGACACCGATGGACCGGCCGTCGTACGACCGGACTTGGCGCCCTCGGCCGAAGGCGCGGGCGGGCTGCCGCTGCCCTCCCTCGGGCCGACCGGGAGGGTGGTCCCGGCACTCTCCGAAGGGGTGCGCACGGCAGGCGAGTCGGGGCCGGACGGCGTCTCGTCGAGCGGTACCAGCGTCACTTCACCCGTCGGCGCCACCGCCGTACCGGAGCCCGGGGGCGGACCGCCCGCCGCGCCCGTGGCGACATAACCGCCACCACCTCCGCCCCCGCACGCGGCCAGCACCGCGCCCAGACAGACGACGGCCGCCGACGCGCCCAACAGGGCGCCCCGACGGCCATGTGTCCATCCGGAACGTGTCGCTCGAAGCATCGCGCCATGGTGGCTGACACCCCGTCAAATAGGAAGCCTCGTGCGGAGCTTCCGTCAGTCCGAGATCAGGCCTTCCCGCAGCTGCGAAAGCGTCCGCGTCAGCAGCCGGGAGACGTGCATCTGGGAGATGCCGACCTCCTCGCCGATCTGCGACTGGGTCATGTTGGCGAAGAACCGCAGCATGATGATCCGGCGCTCGCGGGGCGGCAGCTTGGCCAGCAGGGGCTTGAGCGACTCCCGGTACTCCACGCCCTCCAGAGCCGTGTCCTCGTAGCCGAGGCGGTCCGCGAGGGAGCCCTCGCCGCCGTCGTCCTCCGGTGCCGGGGAGTCGAGCGAGGAGGCGGTGTACGCGTTGCCGACCGCGAGGCCGTCGACGACGTCCTCCTCCGAAACGCCGAGCACGACGGCGAGTTCGGGGACGGTCGGGGAGCGGTCCAGCTTCTGGGAGAGCTCGTCGCTGGCCTTGGTGAGGGCGAGCCGCAGTTCCTGGAGGCGGCGCGGGACGCGGACCGACCAGGAGGTGTCGCGGAAGAACCGCTTGATCTCGCCGACCACCGTCGGCATCGCGAACGTCGGGAACTCGACGCCCCGTTCGCAGTCGAAGCGGTCGATCGCCTTGATCAGGCCGATCGTGCCGACTTGGACGATGTCCTCCATCGGCTCGTTGCGGGAGCGGAAGCGGGCGGCCGCGTAGCGCACCAGCGGGAGGTTGAGCTCGATGAGGGTGTCCCGTACGTACGCGCGCTCGGGGCTGGTCTCGTCGAGTGCGGCGAGCCGCAGGAAGAGGGAGCGGGACAGGGTGCGTGTGTCGAGAGCTCCCGAGGTCGGGAGGGCCGGGGCCGGCGCGGCCTCGACGGCCGTTACGTCGTCGAGCGCGGGCGCGGGCTCGCTCTTCGTGAGCGTGAGCACCTTCGAGCTGCCCTGGTCTGCGGACATGCCACCCCCTTTGGGTCGCGGGACGGTACGGCGAACGCTCCGTCGAGGAACATCAGCCTTCACCTGAATACCGGAGCCGAAGCCACGGCAAACGCTCTTCCGGCAGAATGTCACATGTCGGCAACACGCTGTAGTGACATGTCGACATGCGAGACGCGAATACGCCCTGGATGAAGGGGGTCTGACGGTATTTCGGAGCACAAAGGCCGGGATCCGCGCTGGTGAGCGATTCAGCCCTGCCGGTGACGACTCGATCCTTTACTCGATTAGGCGTCGATCAGGCGTCGATCCGGTTCGCGGAACGCAGTCGCTGGAAGCTACGCGCGAGTAGCCGCGAGACATGCATCTGGGAGACGCCGAGTTCCGCGCTGATCTGTGACTGGGTGAGATTGCTGTAGTAGCGCAGCAGCAGAATTCGCTGTTCCCGCTCCGGCAACTGCACCAGCAGATGCCGTACGAGATCCCGGTGCTCCACGCCGTCCAGGGCCGGGTCCTCGTAGCCGAGCCGGTCCAGCAGCCCCGGCAGCCCGTCGCCCTCCTGGGCGGCCTCCAGAGAGGTGGCGTGGTACGACCGTCCGGCCTCGATGCAGGACAGCACGTCCTCCTCGGTGATGCGCAGCCGCTCGGAGATCTCGGCGGTCGTCGGGGTGCGCCCGAAGGCGGTCGTCAGGTCCTCGGTCGCGCCGTTGACCTGCACCCACAGCTCGTGCAGCCGGCGCGGAACGTGGACCGTACGGACGTTGTCGCGGAAGTACCGCTTGATCTCGCCGACGACGGTGGGCATCGCGAACGTCGGGAACTGCACGCCCCGGTCCGGGTCGAAGCGGTCGATGGCGTTGATGAGCCCGATGGTGCCGACCTGGATGACGTCCTCCATCGGCTCGTTGCGGGAGCGGAAGCGGGCGGCCGCGTAGCGCACGAGCGGGAGGTTGGCCTCGATGAGCGCCCCGCGCACCCGGGTGTGCTCCGGCGTGCCCGGCTGCATGCCCTTGAGCTGGCCGAAGAGCACCTGCGTGAGCGCCCGGGTGTCGGCGCCGCGGCTGCGCTGGGGTGCGGCCGGCGTTGCTTCGACGACCTCGACGACCTCGACGACTTCCTGGGGCGGCGCAGTACTGGCCGACACGGTCAACGCCACCTCTTCATCGGTCTGCATCGGACTTCATCGATCAACTCATCCGTCAAAAGCGGTCATAGCATCACAAGACATGTGCACTGTGTGCAAGCACCCCATAACGCCGTGTTGAGGGAAGGATCGGTGCACAAGACGCGAAAGAGCCCCCCGCCGTTCCGGCGGAGGGCTCACAGAGGCGAGGGCTCAGTACTCGTAGTCGGCGATCACCCAGGTGGCGAACTCGTGCCACAGGGTCACGCCCGCCTGGTGGTCCGGGTGCTCGACGTACCGGCGCAGCGCGGCCACGTCGTCGAAGCCGGAGTTGATGGCGAAGTCGTAGGCGATGGGGCGGTCGCTGAGGTTCCAGCCCAGCTCCCAGAAGCGGATCTCGGGGATCCTGCCGTCGAGTGCGCGGAAGGCCTCGACGCCCTTCACGACCCTCGGGTCGTCGCGCTCGACGCCCTCGTTGAGCTTGAAGAGGACGAGGTGGCGGATCATGTGCGCTCCCAGCTACTTGGCCCCGTCGGCGAGCCACGTGAAGAAGTCACCGATGGACTTGGCGGCGTCCGATATGCCCTCGAAGGCTATCTGGACGTAGTCGGCCGCCTTCTCCGGGTCCGTGATGATCACGTAGAGCACGAAGACCACGAGACCGTAGACGGCGACCTTCTTCGCATTCACCGCCATCGCGGCCTCCCTGTTCCCCTGTCACTGTTGCGCCGACGAGCGCACATGATCGCACGAAGGGCCCCGTCTGACGACGGGGCCCTTCTGAAGCGGTAGCGGAGGGATTTGAACCCTCGGTGACTTGCGCCACACTCGCTTTCGAGGCGAGCTCCTTCGGCCGCTCGGACACGCTACCGAGGGAGACCTTACAGCAAGGTGCGGCGTGGTTTGAAATCCGTTTCCCGGTCCGCTCCCGGGCTCACGACGCCCGTCAGCGGGAACGGAAGAAGTCGGTGAGGAGCCCGGCGCACTCTTCGGCGAGCACGCCTTCGATCACCTCGGGGCGGTGGTTGAGCCGCCGGTCGCGGACGACGTCCCAGAGGGAGCCGGCCGCGCCCGCCTTCTCGTCGCGGGCGCCGTAGACCACCCGGTCCACACGGGACTGCACGATCGCGCCCGCGCACATCGTGCAGGGTTCCAGCGTCACGACGAGGGTGCAGCCGGTCAGCCGCCATTCGCCCAGCTCGGCTGCGGCCCGGCGGATCGCCAGCACCTCCGCGTGCGCGGTCGGGTCGCCGGTGACCTCGCGTTCGTTGTGTCCGGCCGCGAGCACGGTCGTGCCGTCCGGGCCCAGTACGACCGCGCCCACCGGCACGTCCGGGCCGGCCCGCCCGGCCTCGTCCAGGGCGAGCCGCATCGCGGCCCGCCAGCGGTCGCGTACCGGGTCGGGTGTCGTTCCCGCGGTCGGTGAGGTCAGCGGACGGCCTCCAGGACCTCCGAGGCGCCGAGGGCCTCGGCGATCTCGGTGACCGCGTCCTGAGACAGCGACTTCAGCTCCTTCTCGCTGACGCCGAGGTCGTCCAGGATCTGGATGTCGCCGACGGGGCCGTGCGGCACGAGTTCGCCGGGGCCGGCGGTCGCTGCCTCCTCCTCGTCGTCCTCATCCTCGTCCTCGCCGTCCTCGGTGCCGTCGAGGTCGAGGGCGTCGAGGTCGGGCTCGTCGTCGTCCGGATCCCTGCCGAGCAGTTCGTCGGTGAGCAGGATCTCGCCGTACGAACTGCGGGCGGCGGCTGCGGCGTCCGAGACGTAGATACGCGGGTCCTCCTCACCGTCGATGCGGACGACGCCGAACCAGGCGTCCTCCTGCTCGATCAGCACGAGCACCGTGTCCTCGTCGGGAGAGGCTTCCCGGGCCAGGTCGGCCAGATCCGACAGGGTCTCCACATCGTCGAGCTCTGTGTCGCTCGCTTCCCACCCGTCTTCGGTGCGCGCGAGCAGTGCGGCGAAGTACACCGTGACTCTCCCACTGGTCATAGGCGTGCCGGTTGGGGGTCCCCCCGGCGGAGGTTGCGGGCGGGGAGAGCTGTGCTCCGAGCCCACCCACTCGGAATCGTGGCAGAAACATGGCGCTCAGGGGACGTCTTCGGCTCCCTGTGTGTCCGGCTGCCGCCGATCTCATGGCAGCCGAGGGCCCGTCGAGGTCTCACCAGCGCACTCGTTGCCGCCAACAGCGGATCGTACGCGGCCTTCTTGAGCGTCCGCGCACGGCCACCCGCACAACGCGCGACGGCCCCGCGATCTTCCAACTCGGCTGCCCGGTCGGCGTGTCCCTGCCCTTGCCGAGGGCTTACCGGGGCCTTACCGGCACCCGTCTACCAGCGGAACGTCCGCATCCGCATCGCGTGCCGCAGGCGGGCCGTCTTGGCGCGGCGGGGCTGGACCCGGTCCCGCAGTTCCCGGGCCTCGGCGAGGTCGCGCAGGAACTGGGCGCGGCGGCGTCGGCGCTCGGCGTCGGTCCGTTCGGCCGACGCGTCCTGTCGGGTGTCGCGGTCAGGCAGGTCAGGCATAGGTACACCACCCTGGTACGTCCTTTCCACGTTCCCCCTGATGGGGGGTTTGATGCCGACGCACGGGTTAACGGAGCGCGGCACTGTTCCCGGTTACTGTTAGCGCCATGCGCCTCCACGTCGTCGACCACCCTCTGGTCGCCCACAAGCTCACCACGCTGCGCGACCAGCGCACCGACTCCGCGACCTTCCGCCGTCTCGCCGACGAGCTGGTCACCCTGCTCGCCTACGAGGCCACGCGTGACGTGCGTACCGAGCAGGTCGACATCACGACACCGGTCGCCTCGACCACGGGCGTCAAGCTCTCCCATCCGCGCCCCCTGGTCGTCCCGATCCTGCGGGCGGGCCTCGGCATGCTGGAGGGCATGGTCCGGCTGCTGCCCACCGCCGAGGTGGGCTTCATGGGCATGATCCGCGACGAGGAGACGCTCCAGGCCTCCACGTACGCCACGCGCATGCCGGAGGACCTCTCCGGCCGCCAGGTGTACGTCCTGGACCCGATGCTCGCCACCGGCGGCACCCTGGTCGCGGCGATCCGCGAGCTGATCAAGCGCGGCGCGGACGACGTCACCGCCGTGGTCCTGCTCGCCGCCCCCGAGGGCGTCGAGGTCATGGAGCGCGAGCTCGCGGGCACCCCGGTCACGGTCGTCACCGCCTCGGTCGACGAGCGCCTGAACGAGCACGGCTACATCGTGCCGGGCCTGGGCGACGCGGGGGACCGGATGTACGGGCTGGCCGACTAGGTCTCCAGCACGTCGTTACGTAGTTACGTCGTTAATCGGTACTCCGGTACGACCCTCAGCAGCTCTTCTTCGACGAGGTGGACGTCGGCTGGGGCGCGGCCAGCTTGGCCAGCGCCCTGTCGGCGTCCGCCTTGCTGTTCAGGTCCTTGAAGGCGTTGCCGATGACCAGGTCGAGCTCGGTGCCCTTGCGGGCGGCGTCCGTGCGGCGCTCGGCCGTGGAGAGCTGGGTCGCGAGGACCGGCAGTGAGGTGTTCAGGGAGGAGGCGGGGCCGAGGAGTACCCCGGTGCCCTTGACCTTCTTGTCGTACTCCTTGGGCGCGTTGCCGACGTCCCCGATCTTGAAGCCGCGCTTCTTCAGCTCGTCCGCGGTCTTCTTGGCGAGGCCGCTGCGGGGCGTCGCGTTGAACACGTTGACCGTGATCCGGGAGGGCCTGACCGCGGCCGCGGCGCCGGCGGACGCGGAGGCCGACGGGGTCGCCCGGGTGGCGCAGTCCGCCTTGGAACCGGCCGCGGCGGCCTTCTTGCCGCCGGTGAAGACGTCGATGAGCTGCAGGGTGCCCCAGCCGACCAGTCCGAGCGCGGCGACGCAGGCCACCAGCCCGATCAGGAACCTGCCGCGCCGCCGGGGCCGGCGCATGCGGGGGTACTTGTCTCCCTTGATCCGGTACTGGCCGCCCATGCCGGGGGGAGTCAGCATGCTCATGAGCGCAGCGTAGTGCGCTCGGGCGATGATGCCTACTAGATGATCATTGGACGCGGTGCAGGAGGACCCGAAAGGGCCAACCCGTTACCGGCAGGCGGCTCAGTCGAGTTCGAGCACGCGCGCGTGCAGCACCTGGCGCTGCTGGAGAGCCGCGCGCACCGCGCGGTGCAGGCCGTCCTCGAGATACAGGTCGCCCTGCCACTTCACGACGTGCGCGAAGAGGTCGCCGTAGAACGTGGAGTCCTCGGCGAGCAGGGTTTCCAGGTCGAGCTGGCCCTTGGTCGTCACCAGCTGATCGAGGCGGACCGGGCGCGGTGCGACGTCCGCCCACTGCCGGGTGCTTTCCCGGCCGTGGTCGGGGTACGGCCGGCCGTTTCCGATGCGCTTGAAGATCACACGGAAAGCCTACCGGTCATGACCTTCCGGGCGCAGCCATGGAGACGGAGTGCGAGGCTGGAAAAGACGCCGTAAAACAGGTCAAACGGGAACAGGGGCCTGAGATGAGTGACAGCGAAACCGTTTCTCCTGCCGCCGCTTCCGAGGCGCCGGGGAGCGCTCCCGCCCTCCCGGCCGAGGCTCTGAGGATCGCCTCCGGGTACGCCTTCACGGGCCCCGCCCTCGATCTGGGCGCCCTCCTCTGGGACGGGACCTGTCTGCCGGACGCGCAGATCCGCATCCCCTTGCCCATGCTCAACCGGCACGGCCTGGTCGCGGGCGCCACCGGCACCGGCAAGACCAAGACTCTCCAGCTGATCGCCGAGCAGCTGTCGGCGCAGGGTGTGCCCGTCTTCCTCGCGGACATCAAGGGCGACCTCTCGGGGATCTCGGCACCCGGGGTCGAGAACGACCGGGTCCGCTCCCGCGCCTCGGAGGTGCACCAGCGGTGGACGCCCTCCGGCTTCCCCGCCGAGTTCTACGCCCTGGGCGGACTGGGCCACGGCATCCCCGTGCGGGCCACGGTCACCAGCTTCGGCCCCGTGCTGCTGTCCAAGGTGCTCCGGTTGAACCGGACCCAGGAGCAGTCCCTCGGCCTGGTCTTCCACTACGCGGACCAGAAGGGCCTGGAGTTGGTCGACCTCAAGGACCTGCGGGCCGTCGTCGCCTTCCTCACCTCCGACGAGGGCAGGCCCGAGCTGAAGAGCATCGGCGGGCTGTCCACGGCGACGGCCGGCGTGATCCTCCGGTCCCTCACCGCCTTCGAGGCGCAGGGCATGGCCGACTTCTTCGGGGAGCCCGAGTTCGACACCGGCGAGTTCCTGCGGACGGCCGCGGACGGCCGCGGGACGGTGTCGGTCCTCGAACTGCCCGCCGTACAGGACAAGCCGCAGCTCTTCTCGACCTTCCTGATGTGGCTGCTGGCCGACCTCTTCCACGACCTCCCCGAGGTCGGCGACGCGGACCGGCCGAAGCTGGTCTTCTTCTTCGACGAGGCGCATCTGTTGTTCGACGACGCGTCGGAGGCGTTCCTGGACTCGATCACGCAGACCGTACGGCTCATTCGTTCGAAGGGCGTCGGCGTCTTCTTCGTGACGCAGACGCCGAAGGACGTCCCCGCCGACGTGCTCGCCCAGCTCGGCAACCGCGTCCAGCACGCGCTGCGCGCCTTCACCCCGGACGACCAGAAGGCGCTGAAGGCGACGGTGAAGACTTTCCCGAACTCCGCCTACGACCTCGAGGAGCTGCTCACCGGGCTGGGCACGGGGGAGGCCGTGGTGACGGTGCTGAGCGAGAAGGGCGCCCCGACCCCGGTCGCCGCCACCCGGCTGCGCGCCCCCGAGTCCCTGATGGGCCCGGTCGAGGCGACGGCCCTGGACGAGGCGGTCCGGTCGTCGGCGCTGCACGCGCGGTATGCACAGGCTGTGGACAGGGAGTCGGCGTACGAGAGGCTGAACGCCGCGCGCGGGGCGAAGGGCCCCGACGAGATGCGCGCCGCGCCGAAACCGAAAGCCAAGGCCGAGGCCAGGGCCAGGGCCAGGGCCAGGGCCAGGACCGAGGGCAGGACCGAAACCGAAAGCAGGCCCGAGGAAGCACCCTCCGTCGTCGAACAGGTCGTCGGCAGCGGCATGTTCAAGTCCCTCGCCCGCTCGGTCGGCACCCAGATCGGGCGCGAGATCACCCGCTCCCTCTTCGGCACGGCACGGCGGAGGCGGTAGGACTTCGCGAGACCTCCACCTCCGCCGACGGGTCAGCGGCCCTGTTCCTTCGGGGGCCGCTGCGGCTTCGGTTCCTTCGCCTCGGGTTTCGGTGCGTTGCGGGCGGCCTCGGCGCGCAGGAGGGCGCGCAGGACCGCGTACGGGTCGATTGCCATGTCGGTGTTCCTTGTTCCTTGCGTTTCTCGGTTCTCGGTTTCCTTGCGTCGTGCTGATGGACCGGAGGGCGGGAGCCGGTTCTGTCAGCAGCGCAGGACCACCGAACGCAGGGCGCGGAGAGCGGGCGGGGTGCGCGGCGGGACGGGCAGGAGCCGGGCGGCCGGGGTGGCGGGCACCGCGTCCGGGAAGGGCGCGGGCCGCAGCGGTGCGACGGGACGGCCGGATCCCCGGGTGACCGGTCGCAGCACGGTGTCCAGGACGTCGTACTCGAAGACCGCCGAGCCGACCTCGGCCGCCACCGCGGAGGCGGGCATCGCCTGTGCGCCGGCGTGCGCGCCCGGCACGAACAGGGCGAGCAGCAGGACGAGCACCCGCGGCCAGGCACGCCGACGGGCGGGTCCGAGGGCTGTTCCTGCGGCGGTGCTCACGGGAAGTCATCTCCCCGCGCGGCGCACGCGATTCATCCCGCCGGCGGCGAGAACCACCCGCTCGGCCTACACCCCGGGCCCGCCGGGCCACCCGGATGGCGGCTACTTCCCGGCGGCCTTCGCGGCCTTCGCCGCCGCCTTCATCTCCTGCTTGTGCGCGCGGACCTTGGTCAGCGACTCCGGTCCGGTGATGTCGGCGACGGAACGGAAGGACTTCGGCTCGCCGTAGGCGCCCGCGGCCTCGCGCCAGCCCTTGGGCTGCACGCCGAGCTGCTTGCCGAGCAGGGCGAGGAAGATCTGGGCCTTCTGCTTGCCGAAGCCGGGCAGCTCCCCGAGGCGTCGCAGCAGTTCCGGCCCGTCGGCCACGCCCTTCCAGACGAGCTCGGCGTTCCCGTCGTAGTGCTCGACGAGGTACTGGCACAGCTGCTGGACGCGCTTGGCCATCGACCCCGGGTAGCGGTGCACGGCCGGCTTCTCCGACAGGAGCGCGGCGAAGGCCTCCGGGTCCTGCGCGGCGATCTCGTGCGCGTCCAGGTCGTCGGCGCCGAGCCGGTCCGCGATCGTGCGGGGTCCCTTGAACGCCCACTCCATCGGAACCTGCTGGTCCAGCAGCATCCCGACCAGCGCGGCGAGCGGGGAGCGCCCGAGGAGTTCGTCGGCCTCGGGGTCCTGGGCGAGATGAAGAGTGACGTCCATGCCCCGATCATCGCGCGTGCGCGGTCAGCCCGCCCGCCAGTACCCCAGCGCGTGCACCCGCTGCTTGGGCAGCCCGAGCTCCTTGCGGACGTACGACGACAGGGTCCGGGTCGTCGCCGTGTCGCAGGCGATCCAGACGTACGGCTCCGGGCTGGCCTTCAGGAGGTCGGGCAGGGTCTCCTTGACCTGGGCGACGAGGTGGGCGCCGGAGTCCTGCCGGGGCACGGGGCGTACGTCGTGCCGGGCGGGGGCGGTGCGGAAGGGGAGGCCGTCCAGGGCCTCCGTGCTCTCGAACCAGACGGTCGCCGGGGCGGGAGCGAGCGCGTCGAGGAGGGAGTTGAGCGCGGGCAGCGAGGCCGGGTCGCCGATCGCGAAGACGTGCGAGGGCTCGGGGTCGGGCCGCCGGAAGTCGGTGCCGTGCACGGTCGCCTCGATGGTGTCGCCGGGCTTCGCCGTGCGCGCCCAGTCGCTGGCGCACCCCTCGTGGAGCGCGAACTCCAGGCTGAAGGTGCCGGCCGCGGGGTCGGGGTCGACCAGGGTGTAGGCCCGCTGGTGCGGTGTGCCCGCGTTGTCGAACCAGAGCCGCACCCACATCGTCGGGTGGACGCCGGTCGCCGCCAGCATGCCGCCGTCGGTGAGGTGGACGCGACGGTAGTGCCCGGTGACGTCCTCCGCGCCGGTCACGGTGAAGACGAAGTCCTTCGCACGCAGCAGTTTGAGGACCGCGCCCTCCCAGCCGTGCCCCTGCCCCATCGCGTCTTCACCCTTCGCGTACGATTCCATCACCATTTACTTAGGCAAGCCTAACCTAAAGACAGAAGGGGCACAGGGGTGATCACCGAGATCTACCGCGACGCCTGGGGCATCCCCCACCTCCGCGCCGGCAGCGCGCGTGCACTCGCCCGTGCCCAGGGCCTGGTCACCGCCCGCGACCGGGCCTGGCAGCTGGAGGTCGAGCGGCACCGCGCACAGGGCACCTCGGCCGCCTTCCTCGGCACCGAGGCCCTCGCCTGGGACCGGTTCGCGAGACGGGCCCGCCTCGACGACACGGCCGCACGCTGCTTCACCGCACTGGAGAGACAGGACCCGGAGACGGCCGACTGGGTGCGGGCGTACGTCGAGGGCGTGAACGAGGGGCTCGCGCGCACCGAGGCACCCGAGTTCGCCCGGGTCGGCCTCGCTCCCGGCCGCTGGGAGCCCTGGACCCCGCTCGGCGTCTGGCTCGCCACGCACATCCTCTTCGCCGGCTTCCCCGCCAAGCTCTGGCGCGAGCAGGTCGTCCGGCACCTGGGAGCGGACGCCGTCCGGCTGTTCGCCACCGACGGCCCCGGCACCTTGGGCAGCAACGGCTGGCTGGTCGGCGGCGAGCGCACCACCACCGGCGCGGCGGTCATCGCCGGCGACCCGCACCGCTTCATCGAGGACCCCGGCGTCTACCAGCAGATCCACCTGTCCTGCCCGGAGTTCGACGTCGTCGGCCTCGCCGTCCCCGGTATCCCCGGCATCGCCCACTTCGGCCACACCGGCACGGTCGCCTGGGCCATCACCAACGCCATGGCCGACTACCAGGACCTCTACCGCGAGCGCCTGCGCCGCACCGGCGCCGGCATCGAGGCCCTCGGCCCGGACGGCGTCTGGCGCCGGGCCGCCCGGCACACGGAGACCGTGGAGGTGGCGGGGGAGGAGCCGGTCGAGGTCGAGGTGATCGAGACCGACCGCGGGCCGGTGATCATCGGCGGTCCCGAAGGTCTCCCGGAAGGCCTCGACGACGGTGTGCTCGACGACTCCGGCGCGCTGGACGACTCCGTCACGCCCCTCGCCGTCAGCCTCCGCTACCCGCCCCGCGTCACCGGGGACCTCGGCTTCGGCGCCCTGCTCCCCCTGCTGCGGGCCCGCACGGTGGGCGAGGTGGACCAGGCCTTCGACGGATGGGCCGAGCCCGTGAACGTCGTCCAGGCCGCCGACACCGAGGGCGGCCTGCTGCACCGCGTCGCGGGCCGGGTGCCGCTGCGCTCCGAGGCCAACCGCACCCGCCTGGTCCCCGCCTGGGAACCCGGCCACGACTGGCTCGGCCGGCACGAGACGCCCCGCGCCGGTCTCACCGACGGCATCGCCGTGATGGCCAACCAGCGCGGCCCGGCGGCCCCCCTCGGCGTCGAGTTCGCCGCGACCCACCGCGCCGACCGGATCACCGCCCTCCTCAGGGAGAAGGACCGCTGGTCGCCCGCCGACATGCCGGTGATCCACATGGACACCCATCTCGCCTCCGCCGTACCGCTGCTGGACCACCTGGAAGCGCTGGACGGCCTGACCCCCGAGGCCGCGGCCATCCGGGACGCCCTCCTGCGCTGGGACCGCCACATGGACGCCGGCAGCGGCGACGCGGCCGGGTACGCGGCGGTGCGCGGTGCGGTCGTACGGCATCTCGCGGCGCACCCGGCGTTCGCCGCGCTGACCTCTCCCCCTGCCTACCCGGAGGTCTTCCTGCCGTGGCTCGCGCTCGTCCCACGGGTGGGCTTCGCGCTGGAACACCTGCTGCGGGCCGAGGAGTTGTACGGCATCGACCGCGCGGAGGTCGTGCGCGCGGCCGTGGAGGAGGTGGCGGCCTCGGGCGACCTGCCCGCCACCTGGGGTGACACCCACCGCCTGGCCCCCTGGCGGGCGCTGACCGGCACGTCGTACGAGGAGCCCGGCCTGTCCGGCGATCACGACTGCGTGCTGTGCACCTCCCCCGTGCCCGGCTGGACCGATCTGAGTGCGCGCGGCCCGGCGGCCCGTTACGTGTGGGACCTGGCCCGGCGCGAGGACAGCCTCTGGGTGGTCCCGTTCGGCGCCTCGGGCGTCCCCGGCTCGGCCCATCACCGTGACCAACTCCCCTTGTGGCTCAAGGGTGATCTCGTACCGGTCGTCACCGACTGGACCCTGATGAAGAAGGAGACCGATGTCTGAGGCGTACGCCCCCACCCGCGAGCCCGTCCACGAGCAGACCGTCGACGGCTTCGGCACCGTCCGCCTCCTGCCCCTCGACGCGCACGCCGACGCCGAGGTCGTCCACGCCTGGGTGAGCGAGGAGCGGGCCTCCTTCTGGGGCATGACCGGGCTGAGCAAGGAGCAGGTCGAGGAGATCTACGCGCACCTGGACACCCTCGGCACCCACCACGCCTACCTGGTGGAGAAGGACGGCGAACCGGTCGCACTCCTCCAGACCTACGAGCCGGAGGCGGACCGCGTCAGCGAGTGCTACGAGGTGCGGCCCGGCGACATAGGCGTCCACGTGCTGCTGGCGCCCGCCGGACAGGAGGGCGCGCGTCCCGGCTGGTCCTCGGCGCTGCTGACCGCCGTCACCTCGTACGTGCTGCTCGGCCTGGACCGCACCCGGGTCGTCGTCGACCCCGACGTGCGCAACGAGAAGGCGATCGCGCGCTTCCTGAAGCAGGGCTTCGAGGCGGGCCCGGTCGTCGTCCTGCCGGAGATAGACATCCCGGACGTGTTCCTGTCCGAGAAGCACGCTCAACTCGCCTTCCTGAGCCGGGAGGTAGCCTTCCCGGCATGACACCGGACGACCTCGTCGCCCACTACGGTCTGGAGCCCATCCCCCGCGAGGGCGGGCTCTTCCGACGCACGTGGGCAGGACCGGAAGGCACGGACGGCCGCCCTCAGGGAACGGCGATAGTCGTCCTTCTGACCTCGGACGACTACTCGGCCCTGCACCGCCTGCCCCACGACGAGATCTGGCACTTCTACCTGGGCGCCCCGCTGGAACTCCTCCTCCTGGCCCCCGACGGGACGTCGAGCACGCCCGTCCTGGGCCCGGACGTCCTCGGCGGCCAGCACCCCCAGTTGACCGTCCCCGCTGGCACCTGGATGGGCGCACGGGTGGCCGCGGGCGGCGAGTGGACCTTCTTCGGCTGCACGATGGCCCCCGGATTCACCTACGAGGACTACGAGCACGGGAACGCGGCCGAGCTGACGGCGCGTTACCCGGCCGAGGCCGCCCGGATCGCGGGACTGTGCCGTCCATGAGACTCCTCGAAGGGCATGTGGCGCTGGTCACCGGCGCGGGCGGCGGCATCGGACGGGGCATCGCCCTGCGGTTCGCCGAGGAGGGCGCGGCGGTGGCCCTGCACTGCCGTACGGCGGTGCAGGCGGCGAGTGACGTGGCCTCCCGCATCCGGGACCTGGGCGGGCGGGCCGTCGTGCTCCAGGCGGATCTGGCCGACGAGGACGCCTGCCGGGGCCTGGTGCGGGAGGCCTCGGAATGGGGCGGGGGCCGGCTGACGGCCCTGGTCAACAACGCGGGCGTCCAGCCGACGCGGGCGCTGGCCGGGATGACGGTGGCTCAGTGGCGGGCGGTCGTGGACACGAACCTGTCGAGCGTGTTCGCGTGCACGCAGGCGGCGGTGGAGGTGATGCGGGAGTCGGGAGCGGGAGGGGGAGGGGGAACGGGAAGGGTCTCCGATTCCGGCTCCGGTTCCAGCTCCGGCTCCGGTTCCAGCTCCGGCTCCGGTTCCAGCTCCAGCTCCAGCTCCGGCTCCGGTTCCGGCTCCGGCTCCGGCTCCGGTTCCGGCTCCGTGACGCATATCGCGTCCATCGAGGCGAGTCACCCGGCCCTCGATCACGCCCACTACTCCGCCTCCAAGGCGGCCGTGGTGATGCACGCCCGGGCGGCGGCCCTCGAGTACGGCCCCTACGGCATCCGCGTCAACACCGTCTCGCCCGGGTTGATCGACCGGGAGGGGCTGGCCGAGGCCTGGCCGGAGGGCGTACGGCGATGGGAACGGGCGGCGCCGCTCGGGCGGCTGGGGCGCCCGGAGGACGTGGGCGACGCCTGCGTGTTCCTGGCGTCGCCGCTCGCGTCCTGGATCACCGGGCAGAACCTGGTGGTGGATGGCGGGGTGACGGCACGGCCCACGTGGTGAGCGGCGCCACGGCCTGCTCCGTGAGCACTCCGGGGTCGGTATCCGTATCTTTCCGGAGGCGGCGAGTCCACAGACGGAGAAGAAGAGACGTGGAGCGTGACGGTGAGCACAGGTCAGGTCTCAGGGCAGACCGACAACGCCGGGGACTTCAAGGGCTGGTGCTGCTGGGCACCGTGCTGGTCCTGCTCCTCCTCGGCAGCGCGGGACCCGCGTCGGCCCACGCCGCCCTCCGCGACACCGACCCCAAGGACGGAACCGTCCTCAAGTCGGCCCCCCGCCACCTCACCCTCACCTTCACCGAGTCCGTAGGCCTGCTCGAGGACTCCTTCCGCGTCCTGGACCCCGACAACCACCGGCTGCGCCTGGACCGGGCCGAGCACGCGCCCGAGGGTTCCGACACGGCCCGCGTCACCCTGCCCGCGAAGCTCGCCGAGGGCACGTACGTGGTGGCCTGGCGGGTGGTGTCGGCGGACAGCCACCCGGTCTCGGGCGCGTTCACCTTCTCGGTGGGCAAGCCCTCCGTCACCACGGCGACGGTGGACACGGGCCCGGTCGAGAACCCGGTCACGGCCGGCCTCTACAACATCGCCCGCTACCTCGCGTATCTGGCCGCGGCCCTGCTGATCGGCACGGCGGTCTTCATGGCGGCCTGCCGCCCCCCGGACCCGGCCCCCCTGCGCAGGCTCCTGCGGGCGGGCTGGTGGACCCTGGCGGCGGCGACCGTGGCCCTCATGCTGCTGCGCGCCCCGTACGAGTCGGGCGCGGCCCCCGCCTTCGCCCCCTCGGCCTTCACCGACACCCTGACCACCCGCCCGGGCCTGGTCCTGCTGGCCCGCCTGGCGCTGCTCGTACCGGCGGCCCTCTTCGTCGTACGACTCCTGCGGCCCAAGCCGCTGCCCTCCGCCTGGCTCGCCTCGGGCGCCGCCCTCTGTGTCGGCCTCGCGCTGACGTGGGCCGCCGGCGAGCACGCGTCGGCCGGCATCCAGGTGCCGGTGGCGATGACGTCGTCCGTTCTGCACGTGCTGGCGATGGCGGTGTGGCTGGGCGGCCTGACGGCGCTGCTGACCACGCTGTACAAGTCGTCGTCGGCCGTCCCGCCAGTGGTGGTCAGGAGCTTCTCCCGCCTGGCCTTCTGGTCGGTGACCGTCCTGGTCGTCACCGGCGTCTACCAGTCCTGGCGCGGCCTCGGCTCCTGGACCGCCCTCACCGACACCACGTACGGCCGCCTCCTGGTCGCCAAGCTCATCGCGGTGCTGCTCCTGCTGGTCATGGCGGACATGTCACGGCGATGGACGGCGCGGCTGGCGCAGGTGGAGGCGGCCGTACCCGAGCGGGTGCCGGAGCCGGTGGGCGGCCCACCGCTGCCGCCTTCGGAACCCGCCACCGCCGCCTCCACCTTGCCCCCTGCTCATGCAGGCCTGCGCCGCTCCGTACTGGCCGAAGTCGCCGTCGGCGTAGTGGTCATGGTGCTCACGACCGTCCTCACCGGCACCCTCCCGGGCCGAGCGGCCGCCGAGGCCGCCGAGGCCGCCGAAACGGCGTCGACGACCGGCCTGGCCACCGCGTCCGTCACGACCATCCCCTTCGCCGTCGGCACCGCCCGCGGCAAGGTGCAGATCACCCTCGATCCGGGCCGCACCGGCGACAACTCGGTCGAGGCCGTGGTCCTCACCCCCGACGGCGGCCTGGCCACCGTCCCGGAACTCCGCCTCTCTTTCACGCTCCCCGCCCAGGACCTCGGCCCGATCGACGCCGAAGTCACCGACAAGGGCGGCTACTGGGGCACGAGTTCGCTCAACCTCCCCATCGCCGGCGACTGGATGATGAAGGTGACGGTCCGGGTCTCGGAGATCGACCAGGTGAGCGAGTCGAAGACGGTGAAGATCGTGGGCTGATCGTGGACTTGGTCGCTTTAGCTCGATCGTGTGATGGTCCGCTTGCAGGCTTGCGGCGCCTTGGGCCGTCCGGGTTAACGTGATCGTGCGATCTGGGACGCCGAGTCGGCGCCAGCGTGCGGGGCCCCTGCTCCACCGGAGTGATGGTTCAGGGCCTCCCCGTCGCCGCTGGCCGTGCTCGTCTGGCCAGGTCGTACAGGGAACTGGCCTCCCGGGATCGGACCGCGCACAGGATGCGTGCCGCCGCCCCGGGGCCGAGTACGCCGGGGGCCTGGGGGTCCCTCCGGACGAAGTCTGGGGGAGCGCCCAAGACCGTTCGGGGCGTGCGGCTGAATGGGCTCACTCCTGCTCAGTCCAAAGGAACGGTGACGGGCGGTATGGAGGACGGCAGCGTGCCGGCCATGTCGACCCCGACGGCGGCGAAGCCGAGGCGGGTGAGGGGCGCACGGGTCGCCTCCTCCCGTTCCTCCCGCCACCACGCCGGGTGCCGGAACTCCACGGCGACCGGCCGGCCCGCCGTCCGCACCGCGCACTCCTCCAGAAACGCCTCGGCCCGCGCCCCCGGCCGAAACCACGGCGGAAACTGAAACAGCACGCTCCCGAGCCGCCCCGCCGCCCGCAACGGCCCGATCCCGTCGGCGAACCGCGCCCACACCTCGTCGAGGACGGCAGGATGCCCGGCGTCGGCGGGAAGTCCGTCCGGCAGGGCACGCTCCTTGGTCGGATGCCCGGTGAGCAGCGAGAACGCCTTCACGTCGAACACGAACCCGTCCGGCGTCCGCTCGACCCACAACCGGCTGTTCCGCTCCCCGGGCAGGGCGTAGTAGCCGGAGTCGACCTCCACGACGGGAAACCGCTCGGCGTAATACCGCAACCGCCCCTCGGCGTCCCGCCGCCCGACCGGATACCAACCACTGCCGACGAGCGCACGATCGGTCCAGGAACAGGTCCCGACGAGGATGTCACCCATGGGGGAGCGGTTACCCAACCGCCGGGGAGGGACGCGGTGCAGGACGCGGTGCAGGACACTGTGAGGACTGACTCGGGAAGGAATCCGGAATGATCATCTTCGGCACCAAGGGATACCTGTACCAGCTCGCGATACTGACGCTGGTGTGCGGCCAGTGCGGCAACCCCGCCGCGCACACGCTCCGGAAGCGCGTCACGAAGTTCACGCTGTTCTTCGTGCCGCTGTTTCCGCTCTCGACGAAGTACGCGACGCAGTGCACCTTCTGCGGCGCGGAACAGAAGGTCACCCAGGAACAGGCGGAGCAGCTGCAGGCCCAGTCCGCGGGCGGGCACGGCGGTCAGCCGTACGGGCAGCCGCAGCAGCAGCCGTACCAGTCCTGACAAATACAGCTGTCTAGGCGGCGGGTTCGGCGGTCCAGGTGACGTGCGGGGGCGTGATCCGTGCGCACAGGGGGCCGCCACACGCGTCGGTCAGGCCGAGACGTGCGACCAGCAGGCCGTCGGGTGCGGCGGCGGCGAGTACGTCGGCGGGGACGGCGTCGAGCATGAGCTTGCCGCGGCGGAACATCGTGAAGAGGCCGGCCTCGTCGACCGTGCCCCACGACAGATAGATGAACCGGTGCCCCAGACGGTTCTGCACATAAGGGCCCTGCACCTCGATGCCGGTCGGCGAGGTGACCGCCGTGCACTCCAGGGTCCAGGTCGCGGACGCGGCGTCGCCCCGCTGCGGGTCGAGCAGCTCGGCCGGACGGTCGCGGCGTTGCACGGCGACGTGGATGTTGCCGTAGGCGGGGGCGGAGCCGTCGGCGGGGGCCGGGCGGGTGAGGCCGGGCAGGTCGAAGGCGTCGATACGGATGCGCATGCGGGCCATCATCCGCTGCCCGCCGCGATGATCGGGTTCTGCGGACATCTCCTCGTGCAGGGCTCTGAGCCCAACCCTCGCGTCGAGCGCCTCATATACCGCAAATGTGAGGATCGGCAGGGTTCAGTCGGAGATCGGCTGGATACTCGTGCGGCATGACACGGACGATGAGAAGGCATGGAAGGCACCGCACCGGGCACGCCGCGGCCGACCGGCAGGCCGACACCGTGCGTGCCCCGGATGCCGGGCCGGACGAACAGGTGGAGCGGCAGGAGCCGGACAGCCCGACCGACCTGCCCAAACGCTCCTGGGGGACGGTGCTGAAAGGCACCTTGAAGGAGTTCAAGAGGGATGAGCTGACCGACCGGGCCGCGGCGCTGACCTACTACGGGATTCTGGCGCTGTTCCCGGCCTTGCTGGCGCTCGTCTCCCTGCTGGGGATCGTCGGCCAGTCGGCGACGCAGCAGGTGCTGGACAACATCCAGAAGCTCGCCCCGGGCGCGGCGCGGGATGTCCTCACCAACGCGGTCCGGCAGATGCAGGGCAACGCCGGACTCGGCTCGATCATGGCGATCGTGGGTCTGGTGCTCGCGGTGTGGTCGGCCTCCGGCTATGTCGCCGCGTTCATCAGGAGCGCCAACGCGGTCTACGACGTCCCCGAGGGGCGCCCGGTGTGGAAGGTGCTGCCGGTGCGGGTCGGCGTGACCGTGGCGCTGATGGTCATGGCCGTGATCAGTGCGCTGATCGTGGTGTTCACCGGCGGCCTCGCACGGGAGATCGGCACGGCGCTCGGAGTCGGCGACACCGGGCTGACGGTGTGGTCGATCGCGAAGTGGCCGGTGCTGGTGGTCCTGGTCACGATCATGATCGCGATCCTGTACTGGGCGACCCCGAACGCGAGGGTCCGCGGCTTCCGCTGGATCACGCCGGGCAGTTTCCTGGCACTGGTGATCTGGATGATCGCCTCGGCGGGGTTCGCGTTCTACGTGGCGAACTTCGGCTCGTACAACAAGACCTACGGTGCTGTCGCCGGCGTGATCATTTTCCTGGTGTGGCTGTGGATCACGAATCTGGCGATTCTGCTCGGCCTGGAATTCGACGCGGAGCTGGCTCGCCAGCGGGCTGTCGCGGGCGGTCATCCGGCCGGGAAGGAGCCGTACGTCCAGCCGCGCGACACCCGGAAGTGGGACGAGGAGGACCGTCGCCGCCTTGAATCCTGAAGGCGGCGGATCACCACGGCGGATCACCACGGTGGATCACCGCCGGTGGCTGTGCCGGTGTCAGAGGGCTCTGGACGGGAAGTCGCCTGGTCATGGGAGCGATGGGTCGACTGGTCATGGGAGCGATGGCGAGCCTGCGCGACCGGGATCACAGGATGGCGAGGCGCACGATCGCGTCGGGACCGCGCTGGCTGCGGCGGGTCGCGCCCGCGGTGGAGGAGGCGGCCGAGCACACCAAGCTGTGGTGGGCGGCGGCCGGGGCGATGGCCGCCGTCGGCGGATGGCGTGGCCGTACGGCCGCCGCCGCGGGGGTGGCGGCGATGGCGACGGCCGAGGTGCTGTCCAACGGGGTCGCCAAGCAGTTGTACCGGCGGCGCCGCCCGCCGCGGGAGTGGGTGCCGCCGGACGATCTGCGTGACCGGCCGGACAGCTCGTCCTTCCCCTCCGGGCACACGGCCGCCGCCTTCGGCTTCGCCGGGGCCGTCGCGACGGTGTGGCCGGCCGCCGGTGCCGCCTGCGGGGCCTCGGCGGTGACGGTGGCCACGCAACGGGTGCACAGCGGCGCGCACTACCCCACCGACGTGGCCGCCGGCGGCGCGATCGGACTGGCCGCGGCCGCGCTGGTACGGGCCGTACCGCGGCTGCTGCGGCGATACGTGCTCTGACCGCGGCGATACGTGCTCTGGCACGTCCGGCTGCCGACGGATGCGCTGTCGGCAGCCGCTGCTCTTTACCACGCCCAACTGTGGCTTGATTGTGCGCAAGGCCCTGCGTTCGTTAATTCTCAGAAAACTCTTCTACAACCTTCCGCCTCATGCGCCTGTCTCTTCAGCGCAGGGATGTGTTCGGGTGCGTGAAGAGGAGCTCAGAAGTGACCGTGCGTTCTTTTGCCCGGCGGATGGGGCCGCGAGTCGAGCAGAAGGCCGCCGAAAGGGTGTGGCAGCTGCGCACGATGCGGCGGCGCCGCAGGGCAGCGGTCACGGACCCGGTGCTCCGTCCGGTGGCGGTGCGCGGCCAGCACCTCTACGGACGGATCGTGACCCGGTTCAGCGCCGCTGAGGCGGCCGCCGCCAACCTCGGCCTGGTCGTCGCCGCGCTGGAGCAGGAAGGCATCCCGTACTTCCTCGTACGGGCCTCCCGTACGCGCCACACGGTCGGCGTGAACGCCGTCGACCGGGAGCGTTTCCTCGCCACCCTCGAAGCGCAGAACGCCGGGAGGGCGGTGTTCATCGGCAGACCGCAGTCCGGCGGGAAGCTCAAGCACCCCGCCCTGTTCATGGACGGTGTCCTGCCGGCCGCGCTGCGTACGGCCCCCGTCCTGCGCATCGGGGAGAACCAGCTCGGCCCCTCGGGCCAGCTGCTCGCCGGGCCGCAGCTCGCCTGCGACGTCGAGTTCTGGGAGGACGGGGCACAGCTCCTCGCCTCCGACGACGGGCCTCGGCGCCTGGCCAAGGTGCAGCCGCAGGCGTCCGAGGACGTCTTCGCCGAGTCCCTCGTCGCGCCGCGGAACAACGGCATCACGGACGTGCTGCCGGTGTCCGAGCAGAAGCCGGCCACGGTGCGGATCGGCGACCGGGAGCTGCCGAGCTTCGTCCCGCTCACCCTGCCGACCGTGAACGACGTGACCTTCCCCGTCGACGTCGTCTACACCTGGGTGAACGGCGAGGAGCCGGACATGCGCGCCAAGCGCGCCCGGTACCAGGAGCGCGGCACCGCCGAGATCCTGGACAAGGAGACCAACGCCTCCCGCTACACCAGCCATGACGAGCTGAAGTACTCGCTGCGCTCGCTCGCGATGTACGCCGACTTCGTCCGGCACATCTACATCGTGACCGACGGCCAGAAGCCGCACTGGCTCGACGACCGGGCGCCGGGGATCACGGTCGTCGACCACCGCGACATCTTCCCCGAGGGCGTCCTGCCGGTGTTCAACTCGCACGCGATCGAGACCCGGCTGCACCACATCCCCGGCCTGTCGGAGCACTACCTCTACTTCAACGACGACGTGTTCGTCGGCCGCCGGGTCACCGCGGAGCACTTCTTCCACGGCAGCGGTCTGATGAAGGTCCCGGTGTCCCCGCTCAAGATAGGCGTCGGCAAGCCGCACGCCGAGGAGACGGCCACCAACTCCGCGAGCAAGAACGTCCGCCGGCTGCTGCTGGAGAAGTTCGGGCGGATGACGACGAACAACTTCATGCACACCCCGCTGCCGCAGCAGCGAGAGACACTGCAGGCCATCGAGGAGCTCTTCGCGGAGGGCGTCCGCCGGACCACGGCGTCCCGCTTCCGCTCGCCGCAGGACATCGCCATGACGGCCCCGCTGCTCTACCAGTACGCGCTGATGACCGGCCGCGGCGTGCCGGGGAAGTACAGCTTCCGGTACGTGAACATCAGCCGCCCGGACGCCGATCGGCGCCTGGACGACCTGCGCCGCAGCCGCCGCTTCGACTTCTTCTGCCTCAACGACGTCGACGTGCCGCCCGAGGAGCGGGAGCAGGTCGGCGTCCGGATGAACGAGTTCCTGGAGGACTACTTCCCCTTCGCGAGCCCCTTCGAGAAGCAGAAGTAACGGGGCTGGGGGGCGTGGACATGGGGGGCATGGGGGGCATGGGGGCTATGGGGGGCATGGACATCCGTCACCGTTTCGCGGCGCCTGCGGGCATGCGGGCCGTCCGGGACCTTCTGGTGCGCCTGGGGCTCTGGCTGTCGGCCCGGCTCTGGTCGCTGCGTGCGGCCCGGGCCCGACGACGCCTGCGGGCCGCCGTCCCCGGACTGCACCGGGCCGCCTTCGGACCGACGCGGCTGTACGGCCGTACGGTCGCCGGCTACACCGCGGCGGACGCCGTCGAAGCCGATCTCGAGCGGGTGTGCACCCTGCTGGAAGGGCTCGGCGTCCGGTACTTCCTGGTCCCCGCCGACCACGGACACGGCGCGCCGCGGCAGGTCATCGGCGTCGAGGAGACCTACCGCGACGCGGTTCTCACCGGGGCCGCCCAGCGCTTCGCCGGCACCGTCGGGTATGTCGGCGCCGTCGGACCGGACGGCGCCCTGACGCACGCGGTGCTGTGGGCCGACGGGAAGCTGCCGCGGGCGCTGAGGCGGGCCGCGGTGCTCCGTACCGGCGTGGTCCGCCTCGGCCCCGGGGGACAGGTGCTCACCGGTCTCGAGACGGGCTGCGACATCGAGTTCTGGCGTCACGCACGGGACCTCGGCACCGCCCCGGGCACGGATCCCTCCTGGCTCACCGTGCCCGGCAGCCGGTTGCCGGACGTCTTCGCCCCGGCGCTCGTCGCCCCGCGCCGCAACCCCGTGTCGGAAGTGCTCCCGGTGGCGGCGCAGCAGCCGGCCGCGGTGGCGGGCCGCCGCCGCAGCGTGCCGACGTTCGCCCCGTTCGCCGAGCCGGGCATCGACGAGGTGCGCTTCCCCGTCGACGCCGTGTACACCTGGGTCGACGGGGACGACCCGACGATGGCCGCGAAGCGCCGCGCCCATCAGGCGCTCTCCGACAACGTCATCGCCCCGCGCGAGACCGGCGCCTCCCGCTACACCAGCCATGACGAACTCAAGTACGCCCTGCGCTCGCTGGAGATGTACGCCGGATTCGTCCGGCACGTCTACCTCGTGACCGACTCCCAGATCCCCGCCTGGCTGGACCCGGACGCGGAGGGCCTGACCGTGGTCGACCACCGGGACATCCTCCCGGCCGACGCGCTGCCCGTCTTCAACTCGCACGCGATAGAGAGCCGGCTGCACCACATCCCCGGCCTGTCGGAGCACTACCTCTACTTCAACGACGACGTCTTCATCAATCGCCCGGTACGGGCCGAGCACTTCTTCCACGGCAACGGCATCGCCCGGATCCCGCTGTCCCCGCTGAAACTCGGCGTCGGCGCCCCCCACCCGCTGGAGCCGGCCCCGAACTCCGCCGGCAAGAACGCCCGCGAGGTGATCAGGCGCTTCCACGGCAGACACATCACGCACAAGTCGCTGCACACCCCGCATCCCCAACTGCTGTCGGTCATGCGGGAGATGGAGAGCCTCGGAGTCGAGGAACTCGAACGGACCTCCTACTCGCGCTTCCGCTCCACCTCCGACGTCGCTCCGGCGTCCACGCTCCACCACCACTGGGCGATCGCGACCGGCCGGGCCGTCCCGGCCGACTACCGCTTCCGCTACGTCCAACTGGGCACACCGGACATGCGCCGCCGCCTGGCCCGCCTCGCGGCCGGCGAGGACGTCGACTTCTTCTGCCTCAACGATGTGGACACCGCCCCGGCGGCCAGGTCGGCGGCCCAGGCCACCATCCGCGCCTTCCTGGAGCGGAAGTACCCGTTCCCGAGCCGCTTCGAAGGAGCGCCCCGGGTCGCCGCGCCCTCGGTCGCGCCGCTCACGGCGAGAGTGCCGACGCAGCCGATGCGGGAGGAGGCGTGGCGTCGCGACTGACGGTGCTCGGCCGGAACCGTGGCGTCCGTCCCGTGACTTCATGACCTCATGACCTACAAGCCATGACCGCGTGACTTCATGACCTCTGTCGACGATTTCATTCGGGCACGCTCATGACGCTGTGGATGCGGGAGAGGGTGAAGACGCGCTCGGCGTCCCTGAGGTGGCACCAGGCTTCGAGGTAGGGCGGGTCGAGCATGAGGCGGCTCAGGGTACGCACGGTCCGGTTGCCCGAAGTGGCGACGTACTCGACGGTGATGGCCCGACCGGCATCGATGGCGTGGGCGAGCTGACGGACATCGCCGTACGGCAGGTGCTTCGCCCACCCTGCGACGATCTCCTCGGTGTCCGTGGCGTAGGGCACCCCTCCGTCGAAGGGCGCCGGATCGGGCGTCGTGGGCGGGGCGGCCAGCAGCCGGTCCGCCAGGGTGTGGGAGTCGACGGTGGCGGATGCCTGCGCCGCGCGCGGGCCGGCGATCAGGCCCCTGCCCTTCGCGCGGCCGTCGCTGTCGCTGCCGCGCGGAGCCGGAACGGGAGCGGTGGCCCGCCGAGGCCGGACCTTTTCGACGCGTACCGTGCCCTCGGCCGTCTCGGCGACAGGGGCGTATCCCTCGGCCCGGAGCGCGGCGACAGTCGTGTCCAGTGGGCTGCGGCTGATCAGCACCGTCGGCGCCAGCTGCCGTAGCCCGAGCTTGGCGAGCTTGCGGTGGGCGGCGAGCTCCGCCAGAAGCGCGGGCTCGTCGCCGTGCAGGACGCAGGCGGCGGGGGCGACGCGCACCCGACCGTGGCCGCGCGCGGTGTCGGCGATCAGGTACGACAGCGGCTGTGGCAGAGGACCGGCGGCGACCGCGGTCAGGTCGGCTTCGATGTCCTCGGGGACGCGGCCGGCGTCCAGGGCCCGCCGGATGCTGCCGGCGCTGAACCGCCACACCGATGCCGTGCCGCTGGTCTCCCGGTCGGCGACGGAGTCCAGGAGCGCGGCCAGCCGCGTGGATGGTGTGCCGGTGACGACGGCGGTGAGGTCGGCGCCGATCCGGGCCGCGGCGGTGGCCGAAGGCAGCAGCCGCCGGCACTCGATGCCAAGCCCCTCCGTGTCGCCGGTCCGCAGGTGGACGCCGAGGGCGGACAGGGCACCCCGAGCGAGTACGCCGAGGAGTTCGGCCTCACGGATCACGGAGGCGAACGGCGTTCCGTCCTGGGGCGAGGAATCGGCGAGCGGGCGGTGCCAGGCGATCAGGGGCCCCAACTCCGAAGCGACCTTCACACCCTGCCCTGCCGGGAGCTGCGCGGCTGCGGCGAACAGCCCGTGGCGGGCCTGCACGCAGCCGCCGCAGGGCGGTGCTCCCCCGAGAGCGGGCAGCGCCTTGTCGTCCTCGTCATGCGCCTGGGTGGGTGTGAGCGGCAGGTCCCGCCATGCCTGAAGCAGTACGGCGAACTGCTCCTGGGGTTCCTGTTCCGCCCAGGCGTCGTACGCCTCGGTGGCCGCCACCCGATCGCCGTCCCGACCCAGCAGCCCCGCGGCGTACGAGGTCTCCAGGGTGAGGCGTACGACGGCGTCGTCAGCCTGGGCGGCCCTGCCGATCCGGGCCAGCTCACGCGCACCGATCCCGCCGGACTTCAGCCGGGCCGGCGCCGCCGCCGAGCAGGCCGACAGGACCGAGGAGGCACGGGCAGCGAACGCCGCGGCCGCAGCCGACGCCTCGCGGTCCACCTCCGCCGGGGTGACAGACGCCAGTCCCGCGGAAGGCGGGACGGGTTGGAACGGCGCGTGCCAGCCGGGCCCGCGCAGCGCGAGCGCCACCTCGGCAGGCATCCGGGCCGGACCGTAACGGTGACGATCCTGGACCAGGAGTCCCCGTTCCGCCGCCCATCGAGCGCCGTCGGGTTCGCGGCCGGGGCCCGGGTGTCCGAACATGATGAACTGCGGGGTTTCCTCCGGCGCGGCAACCGCCCGGCGTTCGAGCAACTCCCGGGCCGCGGCAGGGGCCTTGGCGACCAGTGAGGCGATCAGCCCCGGGTCGCTGTGGTGTTCCACCAGTGCGGCCAGCCGCTGCGCCTTGCTGCCCGGCGACTTGAGGCCCAGTGCCAGCAGCATGCCGCGCAACTCGTCGGAGGTCGTGCCCGCGAGCAGTTCCTCGAGCGGGGCATCGAGCCCCAGGGGCGTGTCCCATGCCTGCCGCAGCGGTCCGGCCATGCGGAGCTTCCCCGAGCGGTCCGGCCAGACCAGAGCATGATCGGCCAGCACCTCCAGAACCGCCGCCGGCTCGCGGGTCGTTTCGTCGTCCGCCGCCCCCAGCAGCTCCGCCAGGGCATCGCGCGATGCGGGCACCCCCAGCGCCGCCAGCGCCTCGGCCACCTGGAGGTGCGGCAGCGCGAGCCGCGGCAGGACCAGTGCCACCGACCCCGGCCGCTGAAGCCGGTCCGCCAGTTCTCCCACCGACCGCGGCTCCGGAGGGGCCACGGCGTCCCTCCGCGCCCCGAGCACGCGTGCCAGACGAGAGGCGTCAAGGCTGCCCAGCCATGTCGCCAGCGTTGAACGGGACTTCATGTGAGTGCACCTCGTCGAACCAGGAAGCGTCGCGGCGCGCGGCAGCCCCGGCGCCGGGTTCAAGGATGGCGTATCTGGCTGAGGGACGAGGGCCGGGTGAGATCGTGTACCCCCTTGGGGCCGGCGCACCACGGAAGCGCGGTCAGTACCGGGCAGGTACAGGCGGTCACCACCGTAACCGGCCGTCGTCTCCGCGATCTCCGTGCACTCGAAGGGCTGAAGCTTCTGAGAACCAGCTCGCGGGTTCCCTCTCAGTCAATAGCTTTCCGCCGAGGGGGCTGCATGACGAGAAAGCACACTTCAGGGACGCGACCCGCGCTGTGGTTCATCCTTGGCTCCACCTTGTTCGTGAGTAGCGCTGCGCTACTGGGTGTCACCGTGACGGTCAACAGCAGGGCGGGTTTGCCCGCCTCGGACCCGTCGATCAATTGGCCCGGCCCACGGCCCACCGGCCGGATCAGCATCATGCCGTCCGGCCCTCCGCAGGTGAGCTGGAGACCAACAGACGAAGGCTCCACCGGCGACCCCACGGACACGATTCCGCCGAGATACGTCACGTTGGAGCCGAACAGCCCGGATACACCCCGCGCTCTACCCGTGGTCACCCAGACAGTCCTGGTGTTCGGCCGCGACGAGCCCGACGGGTCGGACACCACGGCTACGGTGTCCGCGATCGGGAGTCTTCTTGCCGGAATGGCAGCCACCGCCTCCTTTGCCCACGGAATCGCGATCCGCCGCCGAGCTCAGGAAGACCGCACGCCTGATGCCGATCCGGATCCCGCCCCTGAGCCGGATGCCTCCGCCTGACTCATGAAGCACAGCCGAGCATCCTTCACCCTGCCCAGAGCCCGCATCCTCGTGCAGCCGTAGCCATCACGGAAGCGCGGCCACAGCCCATTGGCGTGCGCTGGCTCAAAAAATCGAACACATGCTTGAATTTGGTCATGCGACCATTCCCGGACGACCAAGCCCAGGCGCAGCAGGAGTGGAGCGCCACCTACCGACAGCTCGCCGAGCGGCCCGGCCGTAGCGAGCTGCGCCGGCGCCTGAACCGGCTGTCGGCTCACCTGTTCTTCCATCTCTATGGGCAGCATCGGCAGCAGCGGCAGCATTGGCACCCAAGCCCCGCAGCACGGTGGGCGCTGCGTGACGTGGAACAGCGAGACGGGGACGTGAGTGAGCTGCTTCACCAATGACGTCCTGGAATGCGGGGCCACATGTCCCGGATGATCCTGAAGGCCTGTCCGGACCGATTCGCGTGATCGTGCACCCGCCGTCGCCCACAGGCGGCCGACGCGTGCGCGTGGACGGCGAGATCCTGGGGCTGGCCCACAACGTGGCCGACGTCGCGGAGTTCCTCCGCCGAGCCGGGTTGGAGGTCGACCCGCCGGACGTGGCGGGATCACCGTGGATCGACTGGCGCGGAGTGGGGCCTGAACGCTGGGACGCGGGGACGAGCAGCTGACACACCGAAGGCAACATGCCTTGAAAGCAAGGGCTATGTGACCACTCGATGCGTACTCGCCGCGGTCTCAGCTTCCCAAGCTGATCGCGCTGCACGGCGCTGGGCTGTCGCTCTCTCAGCTGCGGGCGTCGTACTTTTCGCGCGCTGCCAACACCGCTTCGATGTGGTCCTCGGCCCAGCGGCCCAGTGCCTGCAGGGGCATGTGCAGCGTGCGGCCCAGTGCGGTCAGCTCGTACTCGACCCGGGGCGGCACCTCGGCGTACACGTGGCGGGTGACGAGGCCGTCTCGCTCCAGGTCCCGCAGAGTGTCGGTGAGGACCTTGGCGCTGATGCCGTCGACGGTTGAGCGCAGGTCCCGGAAGCGCATCCTGCCGCCGCTGAGCGCGATGACGACCATGGCGGTCCACTTATTGGCGATGCGGGCCAGCGACGTACGGGAGGGGCAGGTCGCCGTCATCACGTCGAACTCCGGATGCTGTGGCATGCGTCACACCGGTCCATTGGTTACGTTGAGGTGACTGGTTACCGATGGTGAGTATAGGGCTCCAGCAGCAAGAACTCGACGAAGGAGAGAATCACCATGGAGTCCAACACGCTCACCGTCGCCCGCCGCTACGTCGACGCCGTGTCCGCCAAGGACTTCGCCGCAGTCGCAGGCCTGTTCGCCGACGACATCGTGTGGCACCAGCCCGGCGACAACGCGGTCTCCGGCACCCACAACGGCGGAGCGGCTGTAGGCGAGATGCTCGCCACGCAGATGACCGCCACAGAGGGAACCTTCGAACTCCAACTGACCGGCGCCCCCATGGTCAACGGCGCGCTGGTCGCGATCCCCATCCACTTCTCGGCCAAGCGCGCCGGCAATGAGATGTCGATGGACGGGGTCGACGTGTTGAGGGTCAAGGGCGACAAGATCGCGGAGGTATGGCTGTTCTCCGCCGACCAGCAGGCCGAGGACGCCTTCTGGGGCGCCGGCTGAATGCCCTGCGGCCCTGGCGGACTCGTTGGAGCCGCTGCCTAACGCAGTGGAGTGGCCGGTGCTGTAGTAGGTCGAGCCCTATGGGCGACGCACCGCCGAGCACCTGCCGCTCCGAGCACGGAGGTCGCCCGGTGGCGGTGGGCGAAGGCCAGTCGGCCCCTGCGTGATCGGCACGCTCACCTCGGCCGCAGCCCGTCTCAGTTCCCGTCTCATTCAGTCCCGTTCATGGCTGTTCATGGCTGTTCAGAGAAAACCGCACGCCGGACGCGACGTACGGGCCGTCCGCCCATGAACCCAGGTGAACGCCCCTGCACGCGCCTCAACTCCTCACCACCACTGTTGGAAAGCGTGTTGGGGGCAACCCCTCACGAGTTCGAATCTCGTATCCTCCGCCAGTGCCTCACCGGGCACGATGT
>NZ_JBWLKM010000061.1:0-53313 GCF_059026085.1 Streptomyces sp. a15 | reverse complement strand
CTTTCGGCCGGTGCGGCGAGAGTGCGTGCCGGGCGCCGTGGGTGCTGTGCGGGACTTTCGAAACACCCCCTAGGACGCGTCGAGTTCCCGGGGCCCGTAGAGCGCGGCCGGAGCGCCGGTCGCCAGGGCCCAGTAGCGGTCCCCGTACGACCAGTGCCACCACTCGGTCGGGTAGTTGACGAGCCCGGCCGCGCTCAGGGCCCCGCCGAGCACGGCGCGGTTGGCCCTGGCCTCGTCGGTGATGCCGTCGGCCGCGGTGTAGCAGGCGCCGGCGCTCTCTTCGGGGCTGGCGTTCATGGGGGTGCCGAGGTCTAGTTCGCGGCCGTCGGTGTCGGCGAGCGTGAGGTCGACGGCCGCGCCCGCGGTGTGCGGGGCGATCTCCGGCGGGGACACGTAGCGGCTGGCCGCCGAGCGGATCCGGTCGGCGGGCCAGTCCGGGTGCCCGGCGCGCAGTTCGTCCGCGTACTGCTCGAAGTAGGACCGCTGGAGGGCCGGCGGCCGGTATCCCTCGACGAAGAGCAGGCGCAGGCCCTCGGGCAGCAGGGCCTGCGCCCGCAGGAGCCGGTCGAGGACGCCCTGGCGCAGGTGGACCTCGGCGCCCTGGGAATCCTGGTGCTTGCGGTCGTCGACGAGAAGGGACCCCCTCACGTCCACGAGAGCGTCACCGCACTCGTCGACCGGAACGGCGGCGACCCTGGGGTCGGACATCAGGATGATCTCGCTCATGACGTGATCCTCTCCCGTCCGGAATCCGGGCCGTGCGCCGCGTGCATCACCGGTGGCCGGGTACTCGGGCAACCCCGTCGGACCCGCGGTCGAGAGGAGCCGAAGGTGAGCAGTGCAACGGGCAGCAGGATCGTGGTCACAGGAGCCACCGGGAACGTGGGCACCAGCCTGGTGCGCCTCCTCTCCGAGGACTCGAAGGTCGGGTCGGTGCGGGGGCTGGCCCGCCGGCTCCCCGACTGGGAGCTCTCGAAGACGGAGTGGTCGGCGGTCGACCTGGCGTCCGACCAGTCCGATCTGGTCAGGGAATTCGAGGGCGCCCATGCGGTCGTCCATCTCGCGTGGGCGTTCCAGCCGACGCACGACCCGGCGGCGACCTGGCGCACCAACGTGCTCGGCTCCATGAGGGTGTTCGACGCGGTGGCCACGGCGGCCGTGCCGACCCTGGTGCACGCGTCGTCCGTCGGCGCGTACTCGCCGGGGCCGAAGGATCACGCGGTGGACGAGAGCTGGCCGACGCACGGCTGGCCGGACGCCGCGTACTGCCGGGAGAAGGCGTATCTGGAGCGTGCCCTGGACACGTTCGAGCGGGTCCACCCCGACGTCAGGGTGGTGCGGATGCGGCCCGCCTTCCTGTTCAAGCGGGAGTCGGCGAGTGAGCAGCGCCGCATCTTCGGCGGCCGCTTCCTGCCGGGCCCGCTGGCGCGGCCCGACGTACTGCCCTTCCTCCCGGACATCCCGGGCCTGCGCGTCCAGGCGCTGCACACCGACGACGCGGCCGAGGCGTACCACCTCGCCCTGCGCACCAATGTCAACGGCGCTTTCAACCTGGCGGGCGAACCGCCCGTCGACGCCGAGCTGCTGGGCGAGATGCTCGGCGCCCGCCCCGTACGGCTGCCGCGCACCGCGGCCCGCTCGGCGATCGCCGCCGCGTGGGGCCTGCACCTGCTGCCCGCCTCCCCGCACCTCTTCGACGCGGTCCTCAGGCTCCCCCTGATGGACTGCACGCGCGCCCGCACGGAACTCGGCTGGCACCCGGAGCACACGGCCCCGGAGGTGCTGGAGGAGTTCCTGCTGGGCCTGCAGCAGGGGGCGGGGGCGAAGACGGAACCCCTGCAGGGCCGGAAGGTCGGCTGAGCTGAGCCAGGGGCGCGCCCCGAACCCTGTCAGGCTGAGGGTTCGTCCGGAACGGGGTGCTCCGGGTGCACGGCGCCCGATTGCGGCGCGCCCCGCCTGCCGGTGCCCGACTCGTCCGTGTCGGGGACGTCGGCGGCGGGCTCGTCGGACTCCTCGGTCTCGTCGGTCTCCCTGGCCTCATCGGCTTCGTCGGGCCTCCCGGCGGACTTGGCGGCCTCGTTGGTGTCGACGGTGTCCCCCTGCCCGCCACCGGCGCCGACCTCCCAGGGGTCCTCGCCGTCGTGGGCCTGCTGGTCCGGCAGGTCCCGGGGTACGGGCACCCCGTTCTCACCGGGTCCTTCGTCGCGGTGCGCGGCCACGGCGTACTCCCTTCGCCTGGTTCGGGCGCCACGCGAGTACCTCCGCCATGACCAGCGAAACGTCAGTGCGGCGCCCGCTCCTCCAGGGCCGTGCGCCAGGCCGGCGTACGGCGGGCAGGAACCGCGCGCCCAGCTGGAGTCCGGCCCAGCCGCCGCCGGTCAGAACCGTTCGAACCGGAACGCGGCCAGGGCTTCGCCCAGGTCCTCGCCGAGCACCTCGGCCGCGACCAGGTCGCCGGCGTGCACGCTCAGGGTGGCACCGCTGTGCGAGACGGCGAAATGGAAGTTGGGCAGCTCGACCGCGCGTCCCAGGACCGGTAGGCCGTCACCGGGGATGGGCCGTTCACCCACCCGCACGCCTTCCACGGCCGCGGCTCGGATCCCTGGGTACAGCGCACGGGCCGCCTCGAGCACGCTGGTCACCGCCGATCGCTCGACGCCGATCTCACCGGTGTCGGTCACGTATGCCGCACCATCGGTCTCAGGAGAGTGCAGCAGCAGCCGTCCGGCGCCGTCCGGGCGCAGGTGGACGTGCGGGGCGTGGATGACACGGGACACCGAGACCGCGACCGGCGAGGTGTGGATGAGCACACCGCGGGTGTTGCGCATCGGCAGAACCAGGCCGGCGAACTCGGCGATGCAGGCAGCCTGGGGCCCCGCACAGTTGACGACCGCGTCCGCCGCGAGCTGCCGCCCCGAGGCGAGCCGGACGGCGCGCACCAGACCGGCGGCCGACTCCAGGCCGGTGACGGGGTCGTCGCGTACCAGCTCGGCACCGCGGGAGACGGCACTGGAGAGCAGGTGGCCGATGAGGCGGGTCGGATCGATCCAGCCCTCGCGCGGGAAGTAGGCGATCCCGTCCGCCGGCAGTGCGGCGGGGTCGAGGTCCGGTTCGAGGCTCAGCGCCTCCGCCCGGCTGAGCCAACGCGCCTCGTATCCGTAGTCCAGGACGCCGGCGACCTTCTTGCGCAGTTCCTCGCGCGAGTCGTCGTCGGTCCACTCCAGGTTGCCGCCCTCGTGGTACCAGTCGCCGAAGGGCACTTCAGCCGCCAGTCGCCGGTGGGCTCGCATGCTCGCGACACTGAGATCGTGGTAGATCCGTGGCTGCTTGCCGCAGGAGTTGGTCCACGAGAACGTCGCACCAGAGGTGCCACTCGCCGGCGCGCCGGCGTCCACGACGGTGACGCGGGCACCCCGCCGCGTCAGCGAGGCAGTCACCGCCGCGCCGTAGACGCCCGCGCCGATGACGACCACGTGCTCGACCATGCTGTCCGCCTCCCTCTTGTTGTCGCGGGGTGGGTGGCCGGGTGGTGACGGCACAGTGCGCCCGGTTCGGCGGCGCCCCGGGCAGGGCGGGGTCGGCCACCCCCCGTGGGACACAACGGGTTACCAGCCGAGCACGCGCGATCCGTGCGGTCAACAGTCCCGGGCACACGACCGGTTTCCGGCACCCCCGCCGCTCTGCAACACGCGGCGGCCTCACGGCGTGTGCGGCTTCCAGGGCCCGATGGTGACACGGGCACTGCCGGTCTGCGGAGGTGTGCGGCTCAGTGCTCGCCCTTGCCGGCAGGCAGTGATCCGGAGCAGGTCGCGCGGCCGAACTCGCCCATGGCCAAGGCGCTTTGGACGTGCCTGCCCTGGATGGCCAGCGCGCAGCGGGCCTGCCCGCCCTTCTCGTTCAGGGTGATGCTGACGATCGGTTCCTGGCCGAGCGGCACCTTGACCGACTTCTCCCAGGGCAGCCGGACCCCGGTGGCGGTGGCGGCCTGCTCGGAGTTCCCGGCGTCGACGATGCCGGTGCCGGTGACCCTGTACGTCACCTCCGCGCTGGGGACGGCCTTCGGAACCGGCCTCTGCCACCGCACTGGCGGAGAAGTGCGGTGCGGGTGATGGACGGACCGCTACCGGACTGATCCAGGAATCACCAATCTCCTGGAACTCGACCGGAAGGCCAGGGTTTCGATGGAGGCAGGGAAGAAGTACAACGCGAACAACCTGCTTTCCGATTCCAACATCAATGCTGTCGGGAGGGCCCCCCGGCCGATGCCGCATCAAGGAAAGACTGCTGAACGTATCCCTTTGTCCGGTCGGTAATGTGAGGTGTGGCGTGTCGGAAATCAGACGACGGCAGATTCCTGGTCTGCTGCTGCGCATGGTGCCGGAGACCCGGGTTCTGCTGGAGGCTGCCGCTTCAGCGCCCGCGGGGCAGGCCGTGGTCGGCGAAATGGAGTGGTTCGACCTCTACGACTTTCTTTCCGATGTTTTCTTCCGCCGTGTACTGCGGCCGGCTCTCACGGAAGAAGAGCCGAACGAAGAGCTGTTGCGCAGGAGCTTCGATTTCACTGAAACGCTCCTCCGGAGCTCGAACGGATCCGTGAGTGGCGCGGCGCACTATTGGTCGCGGCGATTCCCTGATGCGGGAAGAAATCCCTCGCCTCACATTGAGCGAATTGGACCCGGGCCGGCTTTCGTCGGCGTCTCGTGACGTACTGGCCAATTCCCTGAAATGAACGCGTACATGCCGATCCGGCCCACCGACGGCCCCGGCGACGTGGGTAACGCGGTTCGCCAGGGCGGTCGGTGGATCAGTACAGGGCTGGGCAGGAGCACTTTGTGGTGCGGCGACATGAACTGACGGACGCGCAGTGATCAACGGCGTCCACGGCATCGACTCCGAGGAGTTCTACCGCCTGCTGGAAGGCCAGGTCATCGACGACGTCAACCGCTTCAACACCAAGCTGCAGGAGTGGGAGGACTACGCTAGACGGGGGCCAGCTCCTCGATCTCCTCCAGCGCCGCGACGAGTTCCGGAGCGACCGTCTCCTGGACCCATCGCTCCTTGTCGGCGTCGACCGCTCGCGGAACCGTCTCGGCCAGCATGATCAGGTAGAGGTAGGCGCGGTAGAGGGCGAGGCGGAGTCGGGCCGGGGCGTCGAATTCAAGCCGCCCACCGGCTTCCCGGTAGCCCGCGAGGAACGCCTCGTCCTTCTTGATGTCGCCCAGCAGCGCCAGGGAGACGAAGTCGGCGAGAGGGTCGCCCCAGAACATGCGCTCGCCGTCGATGAGCCCGCCGATGCGCGGCTGTTCCCCCACCGGGCGTTCCAGGAGGATGTTCCCGTCCCAGAGGTCGAAGTGGACCAGGCAGGGGGTGGTGACCTCGTCGAGCGCGGGGAGGGCGGCCTGTATGGTCCGGGCCACCTCGTCGGCAGGGCGGGGCAGTCGGGCCCGGTAGCGGCGGGCGTCGTCCAGGACCGCCTCGATCATGGCGCCGAAGGCGGTCCGCCAGTCGGGGACGAGCGCTCCGAGGGCTCCCGACGGATAGCCGAAGCCCGGTCCGGTCACGCGGTGCAGACGAGCCACCTGTCGGCCCAACTCCGTGCGCAGCGAGGCCCGTTCGGGCTCGGTCAGGGATCCGTTCCAGGGGTCGCCGGGGCAGGCCGTCATCAGCAGCTTCGGAACGGCGGTGTCTCCGCCGAACGCCACGACGTGCGGCGCCGTTACGCCGGCCTCGGCGGCCGCCCGGTAGAACTCCACCTCGGAGACCAGAAGGCGGCTCTCGTAGCGCAGACCCGGCTCGGTCGGCGCGGGGGCGACCTTCAGCACGTAACGGCTGCCGTCGGCGAGGAGGAGTTCCTCGACGGTGTTGTAGGTGCCCCCGGTCAGCGGGCGGACGTGGGTGAGAAGGTCGGCGGGCAGGCCCGCCTCTTCCAGGACCTGCCGGGCCCGCTCCCAGCTCTGCGTCGACTCCCCCACCCGCACCCGCCCCTTTCCCTCCGGTCGGCCGACCGCGTACACGTCCGTCCTCGACGTAACGCCCGGCCTCCACCAGTCCGTTGAGCCACCGTTCGCCGTGTGCTCCCGGTACAGCGTACGGAACGCGTCCGGCGCACACGGTGCCCATGGAGCAGCGCGGCCCTCACCCGCGCGCACTGACCCGACGCCCCGGAAATCCACTGGCCCCTCCCGCAACCGCCTGCCTACCCTGACCGCAACCTAATACCCCTAGGTTTCAGTGTGCGATCCCCCAGGAGGCCCCCATGAGAGCACTCTCCGAGCACGACATCCGCAGCTCGTTCGTCAACTGCTCGAAGGGCGAGGCCAAACGCCTGGCCGTCCCCCGCGACCTCGACCAACGCCCGTGGGACGACCTGGACTTCCTGGGCTGGCGCGATCCCGGAGCGCCCGATCGCAGCTACCTCGTCACCGAGCGGGAGGGCCGGGCGGTCGGCGTCACCCTGCGTTTCCCGTCCTCCCAGCGCGGCTTCCTGCACCGCAGCATGTGTTCGCTGTGCCTGACCACCCACCCGGGCGGCGGCGTCTCCCTGATGACCGCCCGAAAGGCGGGCACGGCGGGCCGCGAAGGCAACTCGGTGGGCATCTACATGTGCACCGACCTGGCCTGTTCCCTCTACCTGCGCGGCAAGAAGGCCCTGGAATCCGGGTCCCGCTTCGAGGAGAGCCTCACCCTGGAGGAGCAGATCGCCAGGACGACGGGGAACCTGACGGCGTTCCTCGACAAGCTGTACGTCTGACGTGGAGCGGAATCAGGGAGTACGTTTCCTTGCGGACAGTTACGGTCCTCAATGAGTACCTTCGGTACAACTGTGGAAGGGGACTGCCCAAGGATGCGAGACGTACGTGAGTGGACGGCGTCCCTGGTGCGCTTTGTGAAGCGGCACCGGGACCCGGTCGTCGTACAGGCGCTGCGGTCGTCGGCCGCGGCGACGATCGCGTATGTCATCGCGCTGCAGCTCAGCCCCGAGGCGGCCCCGCTGACCGCGCCGCTGACCGCGCTGCTGGTCGTCCAGGTCACCCTCTACTCCACGCTCACCACCGGTATCCGCCGGGTGAACTCCGTGGTGGCGGGGGTCCTGGTCGCCATCGCCTTCAGTCTGCTGGTGGGTCTGACCTGGTGGAGCCTCGGGCTGCTGATCGTGGCGGCGCTGGCCGTCGGGCACCTGGTCCGGGTCGACGAGTTCGTGCCCGAGGTGGCGATCAGCGCGATGCTGGTGCTCGGGGTCACGACCGTCGGGGACACCGCCTGGGCGCGGGTGCTGGAGACGCTGATCGGCGCGGTCGTCGGCCTCGGCTGCAATCTGCTGTTCGCCCCTCCGGTGTGGGTGGGCGAGGCCGGCGAGTCGATCGAGGGGCTGGCCCGCCGGATGCGGCAGTTGATGCTGAGCATGGGTGAGGAAGCGGCGGGCCGGACGCCCGTCGAGCACGCGACGGCCCGGCTGCACGAGGCGCGCCGGCTCGACCACGACATCGTCGAGGTGGACGCGGCCCTGCGGCAGGCCGAGGACAGCCTGCGGTTCAATCCGCGGGTGAAGGAGGGCCTGCTGCACCGAGTGGTGCTGCGCACCGGCCTGGACACGCTGGAGATCTGCACAGTCGTGCTGCGCGTACTCGCGCGCACCTTCACCGATCTCGCCAAGGAGCGCGAGTCCGAGCCCCTGCCACGCTCCTTCGCGTCGGAGACGGGCGCCACCGTGGAGCGGCTGCTGTCGGAGATCGCGGATGCCGTGGTCAGCTTCGCGGTCCTGGTCACCACCCCGGTGAGCCTGAACGCCGATGCGGCGGAGTCCCGGCTGACCGCCGAGTTGCGACAGGCCGCGGCCACCCGCGACAAGCTGGCCCAGCTGCTGCTGGAAGAGGTCCAGCGCGACGCCCGCCAGTGGCAACTGCTCGGTGCCGTCCTCACCGAGGTGAACCGGATCCTCGACGAGCTCGACACCGAGCACCGCTCGCGCCGCCTCCTGGAGGAGCTGGACCGCGTCTCCCGCGAGCAGCGCGAACGCATGCCGCGGCTCACCCGGCTGCGGGAGAACCTGCGCGTGCCCGCGCAGCTGCGCCGGAACCGCGCGACCGCCGAGAGACGTTCAAGGTGACGAGGTCACCTTGAGGCGGCAAGCCTTGGGGGCCGGGACGAAGGGGGCGGGCCGATGACCGACACCACCGTGCGGATCGACGGGAACACACTGCGGCTGCCGGGCGGTGCGGCGGTGCGGTTCGTCCGCACGCTGCGGCTGCCCGAGACGGGCACGCATCCGCTGCCGCCGGGGCTCGGCGAGTTCCCCGTCCGCCGGGTCTCCGACTACCCGGACACCGTCCCGGAGGGGTGGCGGGCGCGCGGCGGGGTGATGCTGCCGGTGTATCTGCGCGAGGCGATGTGGCTGAGCTTCTCGGGCACCAGGGAGCCGGCCGCGTTGCAGGTCGGGGTGGGCAAGGTGTGCGCGGTCTCGGGCCGGCCCTGGAGCGAGAGGCTCTCCCGTGATCCGCAGAACTACGTCGTCCTGCCGCGTCAGCCGTGGCTGGACGGCATCAACTCCGGGAAGGGCACGGTCCGCCAGTTCGTGGCGGTGCCGCTGGGGCTGGGCGCGACCGTCGAGGGGCAGGTCACGGGCGAGGAGGTCTGGGGCGGCGTACAACTGCAGTCGTTCCCGTTGAACGAGGGGCCGCTGGCCCGGTGGCGCGAGGAGGAGCGGCTTCGGGCCGAGCGGGCCAGGGCGATGCCTTCCCCGGGCAAGAGCTACGGGGCGGCGATGCCCATGGCGGCACCGGCGGCCCCTGCCGCGGCCCCCGCGGGAGGCCGGCCGCGGGCCGCGGCCGCCATGGGCCTCGGCGTGGGCGGCTCGATGCGTCAGGAGGTCTACCGGGACGACCGGCCACCGGCGGACTGGGCCGAGCAGCCCGCGGGCCGGGTGTTCGTGCACCTGGTGACGCCTCCGGAGTGGCGCCGCATCACCGGCGAGGCTCCGCCGCCGTCGCCCGTGGACCGCGCCGCGTACACCCGCGCCGGGCTGCCCTGGTTCGACTACTACGACCAGGACGCCGAGGACCTCATGGCCACGGACACCCTCCAGGACGTCAAGCCGGTCGGCGACTGGCTCGGGGACGACCACGAACCCTGGCAGGAGCCTTCGCCGCAGCAGGTGAAGCCGCTGAAGGACGCGCCGGGGAAGCCGGTCGAGGACGGCGACTGGTAGGTGACTGACAGGCGACAAGCCGACGGGGCTGTTGCGTCTTGCGCAACGCGGGATGCCGTTGTTGCACGTGACCGCTGATCCACGCCAAGGTGGCAGTCGCGACGGGAGAAGCGACGACCTGAGGTGTGCACATGGGCAGTGAGGGCTGGAGCAGGCGCCGATTCGTCGGCGCCCTGACCGGGGCGGGTGCCGCGGCCGTACTGCCCGCGTGCGACGACGCGCCGCCGCCCACCGATCCGACGGCCGCCGAGGGGAGTACGAGCGCCGCCGAGACGAGTCCGAGCGCTCCGGCCCAAAGCCCGGCGCCCTCCGGCCCCCGTCCGCTCTACCTCGGCACCTACACCTCCGTCGAGGGCGGCGGCACCGGCATTGGTCTGGCCACCTACGACGCCACGAGCGGCCGTGTCACCAAGACCGGCACGCTCACCGGCGTCGGCGACCCGTCGTACCTCGCGGTGCATCCGAACGGGCGCACGCTGTACGCGGTGAACGAGCGCGAGGCGGGTGCCGTGACCGCCGTGCGGCTGTCCGACCGCAGGGTTCTGGGGAGCCGGAGCACCGGCGGCGGGGGCCCCTGTCATCTGTCCGTGCATCCGGGCGGGCGCTGGCTGCTCAGCGCCAACTACGGCTCGGGCAGTGTGGCCGTGCACCCGATCGACGCCTCGGGCGCCCTCGGTGAACGCGCCGATCTGGTCACGCACTCCAGTCCGGCGCCCGGGCCGGGCCAGGAGGGGCCGCACGCCCATCAGTTCGTGACGAGTCCGGACGGCGGCCATGTGCTCGCCGTCGACCTGGGCACGGACACCGTGTACACCTACCGCCTGGACGAGCGGACCGGCCGGCTCGGCGAGGTCGCGCAGGCGCACACCCGGCCGGGCGCCGGGCCGCGGCACCTGACCTTCCACCCCGGGGGCCGGTACGCGTATCTGGCCAACGAGGTCGACAACACGGTCGCGGTCTGCGCCTACGATCCGGACGGCGGCCGGCTGACCGTAGGTGACGCCCAGTCGACGGGGACCGGCTCGGGGACCAACTACCCGGCACAGATCCTGGTGACGTCGAACGGCGCGTACGCCTATCTCGCCAACCGGGGCCACAACAGCCTCACGCGCTACGCGGTGGAGGCGGACGGCGCCCGGCTCAGGCTGCTCGACACGGTTCCGGTCTCCGGCGACTTCCCGCGGCAGATCGCCTTCTCGCCGGACGGGACGCTGCTGTTCGCGGCGAACCAGAAGTCCGGCACGGTGAGCGTCTTCCACGTGGACGAGGACAGCGGTGCACTGCGCCTCGCGGGCGAGCCGTTCGCGTCACCCGTCGCCGTCTGTGCGCTGCCGCTGTAGCGCCCGTGGGCAGGTTGCGGCACTGGCCTGGGTGAGCAGGACGTGCATGCGCTCCGTGAGCTGGGAGACGTCGTCGGCGGGCCGGTGGAACGCCAGCCGTACGTCGCCGTTGCCGCGGGCGCGCTCGATGCGCAGCGTCAGCCCGTGCCGGTCCACCGCGAGGGGCTGGACGCGGACCGCGCCGTGCAGGCTGTCGGAGTCGACGAGGCGGGTGAGCCGCTCGACCGCGTCGGCGTGGCAGTCGGCGAGGTGCGTGAGCAGCCGGGCCTCGGCGGTGGCCAGCGGGTCGGGTGCGGCGGCCGCGAACTCGTCGAGGTCGACGACCACCGCGCCGGACGGCCGGCGCAGCACCACCCGCGTGGGCCGGAACGCCAGGTGGCCGTCCTCGGGGACGAACCAGCCGGCCATCCACAGCCGGGCGCGGATCCGGTTGCGCACGGGGACGGGCGCGACGTCGGCGAACTCCAGGACGGCGGACGGCTCCCCGCGGGGCGCGCAGATCGCGGCCGCGAGCAGGGTGCTGTCCTCGGGCACATGCAGCAGCACCCGCCCGTCCTCGGCGACGGTGTGCGCGCCGACGAACTCCTCGCGTCCGCCCTCCGCGGTCACCGCGCAGGACCATGCGGCGGCAAGCACCGAACGGGCCCACTCCGCCGCGGAAGGAGCCGCCGTCCAGGTTTGGCTGTCACCCATCCCAAAACCTCCTTAGGTAAGCCTTGCCTAACCTATCGAAGATCGGGGCCGAAGCCAACCACGAGCGGACATGAATGTCCCGGGGACAGCTCGAACGGCCGGGCGGTCCCGGTCAGATGACGCCCAGCAGCGCCCTCGCGCACAGGTCCCGCACCTGCTCCCGGGACAGCTCCGAGCCGCGCAGCCACTCCAGGCAGACGGCGGTGGTGAACGCCAGCCAGCCCCGGACGGCCAGCCGGAGGTCGGGCCGCTCCTGTGCGGGCGGGCCGAACTCGGGGTCGGCGGCCAGGGCCGCGAGGATCTGCTGCTCCTGCGCGGCCAGCGCCGTCCGATAGACCTTGCGGACCGACTGGTCGCCCGCCGCGTCGGCCCGGTGGAAGGCGCGGTAGCCGTGCGCGTGCGCCCGGACGTACTCGAGATACGTGTCGAGGCCGGCGGCGAGCTGCTCGCGCACCGGCACGCCGGGCACGGCCGCCGTCATCCGCAGCATCCGCTCGCTCTCCCGTTCGACGACTGCCGCGAAGAAGTCCCGCTTGGTCGGGAAGTAGTGGTAGAGCAGCCCGCGCGAGACACCGGCGATCTCGGCGACCTGCTCGATCCACACCTCGTCGTACGGGCTCTCGGAGAACAGTCGCGCCCCCACCGACAGCAGCTGCTCCTGGCGCTCCTCGGTGCTGAGCCGACGGCGTGCGCGTTCGCCCTGGTTCGCGGCCATGGGCCGCACTTTACTTGACGTCGATTCAACAGCGGGACCAGACTGGAGCGCTTTGTTGAACCGACGTACAACACGCTCAACCTGCCGCCGCACCAAGGGAGACGGTCCATGGCGGACACGACGAACGGGACAACGCTCCCCAGCGGATTCCGCGGTGCCGAGCAGGGCTGGCCGGAGCTGCGCCGCATCCCGCATCCGCCGCACCGGCTCCCCCTGCTCGGTGACGTGATCGGCGTCGACCGGCACACCCCTCTCCAGGACACCGTCCGGTATGCCCGGCAGCTGGGGCCGATCTTCCGGCGCAGGGCCTTCGGCAGGGAGTTCGTGTTCACGTGGGGCGCGGACCTCGTGGCCGACCTGGCGGACGAGTCGCGGTTCGCCAAGCACGTGGGGCTCGGGGTCGCGAACCTGCGGCCGGTCGCCGGGGACGGGCTGTTCACGGCGTACAACCACGAGCCGAACTGGCAGCGGGCACACGACGTCCTCGCCCCGGGCTTCAGCCGGGAGGCCATGGCGGGCTACCACGCGAACATGCTGGCGGTTGCCGGGCGGCTCACCGACCACTGGGACCGCGAGCTGGTGGCGGGCCGGGCGGTGGACGTGCCCGGCGACATGACCAAACTGACCCTGGAGACGATCGCGCGGACCGGCTTCGGGCACGACTTCGGCTCCTTCGAACGCGACCGGCCGCACCCCTTCGTGACGGCGATGATCGGCACGCTCACCTACGCGCAGCGGCTGAACACGGTGCCGTTCCCGCTGCTGCTGCGCCGCGCCGCGCGTCGCAACGAGGCCGACATCGCCTACCTCAACCGCACGGTCGACGATCTGGTCCGCGCCCGGCGTACGGCGGGCGGGGACGGGGGCGGAGACCTGCTGGACCGGATGCTGGACACGGCGCACCCCAAGACCGGGGAGCGGCTGTCCGCGGAGAACGTCCGGCGCCAGGTCATCACCTTCCTGGTCGCGGGCCACGAGACCACCTCGGGCGCGCTGTCCTTCGCCCTCCACTACCTCGCCCGGCATCCGGACGTCGCCGCCCGGGCCCGCGCCGAGGTGGACCAGGTCTGGGGCGGCACGGCGCTGCCCGGCTACGACCAGGTGGCCAAGCTGCGGTACGTGCGCCGGGTGCTGGACGAGACCCTGCGGCTGTGGCCGACGGCGCCCGCGTACGCCCGGGAGGCCCGGCAGGACACGGTGCTCGCGGGGACGCATCCGATGCGGCGGGGCGCGTGGACGCTGGTGATCACGCCGATGCTGCACCGCGAGCGGGCGGTCTGGGGTGCCGACGCCGAGGAGTTCGACCCGGGCCGCTTCGAGGCGAAGGCCGTACGGTCCCGTCCCCCGCACACCTTCAAGCCGTTCGGGACCGGGGCGCGGGCCTGCATAGGGCGGCAGTTCGCGCTGCACGAGGCCACGCTGGTCCTCGGCCTGCTGCTGCGCCGCTACGAGCTGCGGCCCGACCCGGACTACCGGCTGCGGGTGACCGAGCGGCTCACACTGATGCCGGAGGGGTTGCGGCTGCACCTGGAGCGGCGGGCGGGCACCACCGCGGGCCCGGCCGCCCCGACCGCCGTCGACGAGGCTCCCTCAGAGCTGCGCTGTCCAGTGCACGGGACGGGTGACTGACCCCGGCAGCCAGGTGCCCGCGCTGCCCCGGGCCGCGTTCAGCTGCGGCTGGGTGAGGAAGAAGGCATCGGTCAGGTCCGCGTCCGTGAGGTCGGCGTCGCGCAGGTCGGCGCCGATCAGATCCGCGCCGCGCAGGTCGGCCCCGGTGAGGTCGGCGGCTATGAGGTAGGCACCGCGCAGATTGGCGCCCCGCAGGTCGGCGCCCTTGAGACGGGCGCCCATCAGGTCCGCGCCGCGGCGGTTCTTCTTCTTGCCGCGGACGCCCGCCCGGGCGAGCTCGCTGGTCTTCAGGAGGAGCACGTTGACCTCCTGTCGGTGTGCGCCGACGTCCAACGCGCCGATTTCCTCCGGGGTTTGACGGGTGAGCGCCTCGGTCCGCTCCAGCGCCCGGCCGAGGTCGGCGTGGATCGGGCGGGCGGCCGGCAGGGTGAGTGCCTCGGTGAGGTACCAGAGCAGTTCGTGGAGCTGGCGGACGACCGGGAAGACCTCGACCATGCGCCGGGCGTCCTCGGGCGGGCCCGTGCGCCGGTCCCGGCCGCCGAAGGTGATCTGCGAGACCTTCTGCCCGGCGCCGAAGCAGTCGTACACCGTGCAGCCGTTGAAGCCCTTCGTCCGCAGCTCGGCGTGGATGCCGCAGCGGTGGTCGCCCCGGAGGTTCGGGCAGGGCGTGCCGGCCGGCTTGTCGATGGCGAAGTCCGCCGAGGCGGCGAAGGGCAGGGCGACGCAGCACAGGCCGAAGCACCGCTCGCAGTCGCCGCGCAGCTCGGCCCGGTCGGTCATATGGTCTGGCATGACCTCCAGCCTACTTTCCCGCAGGTCATGCCCTGGGTCCGCGTCCGTCGGCAGGGGCGGACGCGGCCGCGGCCCGGAACCTCACCGATGAGTTCCCGGCGTTGTGGGAGTCCCGATACTCAGCCGACAACAAGCTCGGCTATCACTGGAGCATGAGCGGACCGAGGTAGGAGTCGTACCCGGATCGAGGAGAGACGTCATGTGCAGCCACCGGCCTGCGTGCCCGACCGCAGACAGTCCCGACCACCACACCGCCGTGATCGTGTCGGCCCATCCCGAACAGGGCTGGAGCCTGCTGTGCAACGGCACCATCGTCTTCGACGACACGGGTGAACTCCTGCCCGACGGACGGGTCGTGAGCCCGCACCGCAGCCTCGGCGCGCCGGCTCTCGCCGCCTGACTCAGCCCAACGCGCCGGGCAGTTCGAGACCGGCGAGGCGGTCGGGATCGGCCAGGATGTACATCTCGGTGATCCGGCCGTCGACGACGGTGACGCCCATGACCGACTGCAGCTGTCCGTCGGGGGCGTTGAGCAGGCCGATCTCGCCGTTGACGAGAGCGACTTGGGCGAGCGGCGCGAACTGCCGGAACATCAAAGCCTGTTCGGCCACCGCCTTCGCGCCGCGCACCAGCTTCGAGGCGGCCGCACCGGCGACCAGCGCCCCGGAGTCGACCCGCAGCACGATGTCGGGATGCAGGACGGCGAGCAGCGCCTCGAAGTCCCCGGCGCGGCTGGCGGCCAGGAAGGCGTCGACGACCTGGCGTTGCCTGCCGAGGTCGGGTTCGGCCGAGGGCGTGGCGCCCTGGACCCGGCGCCGGGCCCGGCTGGCCAGTTGGCGGGTCGCGGCCGGACTGCGCTCCAGGATCGACGCGATGTCGTCGAACGGCACCGCGAACATGTCGTGCAGCACGAACGCGAGCCGCTCGGCGGGTTCCAGTGTCTCCAGGACCACCAGGAGGGCGAGACCGACCGAGTCGGCCTGGAGGACCTCCTGTTCCGGGTCGGTCCGCGTGAGCGGCCGGATCACCGGGTCGGGGACGAACGTGTCGTCGAGGGGGTCCTCGCGGCGCACGGTGCGCGAGCGCAGCAGGTCGAGGCAGACCCGGCCGACGACGGTGGTCAGCCAGCCGCCGAGGTTGTGGATGTCGCCCGCGTCGGTGCGGCTCAGCTTCAGCCAGGTCTCCTGGACGGCGTCCTCCGCCTCGGCCAGCGAGCCGAGCATGCGGTAGGCCACCGCCCGCAGGTGCCCGCGGTGTTCTTCGAAGCGGTCCGCCAGCAGTTCCGTCTCGTTCATGCCGTCCCCCCAAGACGATCCCGGTGCCGTGTGAAGGCGTGTTGATCCAACCACGCCCGCGCCGGGCTGTGAACGTATCGCCTCAATAGCGCTGTGCCTTGGCCAGTTTCGGTGTGAGGACCGGTTCGACGGGCTTGCGGCTGACGGCGAGGGGCTGGGCCTTCTCGCCGGGTTCGAGGTCCTCCGCGCCGACGTACCGGGTCTCGACGGCCTTGCCGGAGTCGTCGAGGAAGTCGACCTGGACGGCGTACGACGCGGTCCGGTCGGTCTTGTTGGTGATGGTGACGACGACGGCGAGCAGGCCGCCCGTCTCGGAGCGCGGTTTGCCGGTCATGGCGACGTCGGACATCGCGTTGCCCGGTCCGTCGACGTCCTTGAGCTCGGCCGCGGCGGCCTGGTTCGCCCGCTCCACCTCGGCCGACACCGAGGCCTCGAAGGAGGCCGCGGCGGCCGACGCGGAGGAGGCCGCCGCGGAGGCCGCCGCGCGCGCCGACTCGACGGCGGAGGCGGCCTTGGACTCCAGCGCGGTGGGCGGTGTCCCGGAGAAGGAGGCCGTGTCGGGGGCGGTCGGCCGCGCGGTGTTCGGCGTGCCGGTGTCGTCGTCCGTGCCGCACGACACCAGCGCGAGCCCGGCGGCCACCACCAGCGCGACGGCGGCCGAACGGGACCGGACGAGAGGGACGATGGGTTCGGGCATCCGAGCCTCCTGAGCCGCCGAGCCAACCAAACGCACCATATGCCGGAATTTCCGGCCGGGCATGTCGGCTCGGCGTGGCCTCAGGCCTCGTCGCGGGTGAGTGCCAGCAGCCGGTCCAGGACGCGCGGTCCGCCCGCTCGTACACCGTCGTGTTCGAACTCGTCGGTCACCCAGGTGCGCAGGCCGCGGACGGCGTTGGCCGTCCGAAGGGCGTGGGAGGTGTCGACGTACATGTCGTCGTGGTAGACGGCCGCCGCCACCGGCACCTCGTTGGCGGCGAGGCGGGCCGGGTCGTACAGGGGGGTCCAGTCGGTGCGGGCGGCGAGGAGTTCGGCGGTCTCGCGCAGGGGGCTCAGTGCCGGGTCGCAGTCGAACATCCAGGGGTGGACCGACTCGCCGGTGAACAGCAGCGGTCCGTCGCCGGCGAGGGCCTTGGCGGCGTCGAACCGGGGGAACTCGGCGCGGACACGTTCGGCCGACCAGTCGGTGGGACGCCGGTCCTGGCCGTAGATCGCCTCGTGGACCAGGGCGTACAGGGGGTGGCTCGCGTACGACAGGAGGGCCTGGGCCTCTTCCTGGAACGCGTCGGACAGGGCGGGGCCCTGCGGGGTGCGCACGAAGGCGTGTTCCAGGAAGAAGTGCAGGCGGTGGCTGCCCTCGCTGCCGCCGAGGACGCGACCGAGGGACTGGAAGGCCTCGGCGGTGAGCCGGTAGCCGTTCGGCAGGACCGGCTCGTGCTGCAGGACGTACTCGGCGATCTGCCGGGCGCGGTCGACGTCCTGCGGGTAGCGCTCGTAGTGCGCGGTGACCTTGCGCTCGATGCGCGGGTAGGCGGCCCGGTAGACGTCGTCGGCGTGGGCGTCGAGCGAGGGCAGGCCGCCGGTGACGACGGCGGCACGCAGGCCCTCGGGGGCGGTGGACAGGTAGGTCACCGTGCAGAAGCCGCCGAAGCTCTGGCCGAGGACGGTCCAGGGGGCGCCGCCCGTGACGGCCGGGCGGATGGCCTCGCAGTCGCGGACGATGGAGTCGGCGCGGAAGCGGGCCAGGTAGTCGGCCTGTTCGGCGGGGCCGCCGCGCAGCGGGAGGGTCTGGCGGTTGGCGGGGGTGGAGTGGCCGGTGCCGCGCTGGTCCAGGAGCAGGACGCGGTACTCCTTCAGGGCGCGGCCGAGCCAGGCCGGCTTGCCGACGAAGCGGTTCGCCCCGAAGCCGGGGCCGCCCTGGAGATAGACCAGCCACGGCAGGTCCTGGCCCGCCTTGTCGCTCGCGACGACCTCGCGGGCGTAGAGCTCGATGCTCTCCCCCGCCGGGTCGTCGTGGTCGAGGGGCACGGTGAAGCGGCGGTCGGTGAGGACGACGCCGGGCTGGCGGTAGGTGAGGGACAACAGGGCTCCCGGGACGGACGGATTGCGGACCGCGTCCCAGTTCAGCACATGTTCCTCCGGCCACCACCCCTCGGGATCATGAAATCGTACTGACCCTGGAGTCAGCTGAGTCAGCGTGCCGAGAGGCTGGAGCGGCGCACCACGAGTTCCGGCTGGAGCACGACCCTTCGGTGCGTGTGACCGCGCGGCGAGGTCTCCTCCTCCGTCTCCTCCAGGAGGAGCTCGGCGGCCAGGGCGCCCATGGTGACGGCGGGCTGGCGGACCGAGGTGAGCGGGACGGCCGCCGCGGCGGCGAACTCGATGTCGTCGTAGCCGACGATCGCCAGTTCGTCGGGGACGCCGACGCCGGCCGCGTACATGGCCTGCAGGACGCCCAGGGCGAGCAGGTCGTTGGCGCAGAACACGGCGGTCGGGCGGTCGCCGAGACCGAGCAGCCGGGCGCCGGCGTCCCGGCCGGCGGCCACGTCGAGCCGTTCGGTGGGCAGTTCGCGGAGGGCTTCGGGGCCGAGGCCGGCCTCGGCGAGGGCGTTCAGGGCGCCCGTACGGCGGTCACGGACCTGGTTGAGGCCGGGCGGGCCGCTGACGTACGCGAGGGAGCGGTGTCCGGCGTCGACGAGGTGGCGTACGGCGAGCGCGCCGCCCGCCACGTCGTCGACGGAGACCGAGCACTCGGTGGTGCCCTCGGCGACCCGGTCGACGAGGACGAAGGGGATGCCGTGGCGCCGGAAGGACTCGATGTTGCGGCCGGTCGCGTCCGCGGGGGTCAGCAGGACGCCCCGGACCCGCTGCTCGGCGAAGAGCGAGAGGTAGTCGGCCTCCTCGCCGGGGTTCTGGGCGCTGTTGCAGACCATCACGCCGAGGCCGGCCTCGCGCGCGGCCCGTTCGGCGCCGCGCGCCACGTCGACGAAGAAGGGGTTGCCCATGTCGAGGACGAGCAGGCCCATGATGCGGCTGCGGCCCGCGCGGAGCTGGCGCGCGGACTCGCTGCGGACGTAGCCGAGCCGGTCTATCGCGGACAGCACCCGCGCCCGGGTCTCGATCGCGACCGTGTCCGGACGGTTGATGACGTTCGAAACGGTGCCGACGGAAACTCCGGCGGCACGGGCGACGTCCTTGATACCCACCGACTGGGCCATCTGGCGGGGACCTCCAGGAGAACGAGAAGGAACGAGTGCGGCGGGAAGGCCTTCACATTACAGTCACCCCGCCGCACTCCGGACCGGGGTCAGGCGGGCAGCCGGAAGTCGACGACGTGGAGCGCCGAGGGGGTCGTACCGCTCGACTTCTCCTGGTAGAGCACCGACAGGACGTTGTCCTGCGCGATGCGCGTCTCGTCGATGACGACCTCGCCGAAGGCGTTGAGACCGCTGCCGTCGAAGAGCACCGTCCAGTCGGTGTACCCGGAGGCCGCCGAGGCTCCGGCGATCCGGCCGAACGGGAAGATCGCGTACGCGTTGTCGTACTTGTCCAGGGCCAGCTTGGTGCGCTGGCTGGAGTTCAGCGGGACCGGTATCTCGGTCTTCTGCCAGGTGCCGGAGGCGTTCTTGCGGACGTGGAAGACACGGCCGTTCGCGGTGCGGTTGGCCACGTAGTTGGTGGTGCACTGCCCGAAGCGGCCCGGTACGTAGCTGATGAGGGCGTGCGGCCGGCCCGCCGAGTCGGTGAACTGGCTCTCCTGGTTCATCAGGGAGTGGTCCGGGTTGAGCGGGTCCACGACGAGCCCGGCGTCGGTGACCGCCACCTTGTCGGAGGCGCCGGTGGTGCCGACCACGGTGCCCGCGTTGTTGCGCCAGGTGCGGCCGCGGTCGTCGGAGTAGACGTAGCCGGTGTCGTGGTTGGTGATGCCGCCGCCGTTGCACATCACGGCGCCGTTCTGCTCACGCCAGGTGAAGAAGGAGTGCAGCCGGCCGTTGCGGTCGTAGTCGATGCCGTGCAGGTACATGTTGCGGGCCGTGCTGGAGCCGTGCTCGCTGGTGTAGGTGCCGGTGGAGCTGGACCACTCGCCGAGGTTCGTCCACTGGGTGCCGTCGTACTCCGCGAGGGCGTTGCGGCCGTTGCCGGAGATGGCGACGCGGTAGCTGAGCTGGAGCTTGCCGTCGGGGGTGGAGACGAACTGGGGGTACGTGAACTGCGAGGTGAGCGCCAGCCCGTCCAGGGTGGACTGGGGTGCGCCGAAACGGCTCGCGGTCCAGCTCAGCCCCGCCGGGTTGTCCATGAGCCCGGCCACCGACTTGACGTAGGTGAAGCCGTCGCTGTGGGAGTCCATGTTGAGGTGGAGGCGGCCGTCGACCTTGGAGACGCCCATGGAGATGACGTTGTGGGAGTCGTTGTAGCGCAGCGTGTGGCCGACCTTGACGGTGGACCAGGTGCTGCCGCCGAGGACGCGGCGGCCGACGACGGCGTTGCGGTCGGCGGTGTACCAGACGGCGTACTGGTAGCCCTTGTAGGTCAGCAGACCGTTCTTCTGGAAGGAGTTGTTGTTGACCAGGCCGTCGTAGGACACGAAGAAGATGGCCTGGCTGTCGAGGGTCGTGGTGCCGGTCCGGGTGACCGAGGGGCCGGGGTCGGCGGCCCGGGCGGTTCCGGCGGCGAATGCGGGGGTCATCACGGCTCCGGCGAGGGCGGCGCCCAGCAGCGTACGTCTGTTCATCTCGGGGACTCCATTGTCGGCGAGGTGGGGCGGGAGGGGGAGGGGGACGGGGATTTCAGGCGAGGTGGAACACTTCCGTGAGCGGTTTCATGGCCTCGTCGGGCCGGGCGCCGTCCAACGACTCGAAGAACGGCGCCATCTCCGCCTGCCAGCGGGCGTTGACCTCGGTGGCCTCCATGCCGGCCTGGGCGGCGGCGAAGTCCTCGGTCTCCAGGTAGCCGACGAGCAGGCCGTCGTCCCGTAGGAAGAGCGAGTAGTTGTGCCAGCCGGTGGCCGAGAGTGCCTGAAGCATCTCCGGCCACACAGCGGCGTGCCGCTCTCGGTACTCGTCGAGGCGGTCCGCCCGGACCTTCAGCAAAAAGCACACACGCTGCGTCAACGCCACTCCAGTGACTAGAAGTTGAACTGGTCGATGTTCTTCGCGTCGAACACGGTCGGCTTGCCGAGGCTGATCACGCCGTCCTTGCCGATGGTGTACTCGCCCATGTCGCCGGCCTTGAAGGTCTCGCCCTCCTTGCCGGTGATCTGACCCGACACCAGCGCGACGGCGGTGCGGGCGGCCAGCTCGCCGAGCTTCGACGGGTCCCACAGCTCGAAGCCCTCGACGGTGCCGTTCTTGACGTACTTGCGCATGTCGTTGGGGGTGCCGAGGCCGGTCAGCTTGACCTTGCCCTTGTACTTGGAGCCCGACAGGTACTGGGCGGCTGCCTTGATGCCGACGGTGGTCGGGGAGATGATCCCCTTCAGGTTCGGGTACTCCTGGAGCAGGCCCTGGGTCTGCTGGAAGGACTGCTGGGCGTCGTCGTTGCCGTACGCGACCTTGACCAGCTTCATGTCCTTGTACTTCGGGTCCTTGAGTTCGTCCTTCATGAACTCGATCCAGGTGTTCTGGTTGGTCGCGGTCTGCGCGGCGGACAGGATCGCGATCTCGCCCTTGTAGCCGATCTGTTCGGCGAGCAGCTGCACCTCGGTGCGGCCGAGGTCCTCGGCGCTGGCCTGCGAGACGAAGGCGTTGCGGCACTCGGGGTTGGTGTCCGAGTCGTAGGTGACAACCTTGATGTCGTTGCTCATGGCCTGCTTGAGCGCGGTGCACAGGGCGCCCGGGTCCTGCGCGGACACGGCCATCGCGTCGACCTGCTGCTGGGTGAGCGTGTTGACGTAGGAGACCTGGCCGGAGGTGTCGGTGGCGCTGGAGGGGCCGACCTCCTTGTAGCTGGAGCCCAGCTCCTTCAGGGCCGCCTCGCCGCCCTTGTCGGCGGAGGTGAAGTACGGGTTGTTGACCTGCTTCGGCAGGAAGCCGACGGTCAGGCCCTTCTTCAGTTCGGCGTTGGGATCGGCCTTGCCGGCGGAGGCGGCGGAGCCGGTGCTGTCGCTCTTCACGTCCTCCTTGGTGGTGCCACCGCAGGCGGTGGCGGCGAGGGCGAGGGAGGTGACGGCGGCGAAGGCCACACAGGTGCGGCGGAGGGTCGACTTGCGCATGGCGAAGGTTCCTTTACGAGGGTGAACTGAGGGACGAGGTCGGGGCCGAGGCGGCTCGGCGCCCCGCCCTCGCGACGGCGATCTGCCGTGCGACCCGGGGGCCGAGCACGGAGAGGACGAGCAGAACGCCGGTGACGACGATCTGCGACTGGGCGGAGACGTCCTGGAGGCTCATCACGTTCTGCAGCGCGCCGAGCAGGAAGACTCCCGCGATCGCGCCGCCGAGCGTGCCCTTGCCGCCGTCGAAGTCGATGCCGCCGAGCAACACGGCCGCCACGACGGACAGTTCGAGTCCGGTGGCGTTGTCGTAGCGGGCGCTGGCGTAGTGCAGCGCCCAGAAGATGCCGGTGAGTGAGGCCATCAGGCCGGTCACCGTGAACAGGATCAGCTTCTGCCGCTTGACGCGGATTCCGGCGAACCGGGCCGCCTCCTCGTTCGCGCCGATCGCGAACAGCGACCGCCCGAACGGCGTGGCGTGCAGGGCGACCACGGCGATCGCGAGCAGCACCAGGAAGGGCAGGAAGGCCTGCGGGATGAAGGTGTCCCCGACGCGCCCGGCCGCGAAGTCCAGGTACTGGGTGGGGAAGTCGGTCACCGCGTCTGAGCCGAGGACGATCTGTGCGATGCCCCGGTAGGCGGCGAGGGTGCCGATGGTGACGGCGAGGGACGGCAGTCCGAGCCGGGTGACCAGCAGGCCGTTGATCAGCCCGCAGACGACACCGAGCAGCAGACAGATCGGGATGATCGCCTCGATCGTCATGCCCTGGTTCCACAGGGCACCCATCACCGCGCCGGACAGTCCGGCCGTGGAGGCCACCGAGAGGTCGATCTCGCCGGAGACCACGAGAAGTGTCATCGGCAGGGCGATCAGCGCGATGGGCAGGGTGTTGCCGATCAGGAACGACAGGTTGAGAGCGTTGCCGAAGCCGTCCACGGTGGAGAAGGACAGCAGCAACAGGACGATGAGGAGGGCGCCGACGGCCCCGTCCCACCTCAATGAGGCGGACCAGCGGACGGCGCGGGTGAGCGACTCAGGCATGGCCGGCGTCTCCCTTCTTCACAGGTGCAGCGGTGGTCCTGGCCGCGGCCGACTTCTTCTTCAGGGCCGAGGCCACGCGCAGGGCGACGATCCGGTCGACCGCGATGGCGAGGATGAGCAGGATGCCGTTGATGGCGAGCACCCACACGGAGCTGACGCCGAGGGCGGGCAGCACGCTGTTGATGGAGGTGAGGAGCAGGGCGCCGAGAGCGGCCCCGTAGACGCTGCCGGAGCCGCCGGTGAAGACCACTCCGCCGACCACGACCGCGCTGACGACGGTGAGTTCGTAGCCGTTGCCGGTCCCGGAGTCGACGTTGCCGAACCGGGCCAGGTACATGGCGCCCGCGAGGCCGGCGAGGCCCCCGCAGAAGGTGTACGCGACCAGGATCCGCTTGCGGACGGGGATGCCGGCGAGGCGGGCGGCCTCGGGGTTGGAGCCGAGGGCGTACATCTCGCGGCCGCTGCCGTAGTGCTTGAGGTAGTACGCGGTCGCCACCAGCACGACGAGGGCGATCATCGCCAGCCACGGCACGGCCGAGAGGCCGCCGGAGCCGAAGTCCACGAACCCGCCGGGCAGGTCGGCCGCGGTGATCTGGCGGGAGCCGACCCAGATGGAGTCGATGCCGCGGATGATGTAGAGGGTGCCGAGGGTGACGACGAGGGCGGGCACCTGGCCGAGGCTGACGAGCAGGCCGTTCAGCAGGCCGAAGCCGATGCCGAGCAGCACCGCCAGGACGACGGCGACGACCGGGTTGCCGCCGCCCTGGAGGTAGAGGCCGGTGGCGAAGGCGCTGATACCCAGGGTGGAGCCGACGGACAGGTCCACGTTGCGGGTGATGACGACCATGGCCTGGCCGGTGGCGACCAGCACCAGGATGGTCGCGTTCAGCAGGAGGTCCTTGATGCCCTGCTCGGACAGGAACTCGCTGTTGCCCGCCTGGGTGATGGCGATCATCACCAGGAAGACGGCCAGGATGGCGAGCTCGCGCATCTTGAAGACGCGGTCGACCAGCCGGGTGCCGCTGGACTTGGGCACCTCGGTGACGGGCGCGTGGTCGGGGGCGGTGACCGTCATGCGGCGGCCCTCCAGAAAGTTGTCGGCATCATGCGGCGGCCCTCCCGGTGGCCGCGGCCATCACGGTTTCCTCGGTGGCTTCGGAGCGCGGGATCTCGGCGGCGAGGCGTCCTTCGTGCATCACGAGCACGCGGTCGGCCATGCCGAGGATCTCGGGCAGGTCGGAGGAGATCATCAGAACGGCGACGCCGTCGGCGGCCAGCTGGCTGAGCAGCCGGTGCACCTCGGCCTTGGTGCCGACGTCGATGCCACGTGTCGGCTCGTCGACGATCAGCACCCTGGGGCCGGTGGCGAGCCACTTGGCCAGGACGACCTTCTGCTGGTTGCCGCCGGACAGGGTGTTGACGGTGTCGGCGATCCGGGCGTACTTCACCTGGAGCTTGACGGCCCAGTCGAGGGAGCGGCTGCGTTCGGCGCCGCGGTCGACAAGACCGGCCTTGACGGTCGTACGGAGTCCGGTGAGCCCGATGTTGCGCTCGATGGACATGTCCATCACCAGGCCCTGGGCGCGCCGGTCCTCCGGGACCAGGGCGAGACCCGCGGCCATCGCGGTGGAGGGGGCGCCGTTGGTCAGCGTGCGGCCGTCCACGGTGACCTCGCCCGCGTCCCAGCGGTCGATGCCGAAGACGGCCCGCGCCACCTCCGTGCGGCCGGCGCCGACGAGTCCGGCGAGGCCGACGATCTCGCCACGCCGTACGTCGAAGGACACGTCGGTGAAGACGCCTTCCCGGGTCAACCGCCGTACGCTCAGGGCGATTTCACCCGGCTTTACGTCCTGCTTCGGGTAGAGCTCGTCGAGGTCGCGCCCGACCATGCGGCGTACGAGGTCGTCCTCGGTCATGCCCTCGATCGGCTCGCTGGCGATCCAGGCGCCGTCGCGCAGGGTGGTCACCCGCCGGCAGATCCGGAAGATCTCCTCGAGGCGGTGCGAGATGAAGAGAACGGCGGCGCCCTGCTCGCGCAGGGTGCGGACGACTCCGAAGAGACGGGCCACCTCGCTGCCCGTGAGAGCCGCGGTCGGCTCGTCCATGATCAGGACGCGGGCGTCGAAGGAGAGGGCCTTGGCGATCTCGACGATCTGCTGGTCGGCGATCGAAAGGCCGCGGGCGGGACGGTCGGGGTCGAGTTCGACGCCGAGGCGCTGCATCAGGGCCAGGGTCGCGTCGTGCGTGGCCTTGTGGTCGATACGGCCGAGAGCGCGCCGCGGGCGGCGGCCCATGAAGATGTTCTCGGCGATCGACAGGTCGGGGAAGAGCGTGGGCTCCTGGTAGATCACGGCGATACCGGCGTCGCGGGCGTCGCCGGGTCCGTGGAAGAGGACGGGCTCGCCGTCGAGGAGCACCTGGCCGGCGTCCGGTCGGTGCACCCCCGCAAGGGTCTTGATGAGGGTCGACTTGCCCGCGCCGTTCTCACCGGCGAGCGCGTGCACCTCACCGGGGAACAGTTCCAGGGACACGTCCCGCAGGGCGCGCACCGCTCCGAAGGACTTGGAGACGTCCTTGAGCGACAGCACCGGGGCCGGACCCGCTTCGGACGGGTGGGTCATGAGGGGCTCCTCGACAACGCCGGCGGAAGCCGTCACAGCGTCATGAAAGGTTTCAACTTGGTTGCCGGGACGTTAGGCGTGCCAGACATGTCACGTCAATGGGTCCGGGTCGAAAAACTTTCGATAGCCAAAGGTCACGGTCAGGCACGGTCAGCGGGGTTTGCCGGAACTCTTGACACCCCTACGGGGGAGCCATAGCTTCGCGCTTTGAATCGATTCATACGGAACGGCTTACAGAGGAGCCCCAAGTGACCGATCTGGCTGCGGTGAAGGCCGCTCTCAAGACCCAGGCAGTCGAGACGCCGTCGTGGGCGTACGGGAACTCGGGGACGCGTTTCAAGGTGTTCGCGCAGCCCGGTGTCCCCCGCGATCCCTGGGAGAAGCTCGCGGACGCGGCGAAGGTCCACGAGTTCACGGGCGTGGCGCCGACGGTCGCCCTGCACATCCCCTGGGACAAGGTCGACGGCCCCGACGGATACGCAGCCCTGGCGAAGTACGCCGAGGAGCGAGGCGTGAAACTGGGCGCGATCAACTCGAACACGTTCCAGGACGACGCCTACAAGCTTGGCAGCATCTGTCACCCGGATGCGGCGGTGCGGCGCAAGGCGGTCGATCACCTGCTGGAGTGCGTCGACATCATGGATGCGACGGGTTCGCGTGATCTGAAGCTGTGGTTCGCGGACGGCACGAATTACCCCGGGCAGGACGACATCCGGGAGCGGCAGGACCGGCTGGCCGAAGGGCTGGCCGAGGTGTACGGGCGGCTCGGCGACGACCAGCGGATGCTGCTCGAGTACAAGTTCTTCGAGCCCGCCTTCTACCACACCGATGTGCCGGACTGGGGGACGGCGTACGCCCACTGCCTCAAGCTCGGCGAGAAGGCCCAGGTCGTGGTCGACACCGGGCACCACGCTCCGGGGACCAACATCGAGTTCATCGTCGCCACGCTGCTGCGGGAGGGGAAGCTCGGGGCGTTCGACTTCAACTCGCGGTTCTATGCGGATGACGACCTGATGGTGGGGGCCGCGGATCCCTTCCAGTTGTTCCGGATCATGTACGAGGTGATCCGGGGTGGCGGGTTCTCCCCCGACGTGGCGTTCATGCTCGACCAGTGCCACAACATCGAGGCGAAGATCCCGGCGATCATCCGGTCCGTGATGAACGTCCAGGAGGCTACGGCGAAGGCGCTGCTCGTGGACCGGGAGGCGCTGGATGTGGCGCAGCGGTCGGGAGATGTGCTGGAGGCGAACGCGGTGATCATGGACGCGTACAACACGGATGTGCGGCCGCTGCTCCGTTCGCTTCGCGAGGACATGGGGATCGATCCCGACCCGATGGCCGCGTATCGGCGGTCCGGGTGGGCCGAGAAGATCGTTGCTGAACGCGTTGGGGGACAGCAGGCCGGGTGGGGCGCGTAAGCGTCTGCCAGGTTCTGTTTCCTGCGGGCTGCGGGCCGTTTGTGGCTGGTCGCGCAGTTCCCCGCGCCCCTGAGTTCACTCACCTCTTTCTAGTAAGGACTGGAAGTTCATGGCTCCGCACCCCGAAGCTGCCGCTCTCCTCGCTCGTTCTCATCGGCTCGGCGCCGATCCCCGTAACACCAACTACGCCGGCGGCAACACGTCCGCCAAGGGCACCGATACCGACCCCGTCACCGGCGGCGATGTCGAGCTGATGTGGGTGAAGGGGTCCGGTGGTGACCTCGGGACGCTCACCGAGGGCGGGCTGGCCGCGTTGCGGCTGGACCGGATGCGGGCGCTCGTCGATGTCTACCCCGGTGTCGAGCGCGAGGACGAGATGGTCGCCGCGTTCGACTACTGCCTGCATGGGAAGGGTGGTGCCGCTCCCTCCATCGACACCGCCATGCACGGGCTGGTCGGGGCCGCGCACGTGGACCATCTGCACCCGGACTCCGGGATCGCGCTGGCCTGTGCGGCCGACGGGGAGAAGCTGACGGCCGAGTGCTTCGGCGCCACCGTGGTGTGGGTGCCGTGGCGGCGGCCCGGGTTCCAGCTCGGGCTGGACATCGCGGCGGTGAAGGAGGCCAACCCGCAGGCGATCGGCTGCGTGCTCGGCGGGCACGGGATCACGGCGTGGGGTGACACGTCCGAGGAGTGCGAGCGCAACTCGCTGCACATCATCCGGACCGCGGAGGCCTTCCTCGCCGAGCGGGGGAGGCCGGAGCCGTTCGGTCCGGTGATCGAGGGCTACGAGGCGCTGCCCGAGGGCGAGCGGCGGGAGCGGGCCGCGGCCCTGGCGCCGTACGTCCGTGCCGTCGCCTCCCAGGACAGGCCGCAGGTCGGACACTTCACCGACACCGGGGTCGTCCTCGACTTCCTCGCCGCCGCCGAGCACCCGCGGCTCGCCGCGCTCGGCACCTCCTGCCCCGACCACTTCCTGCGGACCAAGGTCCGGCCGCTGGTCCTGGACCTGCCGCCGACGGCTCCGCTCGACGAGGCGATCGCCCGGCTGAAGGAGCTGCACGCGGAGTACCGCGAGGAGTACGCCGCCTACTACCAGCGGCACGCCGAGCCCGACTCCCCCGCGATGCGGGGCGCCGACCCGGCGATCGTGCTGGTCCCGGGCGTGGGCATGTTCTCCTTCGGCAAGGACAAGCAGACCGCACGGGTGGCCGGCGAGTTCTACGTCAACGCGATCAACGTAATGCGCGGGGCCGAGGCGGTCTCGACGTACGCGCCGATCGAGGAGTCGGAGAAGTTCCGTATCGAGTACTGGGCCCTTGAGGAGGCCAAGCTCCAGCGGATGCCGAAGCCCAAGCCGCTCGCGACCCGCGTGGCGCTGGTGACCGGCGCCGGCAGTGGCATCGGGAAGGCGATCGCCGAGCGGCTGGTCGCCGAGGGCGCCTGTGTGGTGATCGCGGACCTCGACGCCGGGAACGCCTCTCAGGTCGCCGGCGAGCTGGGCGGGCCGGACAAGGCCGTCGCCGTGACCGTCGACGTCACGTCCGAGGAGCAGATCGCCGAGGCCTTCAAGGCCGCGGTGCTCGCCTTCGGCGGTGTGGACCTGGTGGTCAACAACGCCGGGATCTCCATCTCCAAGCCGCTGCTGGATACGTCGGCGAAGGACTGGGACCTCCAGCACGACATCATGGCGCGCGGCTCCTTCCTCGTCTCGCGCGAGGCGGCCCGGATGATGATCGCCCAGGAGCTGGGCGGCGACATCGTCTACATCGCCTCGAAGAACGCCGTGTTCGCCGGACCCAACAACATCGCCTACTCCGCGACCAAGGCCGACCAGGCCCACCAGGTGCGGCTGCTGGCCGCCGAGCTGGGCGAGCACGGCATCCGCGTCAACGGCGTCAACCCGGACGGGGTCGTGCGCGGCTCCGGGATCTTCGCGGGCGGCTGGGGCGCGAAGCGGGCGGCAGTGTACGGCGTACCGGAGGAGAAGCTGGGCGAGTACTACGCCCAGCGGACCATCCTCAAGCGGGAGGTCCTGCCCGAGCACGTCGCGAACGCGGTCTTCGCGCTGACCGGCGGCGAGCTGACCCACACCACGGGACTGCACGTCCCGGTCGACGCCGGCGTCGCGGCCGCCTTCCTGCGATGAGCGCGCACGTGAAGTCGTACGCCGCGGTCGACCTCGGCGCGTCCAGCGGACGTGTCATGGTCGGCCGCGTCGGGCCCGACAGCCTGGAGCTGACCGAGGCGCACCGCTTCCCCAACCGGCCGGTCCGGGTGCCTGAAGGGCTGCGCTGGGACATCCTCGCGCTGTACGGGGGCGTCCTCGACGGGCTGCGGGCGGCCGGCCGGGTCGACTCCGTCGGCATCGACAGCTGGGCCGTGGACTACGGCCTGCTCGACGCCGACGGGGCGCTGCTCGGCAACCCGGTGCACTACCGGGACGCGCGGACCGAGGGCGTCGCGGAAAAGGTGTGGGCGACCGTGCCCGCCGAGGAGCTGTACGCGGCGACCGGCTTGCAGTATGCCCCTTTCAACACCCTCTACCAGTTGACCGCGGCGCGTTCCTCCGACCAACTGCCCCATGCCAGGCGGCTGTTGCTCATCCCCGACCTGCTCACCTACTGGCTCACCGGCGAGCAGGGCACCGAACTGACCAACGCGTCGACCACCCAGCTGATCGATCCCCGCACGCGCGAGTGGTCGTACGACGTCGCCTCCCGGCTCGGCATCGACCTCGGACTGTTCGCGCCGCTGCGGCAGCCCGGCGATGCGGCGGGCGTGCTGCGGCCGCAGGTGCTGGAGGAGACCGGGCTGAGCGGTCCGGTGCCGGTGACGGCGGTCGGGTCGCACGACACCGCGTCCGCGGTGGCGGCCGTCCCGGCGAGCGGCGAGCGGTTCGCGTACATCTGCACCGGCACCTGGTCCCTGGCGGGCCTGGAGCTGGACGCGCCGGTGCTCACGGAGGAGAGCCGCCTCGCCAACTTCACCAACGAGCTGGGGCTGGACGGCACGGTCCGCTACCTGCGCAACATCATGGGCTTGTGGCTACTCCAGGAGTGCGTACGGGCCTGGGGCGACCCCGATCTGGGAGCGCTGCTCCTCGACGCGGCCAAGGTGCCGGCGCTGCGGTCGGTCGTGGACGCGGGGGACGCCGTGTTCCTGGCGCCGGGCCGGATGCCGGAGCGGATCGCCGAGGCATGCCGGGTCTCGGGACAGCCGGTGCCCGAGACCCCGGCCGAGATCACGCGCTGCATCCTCGACTCCCTCGCCCTGGCCCATCGCCGGGCCGTGGCGGACGCGCAGCGGCTGGCCGACCACCCGGTGGACGTCGTGTACGTCGTCGGCGGCGGCACGCGCAACGCCCTGCTGTGCCAGCTGACCGCCGACGCCTGCGGGCTGCCGGTGGTGGCGGGTCCGACAGAGGCGGCGGCCTTCGGGAACGTGCTGGTCCAGGCCCGGGCCCACGGGCTCGTCGGTGACCTGGCGGGCATGCGGCGACTGCTCACCCGTACCCAGCCGCTCACCCGGTACGAACCTCAGGGCGACCCGGGGCGGTGGCGCGAGGCGCAGGACCGGCTCGCCATGAGGTGACGGGGACTCCCCCGGGCCGCCCGGCCCGGACTACGCTTCACTCATCCGATGATCGATCACAAGGAGCCGCGATGCGTGTCGCCCTGTTCCTGACCTGTGTCAACGACACGCTCTATCCGGACACCGGGCGCGCCGTGGTGAAACTGCTGACCAGGCTGGGCGTCGAGGTCGACTTCCCGATGGCGCAGACCTGCTGCGGGCAGGCGCACTACAACACCGGGTACCGGCATGAGGCCGAACCGCTGGCCCGGCATTTCTCCGATGTCTTCCGGGATTACGAGGCGATCGTGACGCCCTCCGGTTCGTGCGGGGCGATGGTGCGGGAACTGTATCCGAGGATGGGTGAGCGGGCCCGGGCCGAGGGGCGCGGGGACACCCTCGCGGCCACCGTGGCGCCGGTGGTGCCGAAGACGTACGAGCTGACCGAGTTTCTGGTGGACGTGCTCGGGGTGACGGACGTCGGCGCGTGCTACCCGCACACGGTGACCTACCACCCGACCTGTCACGGGCTGCGCAGCCTCGGGCTGGGCGACCGGCCCCGGCGGCTGCTCCAGGCCGTGAAGGGGCTGGAGCTGGTCGAACTGCCGGGCGCCGACGAGTGCTGCGGCTTCGGCGGCACCTTCGCCCTGAAGAACGCCGATGTCTCGGCGGCGATGGGCACCGACAAGGTGCGCAACGCCGAGTCGACCGGCGCCGAGGTGCTGTGCGCTGCCGACAACTCCTGTCTGATGCACATCGGCGGGACGATGACCCGGCTCAGGACGGGTATGCGGCCCGTGCACATCGCGGAGATCCTGGCGAGCACGGAGGAGGAACCGGCGGCATGAGCGGCACGTTCGTAGGAATGCCGGCCTTCCCGAAGGCCGCGCACGAGGCGGTGCACAACCAGACCCTGCGCGGCAATCTGCGGCATGCCACGCACACCATTCGCGGCAAGCGGGAGAAAGCCGTCGCGGAGATGTCCGACTGGGCGGAACTGCGGGAGGCCGGCAAGCAGATCAAGGACCACACGCTCCGTCACCTGGACCGCTATCTCGTACAGGTGGAGGAGTCGGTCACGGCCGCGGGCGGCATCGTCCACTGGGCCGCCGACGCCGACGAGGCCAACCGGATCGTCGCCCGACTGGTCAAGGAGACGGGCGAGTCGGAGGTCGTCAAGGTCAAGTCGATGGCCACGCAGGAGATCGGGCTCAACGAGGCCCTCGAAGCCGAGGGGATCCACGCCTACGAGACCGATCTCGCCGAGCTGATCGTGCAGTTGGGCAAGGACCGGCCCTCGCACATCCTCGTCCCGGCGATCCATCGCAACCGGGGCGAGATCCGCGACATCTTCGCGCGTGAGATGAGCGAATGGGGCCGCCCGGCCCCCGAGGGCCTCACTGACACGCCCGCCGAACTCGCCGACGCGGCCCGGCTGCACCTGCGGGAGAAGTTCCTGCGCGCCAAGGTCGGCATCTCCGGCGCCAACTTCATGGTCGCCGAGACGGGCACGCTGGTGGTCGTGGAGTCCGAGGGCAACGGGCGGATGTGCCTGACCCTGCCCGAGACCCTCATCTCGGTCGTCGGCATCGAGAAGATCGTGCCGACCTGGCGGGACCTGGAGGTGTTCCTGCAGACCCTCCCCCGCTCCTCGACGGCCGAGCGTATGAACCCGTACACGTCGATGTGGACCGGTACGACGGATGAGGACGGGCCGCGGAACTTCCATCTGGTCCTGCTCGACAACGGCCGCACCGACACCCTCGCCGACGAGGTCGGCCGCCAGGCCCTGCGCTGCATCCGCTGCTCCGCCTGCCTGAACGTCTGCCCGGTGTACGAGCGGGCCGGCGGGCACGCCTACGGCTCGGTCTACCCGGGCCCGATCGGCGCCATCCTCAGCCCTCAACTCCGGGGCACGGCGAGCGAGATCGACGCCTCCCTGCCCTACGCCTCGTCGCTGTGCGGGGCCTGCTACGAGGTCTGCCCGGTCGCCATCGACATCCCCGAGGTGCTGGTGCATCTGCGGGAGCGGGTCGTGGAGGGCGGCCCGGTGACGCGGGAGGGCAACAAGGTGATCCTGAAGCCGGCGAAGGGGCATGCCGCCGAGCGGGCGGCGATGCGCGCGGCGCGCTGGGCGTTCGCGAGCCCAGCGGCGCTGCGCGCCGGCCAGCGGCTCGCCTCGCGGACCCGTCGCTTCCATCCGCGCACGCTGCCGGGCCCCGGCAGCGCGTGGAGCACGACGCGGGATCTGCCGCCGGTTCCGGCGGAGCCGTTCCGCGACTGGTGGCAGCGTACGCAGGGCGGAAAAAGCGACAAGGGGGCCGCGAAGTGAGCAGCAGGGACCGGATTCTGGGCCGGGTGCGGCGCGCGCTGGCGGACGTGGGACAGGACGACATGCCGTACGAGCAGGCGGTTTCCCGGGACTATCTGCGCGTACACGGTGACCGGGGTGTCGAGCAGACGGTGGAGCTGCTGGCCGAGAACCTGGCGGACTACCGGGCGATCGTGCACCACTGCACCACCGCGGACCTGGCGGCGACGCTCGCCGGAATGCTGGCCGCGCGGGGCTCGAGGACCGTGGTCGCACCGCCCGGTCTGGACCCCGAGTGGCTGTCGGCGGCGGAGGCCGAGCTGGTCCTCGACCGGGCGGAGAGCACCCCGTACGAACTGGACCGGGTCGACAGTGTGGTGACCGCGTGCGCGGTGGCCGTCGCCGAGACCGGCACGATCGTCCTGGACGGCAGCCCCGACCAGGGCCGCCGTCGCATCACACTCGTCCCCGACCACCACATCTGTGTCGTACGGGTCCCCGAGCAGGTCGTGGCCTCCGTGCCGCAGTCCCTCGAACGACTCGATCCGACGCGCCCGTTGACCTGGATCTCCGGGCCGTCGGCCACCAGTGACATCGAGCTGGACCGGGTGGAGGGAGTGCACGGCCCGCGCACCCTGGAGGTCGTCCTGGTGACCGCCTGAGCCGCCTTCGGAAGGACGGATGCCGCCGCCGAGCCGGCTGCCGAGCGGCTGCGGACGGAGGGCGCGCGCCGGGCCGTGGTCCTCAACACGTCGGGTGACCTGCACCGATGGGCGCGCAGGTGGAGTCCGACTCGGTGGCGGAGACGGGATCAGGAGTACGACAGGGGCACCCCGCAGCGCAGTGAGTGCTGGGCGGCACGGAGATACAGCGCCGCGTAGAAGGCCGAGTTGAGGTCCTCGCTCCACGGTCCCGGCCGGGTGGCGGCCAGGTCCTTGGCCTGTCCGTCCAGGAACCACATCGTCAGGCCGAGGTTCGGGAACACGTCCGGCACCTCGGGCGGCAGCCCGATCGCCGACGCCAGCCGCTCGGCGGCGGCGAGTACCTGAGGCGCCCCGGCCACCACCGTCATGACCGTGTAGGCACCGCCGACGGGCAGCGTGATCTCCTCGTCGAGAGAGATCGGCACCATCTCCGACCAGCCACAGAGGGTTTCTTCCTCCTCGGGCGTCAGATGCGCACGACACAACGCGCTGAACCCGGTCATGGGAAGGCTCAGCTTCTCCTCGAACCACAGGGCCGGGCCCAGCTCCGGGACGGATTCGTACGGCGGCAGACCGCGCAGTCTCAACTCCTCGTTGAACGCCGAGGCGATCGCGCCCTTCCCGCCTACACCCTCCTCGTCACTGAACCATTCCTGCCGACCGACACTGACCAGATACATCCCCATGTACGCAACGTACAAGGCGCCACTGACAATTCGCCGTTCCATATGGGGCGGTGGGTGTCACTGAGTAGGTGTCACTGAGTACACCTCCCCATACGGGTCCTGCGCCCAATGTGCTCCGCCCGCCGTCTCCGTAGCTTCTTGAGCGAGGCACACGGCGTGCCGGACGGAGAGTGATGACGATGTTTCGCACAGGTTCGCGACGTACGCACGACACGGGACCCGCCGCCGAAGCACTGCGGCTGGTCAAGGTCACCAAGACGTATGGGGCGGACGAGAGTGCCGTGACCGCCCTGGACGGCGTCACCCTCACTCTCGGACGCGGCACCTTCACCGCGGTGATGGGACCGTCGGGCTCCGGCAAGTCGACTCTGTTGCAGTGCGCGGCCGGCCTCGACCGGCCGGACAGCGGCATCGTGCGGGTGGACGGCACGGAGCTGACCGGGGGCGGCGAGGCCGAGCTCACGAAGTTCCGGCGGGGCCGGATCGGGTTCGTGTTCCAGCAGTACAACCTGCTGGACACGCTGACCGTCGCCCAGAACACGGTGCTGCCGCTCAGGCTCGCCGGGCGGCGCGTGGACCGCGCGAGGGCCCGCGAGGTGCTGACGTCCGTCGGCCTGGGCGACCGGCTGGGCCACCGTCCGGACCAGTTGTCCGGCGGCCAGCGCCAGCGCGTGGCGATCGCCCGCGCGCTGGTCACCGAACCCCGGGTGATCTTCGCGGACGAACCCACCGGCGCCCTGGACACACGCAGCGCGCGGGACGTGCTGCGGCTGCTCCAGCAGGCGGTGGGCGTGCACGGCCGGACCGTGGTGATGGTGACGCACGACCCGGTCGCCGCCTCGTACGCCGACTCCGTGCTGTTCCTCGCCGACGGCCGGCTGGCCGGGCGGATGGACGCCCCTACGGCGGACGCGGTCGCGGAACGGCTGGCGCACTTGGGCGACGACATGACGGCGGGGGTGTGAGCGATGTTCATGCTGGCGATGCGGTCGATCCGGCAGCGGCCCGGGCGGTTCCTGGCGACGCTGCTGTCCGCCTTCCTGGGCGCGGCGATCATCATGACGTTCAACTCGATGCACGACACGGCGGCGCAGAGCGGCGTCGACTCGGTGAGCGCTCAGACGCTGACCACCGCGGCGAGCGTGGTCGGCGGCTACGGCACCCTCCTGGTGTTCTTCGCCGTCGCCTCGACGCTCACGGTCAACGTCCGTCAGCGTGCGGCCGAGTTGGAGCTGCTGCGCTGCTCGGGGGCGACTCCGGCGCAGCTCAAGCGGATGGTGGTGGGTGAGGCGGTGGCCGTGGCCCTGGTGGGGGCGGTGCTGGCGATCGGCCCGGCGATGCTCGGCGGGCAGGCGCTGCTGGAGGTGTTCCAGGACAGCGGGCAGGTCGCGCGGTCCGTCGACCACTCCTTCGGTGCGATCGCGCTGCTGTCGGGTGTCGACATCACGCTGCTCGCGGCGGCGGGCGCCGCGTTCCTCGCCGTACGGCGGGCGACGCGCGGACACGAACGGCGGGGCAGGGGACGGACGTTCTTCGCGTACGCCGCCCTCGCCACCGGCGTCGCGGCGGTGTGCTCCACCTTCGCGATCCCGGCGACGGACGCGGCGCTGATGGCGGCGCCCGCGTACGGGGCGATCCTGCTGTCGGTGGGCTTCGCCCTGCTGTCGCCGCGGCTGCTGAAGGGCGTGCTGGACCGGCTGCCGCTGACCGGTGCGAGCGGCTGGCTGGCGGTGCGCAACCTGCGCCGCCGGGCGGACCACCTCGCCGGGATCCTGATGTCGCTGATCCTGTTCACGGCGGTCGCCACGGCCACGCTGTACATGCAGGCGGTGGAGAGCGACGCGGTCGAGGCCTCGGGGCTGACCAAGTCGGTCGACGCCAAGAACCTGGAAACGCTGAACTTCACCGTGGTCGGCATCATCGTGGTGTTCGTCTGCGTGATGCTGGTCAACTCGCTGTACGCGGCGACCACTTACCGCCGCCGGGAGTTCGGGCAGCAGCGCCTCGCGGGGGCGACTCCGGGGCAGGTGCTCGGCACGGTGGGCATGGAGGGGCTGATCCTGACGGTCACGGGTCTGTTCTTCGGCACGGTGGCCGCGCTGGCCGGGATCATCCCGTTCACCGTGGTCCGCACCGACTCGGTCCTGCCGCATCAGGGCCTCGGCATCTGGCTGGCGGTCGTGTCGGTCGCGGCGGCGGCCACGCTGGGCACGAGCCTGGCGACGGCCCGGCGGGTGCTGCGCACTCCGGCCGTGGGGGCGGTCGCGGTGGCTGCGTGAGCACGTTCGACAGCGGGCGGCCCTCTCGACGGCCGCCCGCTGTTTTCGGATCACCGGATTCCTGGTGACACGAGCGCTGAACAAGCGCTTAGATAGTGTGCTGGTCCAGGTACTCGCCGCCGAGCTGGAGGCTCCCGTTGTTCACTTCCGTCGACGACGTCTCCGCACGTCTGGCCGAAACCGGCTACCTCGCCTCGCCCGCCGTCGCCACGACGGTCTTCCTCGCCGACCGTCTCGGCAAGCCGCTGCTCGTGGAGGGCCCCGCCGGAGTCGGCAAGACGGAGCTCGCGAAGGCCGTGGCACAGGTCGCGGGGGCACGGCTGGTGCGCTTGCAGTGCTACGAGGGCGTCGACGAGTCCCGGGCGCTGTACGAGTGGAACCACGCCAAGCAGTTGCTGCGCATCAGCGCCGGCCGGGACGAGACGTGGGACGAGGCCCGCACGGACATCTTCAGCGAGGAGTTCCTGCTCCCCCGTCCGCTGCTGACCGCGATCCGCGGCGACGAGCCCAAGGTGCTGCTGATCGACGAGACCGACAAGGCGGACGTGGAGGTCGAGGGTCTGCTCCTCGAAGTGCTCAGCGACTTCCAGGTCACCGTCCCCGAACTGGGCACGATCACCGCGACCCGGCGCCCCTTCGTCGTCCTCACCTCGAACGCGAGCCGTGAGCTGTCCGAGGCACTGCGCCGACGCTGTCTGTTCCTCCACATCGGGTTCCCGGAGGAGGAGTTGGAGCGTCGGATCGTACGGCTGAAGGTGCCGGGCCTCGACGAGGCGCTGGCCGAGTCGGTGGTCCGGGTGGTCGGCGCGCTGCGGGCCATGGACCTGCGGAAGGCGCCTTCGGTCGCCGAGACCATCGACTGGGCGCGCACGCTTCTCGCGCTGGGCGCCGGCACGCTCGACGAGACCGTCGTACGCGACACCCTCGGCGTGCTGCTCAAGCACCAGGACGACGTCCTCAAGGCCGGTGCCAAGCTGGACCTGGGAGCTCTGTGAGCACGCCGGCCGGTGTCGCGGAGCGGCTGACGTCCCTGGTCGGCGCGCTGCGTGCGCACGGCATCCGCGTCGGCACCGGCGAGACCGTGGACGCGGCACAGGCGGTGGCGGCCCTGGGGTTCGCGGATCGCGAGCTGCTGCGGGAGGGGCTGGCGGCGACGCTCCTGCACGGCACGGCCCAACGACCCGTGTTCGACCCGGTCTTCGACCTGTACTTCCCGCGGGGCGTGGGAGCGCCGGAGACGGAGGCCACGGACCGGGACGACCTGCGCGAGCGGCTCGCGGCCGCGCTCGCCGCCAACGACCAGGCACTGATGGCCAGATTGGCGGCCGAGGCGGTCGACGGCTTCGGCGGATACGGGTCCTCGCCGGCCTCGGACGGCTGGTCGTCGTACCAGGCACTCGACCGGATCCGCCCGCATACGCTGCTCGCCCGCGTCCGCGACGACGTCCGGGCGCAGGGCGGCGGTCCGGGGTTCACGGACCGGCTGCTGGAGGACGAGATCCGGCGACGCATCGAGGCGTTCCGCCGGATGGTGGGCGCGGAGGCGCGGCGTCGGGTCGCCGAGCGGCGGGGCCGGGACGAGATCGCGCGGCGGGCGGTGGCCCCGACCGCCGACCGGGTGGACTTCCTGTTCGCCGGGAAGGACCGGCTGGCCGAGCTGCGCAGGACGGTGCAGCCGCTGGCCCGCAAGCTCGCCACCCGGCTCGCCGCGCGCCGCCGCCGGGCCGCGCGCGGCAGCATCGATCTGCGGCGCACCCTGCGCGGGTCGCTGTCGACGGGCGGGGTGCCGATGCGGCCCGTGCTGCGCCGGCGCCGTCCCGCCCGGCCCGAACTGGTGCTGCTGTGCGATGTGTCGGGGTCGGTGTCCGGGTTCTCGGACTTCACGATGCTGCTGGTGCAGGCGCTGCACGACCAGTTCAGCAAGGTGCGGGTGTTCGCCTTCGTCAACCGGATCGACGAGGTGACCCGGCTTCTCGTGCACGGCGCGGCCGACGCGGAAGGCCTCGGCGCCCGCATCCGGGCCGAGGCGACGCTCACCGGCTGGCACGGCAGCAGCGACTACGGCGTCGCGCTGGGCGAGTTCGCGGAGCGGTACGGCGACGCGGTCGGCCCGCGCACCACGGTGTTCGTCCTCGGTGACGCCCGTACGAACATGAGCGACCCCAACCTGCCCGCCGTACGCCGGATCGCCCGACAAGCCCGCCGCGTCTACTGGTTGAACCCGGAGGCGCGCTCCCAGTGGGGCACGGGCGACTCCGCCGCCCCCGACTACGCCGAGGTCGTAGAGATGCACGAGTGCCGCAACGCCCGGCAGCTCAGCGCCCTGGTGGAGCGCCTGCTGCCGGTCTGACCGAGCGCTGCGGCCGCCCCAGCACCGCTGCGGCCGCCCCGGGCGTCGGCTCATCCCGGAGACGTAGGGCTTGTCCCCGATGTCCTTCCCGTCTTCACGCCCTTACGCTCCGCAGCAACGGAGGGGGAACCCATGAAGGCAGTGGTCCAGGACAGGTACGGCTCGGCGGACACCCTGGAGGTCAGGGAGGTCGATCCGCCCGTGCCCGCCGCCGGCGAGGTGCTGGTGCGGGTGCACGCGGCGGCGCTCAACGCCTACGACTGGCATTTCATGCGCGGCGACCCGAAGATCGCCCGTCTGATGATGGGGCTGCGCGCGCCGAAGCAGAGGATCCGGGGCCGGGACTTCGCCGGGCGGGTCGAGGCGGTGGGCGCCGGGGTCGAGGGACTGAGCCCCGGCGACGAGGTGTACGGCGAGGCCGACGGCGCCTTCGCGGAGTTCGTGTGCGCCGCCGCCGACGCGGTGGGCCAAAAGCCGGCCGGCCTCGGCTTCGAGCAGGCGGCCGCGATCCCCCTGGCCGCGAACACCGCGCTCATCGGCCTGCGGGACGTGGCCGGGGTGCGGGCGGGCCAAACGGTGCTGGTGAACGGGGCGTCGGGCGGGGTCGGCACGTTCGCGGTGCAGATCGCCAAGGCGTACGGCGCTGAGGTGACCGGCGTGTGCAGCACCCGCAATGTCGACCTCGTCCGGTCGCTCGGCGCGGACCATGTCCTCGACTACACGCGGGAGGACTTCACCCGCGCCGGACGTCAGTACGAGGTCGTCCTGGACCTGGTGGGCAACCACTCCCTCGGCGCGTTCCGGCGCACCGTGACCCCCACCGGGACGCTCGTCCTGTCCGGCGGGGGTGTGTTCGAGGGCGGGAGCCTGGTCGGCCCGATGGGGCTCTTCTTCAAGCGGCGCCTGATGTCGCCCTTCGTCCGCCAACGCCTGCTCGAACTCCCGGCCAAACCCAGCAGGGCGAACCTCGCGGCACTGCGGGAGCTCGTCGAGTCCGGGAAGATCGCCCCGGTCGTCGACCGCACGTATCCGCTGGGCGAGGTGTCCGAGGCGATGCGGTACCTGGAGGTCGAGCACGCGCGCGCCAAGGTGGTCGTCACCGTGTGAGGCGCGCGCCCTCGACCGGTGTCAGTCGGCCTTCGCGTACTCCTTCGCCATGCCTCCGGCGAAGTCGTACACCACGCACTGTTCGTCACCCACGACCCAGGCGTCGTGTCCGGGCGGGCACACGAAGGTGTCGTGGGGACCCACTTCGGCCTCGCCGCCGTCCTCCATGCGGATGCGCATACGCCCCTGGACGACGTAGCCGTTGTGGTGGATCTGACAGCTGTCCGTGCCCGCGATCGGGGCCACGGATTCCGACCAGCGCCAGCCCGGTTCGAAGGTGGCCACGGCGAAGTCGAGTCCACTGAGGTGGACGGCTTCGAGATGGCCCCGGGGGAAATCGCGGCGCTCGTCCGGCTTGTCGAGCGTCTTCACCTCGATCATGACGGCTCTCCCTTCCGGCCGGGCTCTATACGGCCGGGGCCGGTCTCCGCCTCCCGCCCACCGCGAGCGGCAACGACGGGGGCCGCGCCCCACCACTCCATGGTCCGCCCGCCGACCGGGAACCGCCATTCGGGTGACGGCCCTTCCGTGTCAGTCCGTGCCCCCGCACAGGCGGGCGAAGCGCTCGGCGTCGACGTTCCCCCCGGAGATGATCACCCCGACCCGGCGGGGCGGGCTGCCCATCCGGCCCGCGAGCAGGGCGGCCAGCGGTGTGGCGCCGCTCGGTTCGACGACGATCTTCAGGCGCTCGAAGGCGAATCGCATCGCCTCCCGGATCTCGTCGTCCGAGACCAGCTCGATCGCGTCGACGAGCAGCCGGTTGACGGAGAAGGTGAGTTCGCCGGGCGTGTGCAGCGCCTGGCCGTCGGCGATGGTGTGCGGCACGGGGATCTCGATGCGCCGGCCCGCCTCCAGGGACCGCTTGGTGTCGTCCCCGGCCTCCGGCTCGACGCCGATCATCCGCAGGTTCGCGTAATGGCCCTTGGCCGCCGTGGCACTCCCCGCGATCAGTCCGCCACCGCCGACCGGAGTCATCAGCGCGTCCAACTCCCCTACCTCCTCAAGGAGTTCGAGCGCCGCCGTGCCCTGCCCGGCGATGACATGGGGGTGTTCGTACGGCGGGATGACCGCGAGGCCCCGTTCGGCCGCCAGGGCCTCGGCGATGGCGACGCGGTCGCCGGTGTAGCGGTCGTACGTCACGATCTCGGCGCCGTATCCCGCGGTGGCGTCCCGCTTCGAGGCCGGGGCGTCGTGCGGCATCACGATCACCGCGGTGGTGCCTAGTTCGCGGGCGGCGAGGGCGACGGCCTGGGCGTGGTTGCCGGAGGAGTAGGTGGCGATGCCCCGGGCGAGCTGGTCCGGGGTCAGCCGCGAGGCCGCGTTGTAGGCGCCGCGGAACTTGAAGGCCCCGACGCGCTGGAAGTTCTCGCACTTGAGGAAGACCTCGGCACCGACGAGCGCGTCGAGGGTGCGGGAGCGCAGCACGGGGGTGCGGTGCGCGACGCCCTTGAGACGGGCGGCCGCGTCACGGATGTCGTCGAGGGTGACCGGCGGGGTGGTGGTCGTCACGCGTGTCCTCCGGGAGAGTTGCTGGAGCCGCTGGAGTCGCTGGAGTCCGGGGTCGCCTCCGTCGCGGCCCGGGCCTGGGAGAGGTAGCTGTACGCGGAGGCGCGGGAGATGCCGAGCCGGCCGGCGACCTGTTCGACCGAGCGGCGCACCGCGAACACCCCGCGCTCGTCGAGGCTGCGGAAGAGCTCAAGGCGGGCCGCGCGGTCGAGGCCCGCCCACGCCCGGTCCTGTCTCAGGTGGTGGTCGTCGAGGATGACGTCGACGACGGAGTCGATGTCGTTGCCGAAGGTGGTGACCGGTAGTTCGGCGGGCGGGCGGCCGATGCCGGTCAGCGCTCCGAGCACGGTGTGGGCCTCGGTGAGCGTGGTGACGTCCAGGTTCACGCACAGCGCGCCGAACACCGCGCCTGTGGAGTCCCGCAGCACCATCGTGGACGACTTGAGGGTCTGGCCGGTCCGGGTCCGGGTGACGTAGTTCAGCTCGTCGGCCGCCTCCTCGCCCCGGGCGACGATCCGCATGCCGATCTCGCTCATCGCGCCGCCCACCGCGCGCCCTGTCACGGAGCCGGCGATGGCGACCACCGACTGCTCCGGGCGCCGGTAGTCATGGAGCACCACCTCGCACACCGGGCCGAACGTCGCCGCGATCCCGTCGATCACCGGGACCAGGGCGGCGATGACCGCGTCCCGCTCGGCCTCCACACTCGTCTCGCCCACCGACGCCCGCCCTTCCTGCCGCAACCAGGGATTCCAGACTACACGTCCAACGCCTGGACTGACAGTCCAATTCACCCCTCGCACCGATCCCTGTCCGGGATCTTGACGGGCGTGATGTTACCGGTAACATCACAACGGTCGAAGCCAACGAGAGGTGTGCTGTGCCGGGGGAAGAACGAGTTGTCGACAGCAGCAGACCGATCCCGTCCACCCACGTACGGCCGGACACCCCGGTCTTCAGCCCCGCCGCCGTGGTGGCCTCCTGCGTGGGCTTCGTCCTCATCGGCGCGCTCCAGGCGCTGTACGGGCCGGCCATCCCGGCGTTCCGCGAGGAGTTCGGGCTGTCCCCCTCGGCCGCGGGGCTGGGGCTGAGCGCCCACTTCGTCGGCGGGGTGGCCGGTGTGCTGCTCTTCGACCGGCTCTACGGCCGCCTCGGCAACCGGCAGATCCTCGGCGCCTCGTACCTGCTCATGGCGGTCGGCGCGGCGGGCTTCGCGCTCGCTCCGAACTGGCCGGCCGCACTGGTCATGGCGCTGCTGGCGGGGCTCGGTTTCGGCGGCATCGACTACGGCCTCAACCAGCTGTTCGCGGTCGGATTCGGGCGCCGTTCGACCGCGATGCTGAACATCCTGAACGCGCACTTCGGCATCGGCGCGATCCTCGGCCCGGCGCTGATCGGCATGATCGGCGCCGAGCACTACCCGGCGGTCTTCCTCGCTTTCGCGCTCGCCAACCTGCCGTTGCTGCTGTGCCTGAAGGGCGTACACGACCGCGCGCCCGGGCCGACCGGCGGTCCCGAGACCGGTGACCGGCGGGTCCTGGGCCGCAGCCTGGGCTCGGTGCTCGCCGTGTTCGTCGCGCTGTATGTACTGCACGTGGGCATCGAGGCGGGCGTCGGCGGCTGGGAGCCGACCCATCTGGAGACCGTGGGATACGGCGCCGGGGTCGCCGCGACCGCGACCTCCGTGTACTGGCTGATGATGACCGTCGGCCGGTTCCTGGTCGCACCGATCGCCCTGCGCTTCTCCGCCCAGGCCATCATCACGGTCTCCTGCACGGGCATGACGCTCTGTCTGCTGCTGGCGTCGATCCCGGCGCTCGCACCGTACGCGTACGCCGGTGTCGGTCTGTTCATCGCCCCGATCTTCCCCACCGGCCTGCCCTGGCTGCACCGGGCGGCCCCGAGCGCCCGACGGGCCGGAGCCCTGGTCATCGCCGCGTCCATGGTCGGCGGGGTCGCGGCGGGACCGGCGCTCGGCAAGGCGATCGAGGAGGCCGGCATCCGATCGGTGCCGCTGCTGCTCGGCGGTGTCTCGGCGCTGTGCCTGGCCGCCACGCTCTGGCTGATCCGCAGCACCCGCACCCAGTGAACCGGGACCGGCACCGGCGCTGTCGCACCCGAACCGAAGCGAACCGAAGGGAAGCACCCGTATGCCCGCTCTGACGACCTCGTCCGACGGTTTCCTCCTGCACGGCGAGCCGTTCCGGATCATCTCCGGGGCCCTGCACTACTTCCGCGTCCATCCCGACCAGTGGACCGACCGGCTGCGCAAGGCACGCCTCATGGGCCTCAACACGGTCGAGACGTACCTGCCGTGGAACCTGCACGAGCCCGTACCCGGCACCCTCGTCCTCGACGGCCTGCTCGACCTGCCCCGCTTCCTGCGGCTGGCGCGGGCGGAGGGCCTGCAGGTGCTGCTGCGCCCCGGGCCGTACATCTGCGCCGAGTGGGACGACGGCGGACTGCCCGCGTGGCTGGTCTCGGACCCCGACATCCGGCTGCGTACCAGCGACCCGCGCTTCACCGACGCCTTCGACCGCTATCTCGACCAGCTCCTGCCGCCGCTGCTGCCGCACCTCGCCGCGAACGGCGGGCCGGTGATCGCCGTACAGGTGGAGAACGAGTACGGGGCGTACGGCGACGACACCGCGTACCTCAAGCACGTCGAACAGGCGCTGCGTTCCCGGGGTGTCGACGAGCTGCTGTTCACCTGCGACCAGGCGGGCGCCGATCACCTGGCCGCCGGGAGCCTGCCCGGCCTGCTCGCCACGGCGACCTTCGGCAGCCGGGTCGAGGAGAATCTGGGCGCATTGCGCACCCACCAGCCCGAAGGCCCCCTGATGTGCGCCGAGTTCTGGATCGGCTGGTTCGACTACTGGGGCGGGCCGCACCACACCCGGTCGGCGGCCGACGCCGCGTCCGACCTGGACCGGCTGCTGTCCGCCGGCGCCTCCGTCAACATCTACATGTTCCACGGCGGCACCAACTTCGGCTTCACCAACGGCGCCAACCACAAGCACGCCTACGAGCCCACCGTCACGTCGTACGACTACGACGCCCCGCTCACCGAGAGCGGCGCCCCGGGGCCCAAGTACCACGCCTTCCGGGAGGTCATCGCCCGGCACGCCCCGGTCCCCGACGAGCCCGCCCCGGCGCCGGGCCCCAAACTCCCGCCCACTGCCGTGCGGTTGGAGCGCCGGGCGCCGCTGCTGCCGTACCTGCGGACGCTCGACGGTGCCGTGCGCACCGAGGACCCGGTGACGATGGACGAACTCGGCGTGCACGGCGGGTACGTGCTCTACCGCACGACCGTTCCCGCCTCCGGCGACGGGCTGCTGCACTTCGCGGGCGGTGTCGGCGACCGCGCCCAGGTCTTCGTGGACGGAGCCTCCGTCGGCGTACTGGAGCGCGAACGCCACGACGAGACGCTGCCCGTGCGGGTGCCGGCGCCCGGTGCCGTCCTCGAGGTGCTGGTGGAGAACCAGGGCGGGGTCAACTACGGGCCGCGCATCGGCGCACCCAAGGGGCTGCTCGGCCCGGTGTCCTTCCAGGGCCTGGCCCTGCACGGCTGGGAGTGCCGGGCCGTTCCGCCGGCCGACCTGGGCGCGGTGCCGTTCGTGCCGTCCGACGCGTCCACGGACGCGGTACCCGCGTTCCACCAGGGGACGTTCGAGGTGGACACCCCCGCGGACACCTTCCTCGCCCTGCCCGGCTGGACCAAGGGCCAGGCCTGGGTCAACGGCTTCCACCTCGGCCGCTACTGGAACCGCGGTCCGCAGCGCACGCTGTACGTCCCCGGCCCGGTCCTGCGTCCGGGCGCCAACGAACTGGTCCTGCTGGAGCTGCACGCCACCACCGGCACCCGCGCCCAGCTCACCGACACTCCCGACCTCGGACCGGAGAACGACTGATGGCCCACCCGCACCGCCTGCGCGTCCCCTCCCCCGCCGGGCCACCGGCGGCCGGACATCTGCCCTTCTCCGACGCCCCGGGCGTGCCCGATCCGATCGAGGTCAACAGTCGTTGGCTCTCGCGCGGCGGGCGTCCCTGGTTCCCGGTCTCCGGCGAGTTCCACTACTCCCGCTACCCGGCCGGCGAGTGGGAGGAGGAGCTGTTGAAGATGAAGGCGGGCGGCGTCACGGCCGTCGCCAGTTACATCATCTGGATCCACCACGAGGAGATCGAGGGCCGCGTCCGCTTCGACGGCGACCGCGACCTGCGCCGCTTCGCCGAGCTGTGCGCCCGCCACGGCCTGGACTTCATCCCGCGCATCGGCCCCTGGTCGCACGCGGAGGTCCGGGGCGGCGGCCTGCCCGACTGGCTGCTGGCCCGCGACTGCACTCCGCGCACCGACGACCCCGCCTATCTGGAGCCCGTACGCACCTGGTTCGCGGCGATCGCCGAGCAGCTGCGCGGCCTGGACCGCGCGCACGGCGGCCCGATCGTGGCGATCCAGGTCGAGAACGAGCTCTACGACCAGCCCGGCCACCTCCTCACACTGAAGCTCATGGCCCAAGAGGCCGGAATGAGCGCCCCGCTGTGGACGTCGACCGCCTGGGGCGGGGTCCAGCTCCCGCCCGACGAGCTGCTTCCGCTGTACGGCGGCTACACCGAGACCTTCTGGACCGAGGCGGACGGCGGCTGGCCCGACACCTGCCGCAAGCACTTCTTCTTCACCCACCAGCGCGACGACGAGGGCATCGGCGCCGACCTCAGGCCCACCACCGTGCGCGGCGGCGAGCCGGACGCCTTCGCGGACCGATTCCCCTGGGCCACCTGCGAGTTGGGCGGCGGCATGGCGGTGTCGTACCACCGCAGGCCGCGCGTGGACCCCGACGACATCGGCGCGCTCGGCCTCACCAAGATCGGCTGCGGTTCGGTCTGGCAGGGCTTCTACATGTTCCACGGCGGCACCAACCCCGCCGGTGAACTCACCACGCTCCAGGAGTCCCACGCCACCGGCTACCCCAACGACCTGCCCGTGCTGACGTACGACTTCCAGGCCCCGCTCGGCGAGTACGGCCAGTACCGGCGGACGTACCACGAACTGCGGCTGCAGCACCTGATGCTGGCGGACTTCGGGCATGCCGTCGCGCCGATGGAATCCGTACTGCCCGAGCGGCAGCCGGCCGCTCAGGACGACCGGGAGACCCTGCGCTGGGCCGTGCGCAGCGACGGCACCTCGGGGTTCCTGTTCGTCAACAACCACCAGCCGCACGAGCCGCTGCCGGACCACCCGGACACGTCATTCACCATCGAATTCCCGGACGGCTCCGACGACTTGACCCTGCCCAGTGTCCCTGTCACCGTTCCGCGCGGCGCCTACTTCTGCTGGCCGCTGCGGCTCGACGTGGCGGGGCTGCGGCTGGAGTGGGCCACCGCCCAGCCGGTGTGCACGGTCCAGGCGGACGGCCGTACGGTCCTGGTGCTGGCCGCGACCGAGGGCATCGCTCCCGAACTCGCCCTGGACGCGTCGACGGTGGCGTCGGTCGGCTCCCCGACCGGGGAGGTCACGCCCGTCGGCGGCCGGTTGCTCGTCACCGGGCTGCGGCCCGGCACCGACGCCCTGGTCGAGGTGGAGACGGCGGACGGCCGACGGGTCGGCCTGCTGGTCCTGGACGCGGCGACGGCTCGTACCGCCTACCGGGGCCAGGCGTGGGGTGCCGAGCGGCTGGTGCTGTGCGGGGACGGGGTCGTCTTCGACCACGAGGAGGTACGGCTGCACGGCTCGCAGGCGCCCTTGTCGTTCGCGGTGCTGCCCGCGCCGGAGCGGGCGCCGGTGGTGGACGGGGTGACGGTGAGCCCGGAGGCGGACGGGGTGTTCACCCGTTACCCGGTCCCGTCGCGCGGAGGCGAAGGGGACGTCCCTCAGGTCACCCTGGTCCGGCCCGCCGGTCCGGCGCCCGAGACCACGACCGGTGTGCAGGGCCGGGCGAGCGCCCCCGCGGACAAGTACTTCGACACCGTCGCCGCCGAGTACCGCGTCGACGTGCCGGACGATCTGCCGCCGGGGACCCTGCTGCGCCTGCACTGGACCGGTGACGTGGGGCGGGCGTACGTGGGGGACGTGCTCGTCGCCGACCAGTTCTTCTCGGGGCGGGTCTGGGACATCGGCCTCGACCGGCTGCCCGCCGACACCCTGCGCGCGGACGGTCTGCGGCTGAGGCTGCTGCCCCTGCACGCGGACGCCCCGGTGTACGTACCGGAGGAGGCGGGCGGCACCGGGGAGACGGCGGCCGTGGTGCGCGCCGAGTGGGTCACCGCCCGCACCCGGACCGTCCGGGCCGGCTGACCGCCCGGCCGTACCGCCCGGGGGTCCGGCGCCGCCGGGCCCCCGGGACTCCCCCGCCTATGCTGTGGTCCTGCCGGGCGGGACCACACCGCCGTAACGATGTCGAGGAAACCGCCACCATGACCCGAAGCGCCGCCGACGGGGCCGTTCCGAAGGGGCGCAGCAGACGGAACTTCGCGGGCTCGCGTCCCGTGATGGACGACGTGGCCCGGCTGGCCGGTGTCTCCAAGCAGACCGTCTCCCGCGTGCTGAACGACCACCCCTCCGTCCGCCCGGAGACGCGCGAGGGGGTCCTGGTGGCCATGCGTACGCTCGGCTACCGGCCCAGCCGCAGCGCCAGATCCCTCGCCAGCGGCCGGACCCGGATGCTCGGGGTCATCTCCTTCGACGCCGCCCGCTACGGGCCCGCCGCCATCCTCACCGCGATCAACACCGCCGCCCAGGAGGCCGGTTACCTGATCAGCTCCATCGCCCTCGACACGGCCGACCACGACACGGTCGTCGAGGCCGTGAACCGGCTGTCGGCCGAGGGCGCGGACGGCGTGATCGCCATCGCCCCGCAGCTGTGGGTGGGCCGCGCCCTGGCCGACACCCATCTCGACACACCGCTGGTGGTGCTGGAGAACGGCCTCGACGACAGCACCGAGCTGGTCACCGGCGACTCCCGGACCGGGGCCCGCAAGGCCATCGAGCACCTCCTCGGGCTCGGCCACGCGACCGTGTGGCACATCGCCGGCCCGACCGGCTGGACCTCCGCCGACCACCGCCTGGGCAGCTGGCGGTCGACCCTCGCCGCGGCCGGTGCCGAGATCCCCGAGCCGCTCGTCGGCGACTGGAGCGCCGACTCCGGGTACGAACTGGGCCGCCGGCTCGCCGCGCGCCCCGACGTCACGGCCGTGTTCGCCTCCAACGACCAGATGGCGCTCGGCGTCCTGCACGCCCTGCACGAGGCCGGCCGCTCGGTGCCCGGCGACGTCAGTGTCGTCGGCTACGACGACATCCCGGAGGCCGCGCATCTGCTGCCGCCGCTGACCACCGTCCGCACCGACTTCGCGGAGATCGGCACCCGCTCCCTGCGCCTCCTGCTCAACCGCATCGACGGCCCCGCCCAACCCGCGCAGCCCGAGTCGCTCGTCCCGGTCGACCTCGTCGTCCGCGGCAGCAGCGGGCCGGCGCCGCGCTGAGGTATCGGCTGCCGGGTCAGCGCACTCTGCCCCGCGGCTTCAACGCCACCGGCGGCAGTTCGGGAGCGGGCAGCGGATCCCCGTCGTACCCCTTCACCTCACCGAAGCGCGATCCGGTCATCCAGTCGGCGCGGGCCTGTTCGATCTCCTCCTGGGTGCGCCCGATCCAGTTCCAGAACATGATCAGCTCCTCGTCGAACGGCTCACCGCCCAGGAGCATCAGGTCCGCGTCGGACTCGGCGCGCAGCGGGAGTTCGGTGCGGCCGCAGCCGAGGTAGAGCATCGAGCCGGGGAGCATCGGCACCCCGTCCACGTGTGCCTCGCCGGACATGGACAGCACGGCGTACTCGAAGTCGGGTTCCAGCGGCAGGCGTACGTCCGTGCCACGGGCGAGGGCGAGGTCGGCGCCGACGATCGGGGTGTATGTCGTGCCGGGCGAGGTCGCGCCGTCGAGGGTGCCGAGGATGAGCGTGGCCGTCAGGCCCGGTGCCGTGACGAGGGGCAGCTCGGCGTGGTGTTCGAAGTGCGGGTCGGTGTGGCGGTGGCCGTCCGGGAGGGCGACCCACAGCTGGGCGCCGTGCAGGAACCGGGCGTGGGACTTGGGGCTCTCCTCGGAGTGGCTGATCGCTCGGCCGGAGGTCATGAGGCCCAGTTCGCGCGGGCGGATCGTCTGGAGGCTGCCGGTGGAGTCGCGGTGCAGTACCTCGCCCTGGTGCAGCCAGCTGACGGTCTGCAGGCCCATGTGGGGGTGCGGCGGCACCTGCATGCCGGATTCGTCGGCGATGTCGTCGGGGCCGTAGTGATCGACGAAGCACCAGGCGCCGACCATGCGGCGGCCCAGGTTGGGCAGCAGGCGGCGGACCTCGGTGGACTCGCCGAGCTTGACGTGACGAGGGCTGAGGAGTTCCCGGACGGGCTCGGCCACCACGAAGCCGCGGCCGCCGCACAGGGCGGGAACCGCCTCGCGATCAAGATTGCTCATGGCGCTCAACCTAGCTCTGCGCAGGCTCCCGCGTCAGGCCAACCAGCCCCCGTTCATTAGTAGCCATGGATATAGTATCCATGTACTGTATTCATCGAGCCGAGGGGCTTGAACCAAAAGGAGAAGAGGAGCAGTCATGGCCACCACCGCACCCACCGTCGACGGCCGCGTGATCGCGCTGGCCCACTACGCCGGACGCGCGGTCCTGGAGAGCGTCCTGGCCCGCCACGGCATGACGTTCCAGCAGTCGGTGACCCTCAGGCCCGTCGCGGTCGCCGACGCCGCCGTCGAGCGCGACGGACTCGTGGCGCAGATCGTCGACGCACTCAAGATCGAGGCGGCGGACGTGCAGGGCGTCGTCGAGGAGCTGGCCGCCAAGCAGCTGATCACCACCGAGGGGCCGAAGGTGCTGATCACCGACGCGGGACGGGAGCTGTACACCGAGGTGAGCACTGAGACCGGGAAGATCTCCGGCCGGATCTACGACGGCATCTCCACGCAGGATCTGGCGACCGCGGGGCGGGTGCTCGCGCTGGTCACCGAGCGGGCGAACGCGGAACTGGCCGCGCTCGCCGAGTAGCTGCAGAAGTAGTGGAATGTTTGACAACCTCGCGCGGTTGAAGGCGGCGAAGGAGGTCAGCAGTGGAAACGACGTACTACGACCACGGAACGCCGGCCGAGCGCTGGGAGCGGGCGGGGCTGTTCTTCGACGCGAAGGACTACGCCGCCGCGGCGCGGGTCCTGGGCGGGCTGGTCGAGGAGGTGCCGGAGCAGACCGGACCGCGGCTGCTACTGGCCCGCGCCTACTACCACTCGGCCCAACTGCGGCGCGCGGAGAGCGAGTTGCGCGTGATCGTCGAGCGGGACCCGGTGGAGCACTACGCGCGGCTGATGCTGGGCCGCACGTTGCAGCGGCAGGGCCGGCACGAGGAGGCGGAGCCGCACCTGCGCCTCGCCTCGGCGCTCACGGGCGACTTCGAGCAGCTCTGATCCGAACGGACTGTGGCTCGGGCCCGGATCCCTGTGGGGAACCGGGCCCGAGCCATGTGTCCCGCCGCCCTCGGTTGCGCAGGTCCCCTCGGTTGCGCAGGTCCCCTACGTCGCGTCGGCGCCGCTCGCCTGTGTACCCCGCCCCCGCCGATGGGCGATCTCGCCGAGCACCACGTCCACGGCGATGAACGCGGCCAGCGGAATGCCGAGCAGCGGGACGAAGTAGCCGAGCACGGCGATCACGGCCACGCACGGGAGCAGGACCAGCGGGGACACCCGCTGCCAGGCGCCGCGCGGGATCGGCCGCCCGAAGGAGGAGCCGCGGCCACGCTGCCACCACATGCGGTACCCCAGCACGATCAGCAGGATCAGCGAGAGCGCGAGGAGCATCAGCGCGATCTGGTTGACCAGACCGAAGAGCACGCCGGTGTGCAGGTCGATGCCCCAGCGGGTCAGCTTGGCCAGCACCGGGTAGTCGGCGAACCGCAGGACGTCGGTGACCTCGCCGGTGGTCGGGTCGATCGCGACCGAGTCCTGCTTCTCGGGCCAGCTGCGCTGGACCTGCCTCACCACGTAAGCCGACGAGGCGTCCGCGGGCGGCACGATCTCCACGGGGTCCCCGAGCCCCTCCGTGCGGGCGGCGGCCAGGATCTTGTCGAGGCCGACGCCGTGATCCGCGTCCCCGGCCGAGGCGGACGCGCCGTGGCCCGAGTGCTCGCCGCCCGCGGTCGCCGTGACCGACGGGGTGGAGTGGCCGAGCGAGGTGCGCAGTTCGTCGATGTTCGCGCCGGCGTAGGTCGACCAGGTCAGGCCGGTCGCCGACAGGAAGATGAAGCCGGCCGCGGCCCAGACGCCGACGGTGCCGTGCAGGCCGAGCGTGCGGCGGCGCCCGGCGGTGCCGCGTACCTTGCGCAGGGCGCGGCGGCGGGAGAGCCACAGGACGAGGCCGCCGGCCGCGATCACCCACAGCCAGCTGGCGGCGAGTTCGCTGTAGAGGCGGCCGTTCTCACCCAGGTGCAGGTCGCGGTGGAACTCGTCGATCCAGGTGCGCAGCGGCAGCGCGCCGGTCGAGCCGTACTGCTCCAGCGCGCCCCGCACCTTCGCGGTGTACGGGTCGACGAACACCGCGAGGGTGTGGTCCGGGTCGACACCCTGGACGCCGGACAGCAGCACCCTGGTGGTGGCGTCGTCCTCGGGCGAGGGGCGTACGGCCGAGACCGTGCCCTCGGGGTGTGCCTCGCGGGCGGCGGCCACCTGCTCGGAGATCGGCAGCTTGGCGTCGCCGACGGCCGAGACGGTCATCTCGTCGGCGTAGACGATCTTCTCGGCCTGGAACGCGCCGGCGTACAGGAAGCCGGTGACGGCGGCGACGAACAGGAACGGTGCGACGAACACGCCTGCGTAGAAGTGCAGACGAAGGATCAGCGGGCGCAGGGGGGTCCATCTGCTGGGGGACGACGGCGACGGCGACGGCGCGGCGGCGGGTTGCGGGGCCTCGTCCGTGGTGGTCGAGGGAGCGGTGGACATCGGCGGGCTTCTCCCGGGGCAGGGGATGTTTCTCGGCTGTAGCGGTCCAGAAGTCGGGGAGAAGGGGCGCCTAGTTCCCGGGGGTGCGTGTGGCGTGCGTCACGCCGGACGGTGAGAGGTGCTCGGAGGCCTCGTGGCATCCTGGCGCGATGGCTTCTTCCCGTGCTCGCGCGCCCCTGGCGGAACTGGTCGAGGAACTCCTGGCCACCGACGGCCCGTTGCCCATCGTCGCCGCCGGTGATCCGGTGCTGCGGCGCGGCACCGAGCGCTTCGAGGGACAGCTGGAGCCCTCGCTGCTGGCCCGTTTCGTCGAGGCCCTGCGGGTCACGATGCACGCGGCGCCGGGCGTGGGCCTCGCCGCGCCTCAGGTGGGCGTGCCGTTGCGGCTCGCCGTCATCGAGGATCCCGCGCCGGTGCCGGAGGAGGTACGGCTGGTGCGCGGCCGGGTGCCGCAGCCGTTCCGGGTCCTGGTCAATCCCTTGTACGAGCCCGTCGGCACCGCCCGTGCCGCGTTCTTCGAGGGGTGTCTGAGCGTGCCGGGCTGGCAGGCGGTGGTGGCCCGGCCCGCCGAGGTGCGGCTGACCGGCCAGGACGAGGCGGGCCGCCCGGTGGACGAGGTGTTCACCGGCTGGCCCGCACGGATCGTCCAGCACGAGACGGACCACCTCGACGGGACGCTGTACCTGGACCGTGCGGAACTGCGCTCGCTGTCCTCCAGCCAGGCGATGGCGGAGCGGTGGACGCAGCCGTCACCTCAGGAGGCCGCCGCGTCCCTCGGGTTCCGGCTGCCCTAGGGCCTGTCCGGCGGATCAGGTCGCAGGGAATCGGCGGTGCCTGATCGACGCGGGTGAGCGGGGCATGGTGCGT
>NZ_JBWLKM010000060.1:0-55047 GCF_059026085.1 Streptomyces sp. a15 | reverse complement strand
CACACGATCACCGTAGCCCGAACGGACCAGGACGCCGCAAGCCCGGAAGTCGACCATCACACGATCGAGTTAAACCGTCCTCGTCTACATTCCCCGGCCAACAGCTGGCAACCTCCTCGCAACCTTCCCCGTGCTGCACTCGCTGACCATGCCCGAAGAATCCGCACTCCCCGCATACCACGAGGTCCCCCGCGTCGAGCTCACCCCCGCCGCGGCCGACCTGCTGCGCCTGCTGCGCGAGACGCACGGTCCGCTGATGTTCCACCAGTCCGGCGGCTGCTGCGACGGCAGCGCCCCCATGTGCTACCAGGCCGGCGAGTTCCGCACCGGCGGCTCGGACGTGCTGCTCGCGGAGCTGGACGTGCCCGGGGTCGAGGAGCCGGTGATGTTCTGGATGTCGCGGAGCCAGTACGAGGTGTGGAGCCACACCCGGCTGATCGTGGACGTCGTCGCGGGCCGGGGCAGCGGGTTCTCGCTGGAGGCCCCCGAGGGGGTGCGTTTCCTCATCCGTTCGCGGCTCGTCGACGCGTAGCCACCCCCGCGGCCGTCAACGTCTGGTGCACTCTCCCTGAGTCCTGTGACAGTTGACGAGTCCTCAGGGGGAACGGTGACGCATCGTCAAGTACGGTTCGTGGCAGGCAGATCGGCACTGACATTACTCACGGCACTCGGCACGCTGGCCGGTGCGGCCCTGCTGGGGGCGGCACCGGCCGGCGCCGTGCAGGAGCCGGCCCGGATCGCCGCGGGTGTCGAGTACGAGCAGTTCGACATCCCGGCGGCCAAAGGCACCGCGCACGCCCATGTACTGACCGTCGACCTGCTCGATCCGCGCGTACGCGTGGACCTGCTGTATCCGGGGGCGGTCGCCGCACGGGCCACCGTCTCCACCATGGCCGACGCCACAGGTGCCGTGGCAGGCGTCAACGGCGACTTCTTCAACATTACCGAGACCCAGCACCCCGGCGTGGAGGCCACCGGCGCGAGCGTGGGACCGGCGATCGCCAAGGGCCACGTCCTCAAGGCGGCGGTCCCCGACGGCCAGCGCTTCGGTCCGGCGCTGCCGCCCGGCACGAGCACCAGGGACGTGATCGGGGTGGGCGTCGACCGCCGGGCCCGGATGGACGGGCTGTCCCTCGTCGGCTCGGTCCGCACGCCCGAGGAGCGGCTGCCGCTCGGCGGGCTGAACCAGTACGCGCTGCCGGTCGGGTCCGTCGGGGCGTTCACCGCGGACTGGGGCAGCGCCTCCCGGGTCCGGGCGACCTGCGGCACGGACACCGAGCGGGCCGCTCCGTGCAGCACGGACACCTACGAGGTGACGGTCCGCGACGGACGCGTCGTGTCGGCCGCGGACCGCCCCGGCACCGGGCCCATCGCCGTCGGCACCACGGTGCTCGTCGGCCGGGAGGCGGGCGCCCAGCACCTGCGGAAGCTGTCCACCGGCGAGACGGTGACGGTGCGGCACCGGCTGGTGGCGTCCGTGTCGAAGATCCCGTACCGCTTCGCGCTCGGCGGCTACCCGGTCCTCAGGGACGGCCGGCCGCTGCCGGGCCTGGACGACACGACCTCGGCCGTACGCACCGCCGCGGGCATCACGGACGGCGGGCGGCGCCTGTTGCTGCTCGCGCTGGACGGGGCGCCCGAGTACCGCACCGGTCTGACGATCACCGAAGTGGCCGACGTCATGCGGGAGTTGGGGGCGGTCCACGGCTTCAGCCTGGACGGCGGCGGGTCGACGACCCTGGTCGCCCGCGATCCGGGCGCCACCGCCGTCGCCGTACGGAACCATCCGTCCGCGGGCGCGGAACGTCCCGTCCCGAACGGCGTCGGGATCTTCTCGACGCCATAGCCCTCAGGGCATCAGGGCGCATCAGGGCACCAAGGCATCAGGGCATCAGGGCATCAGGGTCTGAGACTGCTGACGATGCCCGCGGTCGCCGTGAGGCCGCTGCTGATGGTGGGCGCGATGCTCGTACTGGCCAGATAGAAGCCGAGCAGCAGACAGACCAGCGCGTGCGAGACCTTCAGCCCGCCATTGCGCAGGAAGATCACCGCCAGGATCAGCAGCAGCATCACCACAGAGATGGAAATCGCCATCGTCAACCTCCTCCGCTACGCCCGATTCGCGGCGTTCGGCCGCAAGTGTGGCGTAGCGGAGGCTTCGTCCGGGCAGCTGACCTGTCCCCCGAACGTGTGACGTCTGTATTTACCGGTGGGCGTCCGGATCTACCGGTAGGCGTCCGGGTTTACCGGTGGGCGTCCAGGAAGGCTTCCAGTCCGGCGAGGTCGTCGGTGTTGATGTAGTCGACGTCGGCGGCGAGCAGTTCGGCCCACAGGGCGTCCCGGGCGGGGCCGGCCAGGTCCGGGGTGGCCCAGAACCGGACCTTCTGCCCGCGTGCGTGCGCCGTCCGCATGATGGTCCGCAGCTTCTGCCGTTCGGCCTCCGGGAAGGCGCCGACGCCCAGCCAGGTGAAGTTGAGCGTCCAGTTGTCGCTGATCAGCGGGACGAAGGAGGCGGGCGCCGAGGTTGCGAGGTCGGCGAGCCGGCCGTCGTAGAAGGCGCGCCGGACGGTCTGCGCCTCCATGGGCGTACGGGCGGCGCGGTCGCCGGAGATCACGGCGGTGACCGGGCCGGGCAGGACGCGGCCGTGGGCGTACGTCGTGAACAGGTGCTTGTAGCGCTTCAGGTGCCGGTCGAGTTCGAGGTACGTCGACGAGCCCTCGGTCTTGATGTCGATGAGCAGTTGCAGCGGCTTGCGGTACCCCCGGTAGACGGAGCCGTGGTTGGCCCTGACGCGGGCGGCGAGAGGGTCGAGGTAGAGGGATTCGAGGGTGCGGGCCGGGTCGAGGTCGACCGGGTCGTGGGCGACGAGGAGTTGGTCGCCGACGAGGAAGATGTCGGCCTCGAGGCTGCCGAAGCGGTGGTCGAGGGCGTCGAGGAGGGGGCGCGGGTGCTCGTAGTCGTTGTGGGCGTGGGCGCGCCACAACGGCCGCGGGCGGTGCTTCTGTTCGCCGGCCAGCGCACTGGTGGCGGGCAGGGCGGCCGTGCCCGCGAGGGCGGCGCCGAGGGTGGTGAGGGCTCTGCGACGGGTGGTGAGGGGCATGCTCTGCCTCCCTGGTAGGCCTTACGGGACCGCAGAGAGTATGCGTTCCGGAAGGCCCCAAGGAGCAGTGCTGGGAGAGGAGTTGGCCGGACTGCCGCTGTTCGTTCACTTCGTCGGTGCGGGGTACACGAAAAGGCCCGCCCCAGGTGGGGCGGGCTTGTTCCGGCTTCTTCCGTTGAACGTCAGGGAGCCTGGAGGCCGACGAGTTCGGCCACCGCCTCCCGGTGGGCGCCCGCCGTCCCGTAGGCGATCGAGTCGGCCTTCGACCGCTTCAGGTACAGGTGGGCCGGGTGCTCCCAGGTCATCCCGATACCTCCGTGCAACTGGACCGCTTCCTCGGCCGCGTGCACGGCGACGGGTGCCGCGTACGCCTGTGCGACGGCGACCGCCACGTCCGCGTCCTCGCCGGTCGCGAGGGCGTCCGCCGCGTTACGGGCGGCGGCACGCAGGTTGACGATCTCCAGCCACAGCTGGGCGAGCCGGTGCTTGAGCGCCTGGAAGCCGCCGACCGGCCGGTTGAACTGCTTGCGCTCCTTGAGATAGCGGACCGTCTCGGTCAACGACCATTCGGCGAGCCCGAGTTGCTCGGAGGCGAGCAGCCCGGCGCCGGCCCGCAGCGCCCGTCGTACGGCGGGCTCGGCCGCCCCGATCCGACGCCCGGAAGCCCCGTCGAGGGTGACGGTCGCGAGCGGCCGGGTCAGGTCCAGCGAGACCTGCGGGGTGATGGTCACGGCATCCGCGTCGACCGCGTACAGCCCGCCGTCCCCGGCCGGGACGAGCAGCACGTCGGCCGCCGCCGCGTCCGCGATGCCGGTCAACTCCCCGTGCAGGGTGCCGTCTCCAAGTCGTACGGTCTTGAAGGCGCCGCCCGGAGCCACGTTCAGGGCGACGGCGAGGGCGCCGACGCGCCGGCCGGACGCCAGGTCCGCGAGCAGCTCGCCGGCCTCGCAGGCCAGCAGTGCCTCGGTGGCGACGACGGCGCTGGTGAGGTAGGGCACGGGGGCGACCGCGCGCCCCAACTCCTCCAGGACGACGGCGACTTCGCGGTGGGAGGCGCCCTGGCCGCCCTGCGCCTCGGGGACCAGGAGGCCCGCGAGGCCCATGCCGTCGGTGAGCGCCTTCCACGCCTCGCGGTCGTGCGGCGCGTCGGACTCGGTCCGCGCGATCACGCCCGCCGCGTCGCAGTGGTCCGTGAGCAGGTCACGGACGGCGGAGCGAAGCGCCTCTTCCTCCTCCGAGTAGAGAAGATCTGTCTGTGTGCTCACCGGGCGAGGTCCTTCCATGCGACGTCCTTGTCGGTGCGCGGCTCGGAGGGCAGGCCCAGGACGCGCTCGGCGACGATGTTCAGCAGGACCTCGGTGGTCCCGCCCTCGATGCTGTTGCCCTTGGAACGGAGGTAGCGGTAGCCCGCGTCGCGTCCGGTGAAGTCGACCAGCTCCGGTCGGCGCATGGTCCAGTCCTCGTACAACAGGCCCTCCTCGCCGAGGAGTTCGACCTCCAGGCCGCTGATCTCCTGGTTGAGGCGGGCGAACGCGAGCTTCATGCCGGAGCCCTCCGGGCCGGGCTGGCCGGCGACGAGCTGCTGGCGCAGCCGCTCGCCGGTGAGGCGGGCGACCTCGGCCTCGACCCAGAGCTTGAGCAGCCGCTGGTGGAGGTCGTGGGTGCGCAGTTCGGGGCGTTCGCGCCAGGTCTTGGAGACGGGGCCGATCATGCCGCCCTCGCGGGGCAGCCGCATGCCGCCGATGGCGACGCGTTCGTTGTTCAGCGTGGTCTGCGCGACCCGCCAGCCGTCGCCGACCTCGCCGAGGCGGCGGGAGTCGGGGATGCGGACGTCGGTGAGGAACACCTCGTTGAACTCGGCCTCGCCGGTGATCTGGCGCAGCGGCCGCACCTCGACACCCGGGTCGGTCATGTCGCAGATGAAGTAGGTGATGCCCCGGTGCTTGGGCACGTCCGGGTCGGTGCGGGCGATGAGGATGGCCCAGCGGGCGAGGTGGGCGCTGGACGTCCACACCTTCTGCCCGTTGACAACCCACTCGTCGCCTTCTCGGACAGCCCGTGTTCCCAGCGCGGCCAGGTCGGATCCGGCGCCGGGCTCGCTGAACAGCTGGCACCAGACCTCCTCCCCCACCCATAGGGGCCGCAGATACCGCTGCTTCTGCTCCTCGGTGCCGTACTTCAGGATCGTCGGCGCGGCCATGCCCAGTCCGATGCCGATGCGCCGCGGGTCGTTGTCGGGGGCGCCCGCGGCCTCCAGCTCGGCGTCCACGACGGCCTGGAGGGAGCGCGGGGCGCCGAGTCCGCCGAGACCCTCCGGGTAGTGCACCCATGCCAGTCCGGCGTCGAAGCGGGCCTTGAGGAAGTCCGTCCGGTCGGTGGTGGCAGGCGGGTACGTGGCCAGCAACTCGGCGCTGCGGCGCCTGAGTTCGGCTGCGTCGGTCATGCCGCACCTCCTTCGGTGAGGCCGGGAACGACGACGACCCGGCCGGTGGTGACACCGTCGGCGACCCGCTGCACGGCCGCCGCGGCCCCGCCCAGCGGCACGCGCTCGCTCACCAACGGCTTGATCGCGCCCCGGGCGGCCAGCTCGGTGAGCTGTTCGTGGCAGTGCTGGACCAGCTTCGGGTTCTTGGTGTTGTACAGGCCCCAGTGCAGGCCGAGGACCGAGTAGTTCTTCACCAGGGCGTGGTTGAGCGACGGGCTGGGAATCGTGCCGCTGGCGAAGCCGACGACGACGATCCGGCCCTCGAAGGCGACGACCTTGGCGGACTGGGTGTAGGCCTCGCCGCCCACGGGGTCGTAGACCACGTCGGCACCCCGGCCGCCGGTCGCCTCCTTCACAGCGGCGACGACGTCCTCGCTCCGCCGGTCGATCACCACGTCACAGCCCAGCTCCCGGGCCACGGCGGCCTTTTCGGCACCGCCGACGACCCCGATCACGGTGGCGCCGGCCGCCTTCCCGAGCTGCACGGCCGCGCTGCCGACCCCTCCTGCGGCAGCGTGGACGAGCAGCGTCTCGCCGGCTTCCAGGCGGGCCCGCCGGTGCAGACCGAACCAGCCCGTCTGGTAGCCGATGTGCAGGGCGGCGGCCTCGGCGTCGTCCAGCGAGGCGGGTGCGGCCAGCAGAGCGCCGGCGTCCGCGAGGGCGTACTCGGCGAACCCGCCGTACGGCAGCGCGGGGTTGGCGATGACCCGCCGCCCGTCCTCGGTCTCGCCGCAGATCTCCACGCCCGGCGTGAACGGCAGCGGCGGCCTGACCTGGTAGTGGCCGCGGACCATGAGCACGTCCGGGAAGTTGATGTTCGCGGCACGCACCTTCAGCAGGACCTGGCCGTCACCGGGCGTGGGCGGCGCCACGTCCGCCGGGCGCATCACCTCGCCCGGCTCGCCGTTCTCGTGCACTTGCCATGCCTGCATGCGGGGCCTCCACGGGACTCACGGGACTGCGTCGTCTGACCGGGGTCCCTCGCATACTAAGCGGTCGCTTGCCGATCAGGGAACAGTCAGGTGCGTCACGACCGCTTGGGCCGCGCCCGTACGTGCATCCGCTCACCCTGCGGCCCGAACAGGCTGAGGAACTCGACCGGCCCCTCCCCCGTCGACCCGAACCAGTGCGGCACGCGAGTGTCGAACTCGACGACCTCCCCCGCGGTCAGCACGATGTCGTGATCACCCAGCACCATCCTCAGCCGCCCCGACATCACGTACAGCCACTCGTAGCCCTCATGGGTCCGCGGCTCGGGCTCGTTCTCCTCCTGCGGTACCAGCACCTTGAAGGCCTGAAGGCCGCCGGGCTGGCGGGTCAGCGGCCAGTACGTGCGTCCGTGCCGCCTGATCGGCTCGGCCCGTACCCGGGGGTCGCGCACCGCGGGCACGCCCACCAGCTCGTCCAGCGCCACCTCGTGCGCCCGCGCGATCGGCAGCAGCAGCTCCAGGCTGGGCTTGCGCAGCCCCGACTCCAGCCGGGACAGCGTGCTCACCGAGATGCCGGTCGCCTCGGACAGCCCGGCCAGCGTGGCACCCCGCTCCTTCCGGATCCGCCGCAGCCGGGGACCGACCTCCGCGAGAACCTCGTCCATGTCGTCGTCACTCATGACACCTATTGCAGTTTCGGCAAACCTGTTTGTCAATGCGGCACTGGCCGCGCGACTGTCTCAGTGGAGGTGGTCACCGTGACCGAGAACAACATCGACACGTACGAAGTGGTCGTCGTCGGCGGCGGAGCGGCCGGGCTGTCCGCCGCGCTGGTCCTGGGCCGCGCCCGGCGCCGCACGCTGGTCGTCGACGCGGGCGAGCCGCGCAACGCTCCCGCCGCGCACATGCAGGGCTATCTGTCCCGGGACGGCATGTCCCCGGCCGAGTTCCTGGCGGTCGGCCGGGAGGAGATCGCGCGGTACGGCGTCGAGTTCGTCCGGGAGCGGGTGGTCGACGTCAGGACGGGCTTCGCCGTGGACCTGGCAGGCGGGCGCACCGTGCACGCCCGGCGCCTGGTGATCGCGACCGGCCTCAAGGACGAGCTCCCGGAGGTCGCGGGTCTCGCCGAGCGCTTCGGCCGGGACGTGCTGCACTGCCCGTACTGCCACGGCTGGGAGGTGCGCGACCAGGCGTTCGGCGTGCTCGCGAGCACCCCGACGAGCGTGCACCAGGCGCTGATCGTGTCCCAGTGGTCGAAGGACGTGATCTTCTTCCTGCACACGGTCGCCGAGGAGGAGCTGTCGGACGACGATCTGCGCAGGCTGGCCGCGGCCGGGGTCAAGGTGGTGCCCGGCGAGGTCGGCGAACTGATCACGGAGGACGACCGGCTCACCGGCCTCAAGCTCACGGACGGCACCACGCACGACCGCGAGGTGCTGTTCGTGGCCCCCCGGGCCGTCCCGCAGACAGATCTCCTCCGGCGCCTGGGCGCGGAGCTGCGCGAAACTCCGTTCGGCGCGTACCCCGTGGTCGACGAGACGGGTCTGACGACCGTGCCCGGGGTGTGGTCCGCCGGCAACGCCATGGGCTTCGCGGAGCAGGTCGTGAACGCGGCGGCCGGCGGCTACCGGGCGGCGGCCACGATCAACGGCGAACTGCTGATGACGGACCTGGATGCGGCCGTCGCGGCCGTCCGGGTGTAGAGCGTCCGCCTCCGGTGCACCATGGCTGCATGCTGCTGACCCGGCTGGCCCAGGTGTCCCAGGAGGTCGCCGCGACCTCGGCGCGCTCCCGGAAGATCGCGCTTCTCGCCGAACTCTTCCGGGACGCCGAGGCCGCGGACGTGCCGATCGTCATCCCGTATCTGGCGGGCCGCCTGCCGCAGGGCCGGCTCGGCGTCGGCTGGAAGACGCTGAGCCGCCCGGTCGCCCCGGCCGCCGAGCCGACCCTGACCGTCCGCGAGGTGGACGCCCTGCTGAGCGCGCTGGGCAAGGTCTCGGGCGCCGGCTCGCAGGCCGAGCGGGCCCGGCTGGTCGGCGAGCTGATGGGCGCGGCCACGGCGGACGAGCAGCGGTTCCTGCTCGGGCTGATCAGCGGGGAGGTGCGGCAGGGCGCGCTGGACGCGGTCGCGATCGAGGGCCTCGCCCAGGCGACCGAAGCGCCATCGGCGGACGTACGGCGGGCGGTCATGCTCGCGGGCTCCCTCCAGACGGTGGCCGAGGCCCTGCTCGCAAAGGGCCCGGGCGCCCTGGACCGCTTCCGGCTGACCGTCGGCCGCCCGGTCCTGCCGATGCTGGCGCACAGCGCCTCCTCGGTGGCCGAGGCGGTCGAGAAGCTCGGCGCCTGCGCGGTCGAGGAGAAACTGGACGGCATCCGCGTCCAGGTCCACCGGGACGGCGACACGGTCCGGCTGTACACCCGCACCCTCGACGACATCACCGACCGCCTGCCCGAACTGACCTCGGCCGCCCTGGAGTTGAGGGGCGAGCGCTTCATCCTGGACGGTGAGGTCATCGCCTTCGACGCGGACGGGCGCCCCCGCTCCTTCCAGGAGACCGCGGGCCGCGTCGGCTCCCGCGTGGACGTGACGACGGCGGCCGAGACCGTCCCCGTCTCCCCCGTCTTCTTCGACGCCCTGTCCGTCGACGACCGCGACCTGCTCGACCTGCCGTTCGCCGAACGGCACGCGGAACTGTCCTGGCTGGTGCCCGAGCCGATGCGGGTACGGCGCACCCTGGTGTCGGGGCCCGAGGACGTGCACACGGCCGAGGAGTTCCTCGCCGAGACCCTGGAGCGCGGCCACGAGGGCGTCGTCGTCAAGTCCCTCGACGCTCCCTACAGCGCGGGCCGGCGCGGCGCGTCCTGGCTGAAGGTCAAGCCCGTCCACACCCTCGACCTGGTGGTCCTGGCCGCCGAGTGGGGCCACGGCCGCCGCACCGGCAAGCTCTCCAACCTCCACCTCGGCGCCCGCACCGCGGACGGCTCCTTCGCGATGCTCGGCAAGACCTTCAAGGGCATGACCGACGCGATGCTGACCTGGCAGACCGAGCGGCTCCAGGAGCTGGCCGTGGACACCAACGGCTATGTGGTGACCGTACGCCCCGAACTCGTCGTGGAGATCGCCTACGACGGTCTGCAGAAGTCCACCCGCTACCCGGCCGGCGTCACCCTCCGCTTCGCCCGCGTGGTCCGCTACCGCGAGGACAAGCGCCCGGAGGAGGCGGACACCGTGGAGACACTGCTCGCGGCGCATCCGGAGGTACGGCCGTGAAGCACAGCGCGGGCCTGCTGCTGTTCCGCCGCACCGAGCACGGCCCCGAGGTGCTGCTCGGCCACATGGGCGGGCCGTTCTTCGCGCGGCGCGACGCCGGGGCGTGGACCGTGCCGAAGGGCGAGTACGACCCCGACGAGCCCGCCTGGGACGCCGCCCGCCGTGAGTTCCAGGAGGAGCTGGGCCTGCCCCCGCCCGACGGCGAGGCCGTACCGCTCGGCGAGGTCCGGCAGACGGGCGGCAAGGTCGTCACGGCCTGGGCGGTCGAGGCCGACCTCGATCCGGCGGCCGTCACCCCCGGCACCTTCCGGATGGAGTGGCCGCCGAAGTCCGGGCAGACCCAGGAGTTCCCCGAGATCGACCGTGTGGAGTGGTTCGACCTGGACCGCGCGCGGTCCGTGATCGTCAAGGCACAGGCCGCGTTTCTCGACCGGCTGGCGGAGCACTCGCCCTGAGCAGATGCGTACGCGTTGCGGTCCCCACCGCCGCGCGGGAAGGTCGAAGCACAGTCCGCTCCGAGGAGGTCCGTCATGCCCATCGCAACGGTGAACCCTGCGAACGGCGAGACGCTCAAGACGTACGAGGCCATGGGCGAGGAGGAGATCGAGCGCAGGCTCCAGCTCGCGCAGGCCACGTTCCGCACCTACCGGACGACGTCGTTCGCCGAGCGCGCCCGCCTCCTGCACCGGGCCGCCGACCTCGTCGACGAGGACCAGCGGGACATCGGCCGCGTGATGACCATCGAGATGGGCAAGCCGGTCAAGCAGGCCCGCGCGGAGGCCGCGAAGTGTGCGAAAGCGATGCACTGGTACGCCGACCACGCCGAGGAACTGCTCGCCGACGAGGAGCCCGCCGCCTTTGACGTCAAGGACTCCGGCGCCTCCCGCGCTCTGGTCCGCTACCGGCCGCTGGGCCCGGTGCTCGCGGTGATGCCGTGGAACTTCCCGCTGTGGCAGGTGGTCCGCTTCGCGGCCCCGGCCCTGATGGCGGGCAACGTGGGCCTGCTCAAGCACGCCTCCAACGTCCCGCAGACCGCCCTCTACCTCGAAGACCTGTTCCACCGCGCGGGCTTCACCGAGGGCACCTTCCAGACCCTGCTCGTCGGCTCCGCCGCGGTCGACGAGATCCTGCGCGACGAACGCGTGAAGGCCGCCACCCTCACCGGCAGCGAGCCCGCGGGCCGCGCGGTGGCCTCCACCTCCGGCGAGATGGTCAAGAAGACGGTGCTGGAGCTGGGCGGCAGCGACCCGTACGTCGTCATGCCGTCCGCGGACATCGACCGCGCCGCCCAGGTCGCGGTGACCGCGCGCGTGCAGAACAACGGGCAGTCGTGCATCGCCGCGAAACGGTTCATCGTGCACACGGACGTGTACGACGCGTTCGCCGAGCGGTTCGTCGAGGGCATGAAGGCGCTGAAGATCGGCGACCCCCTGGAGGACGAGACGGAGGTCGGACCGCTTGCGAGCGAGCAGGGGCGGGCCGACCTGGAGGAGCTGGTCGACGACGCGAAGCGCAGCGGCGCCAGTGTGCTGTGCGGCGGGGAGCGGCCCGAGGGGCCCGGCTGGTACTACCCGCCGACCGTCCTCGCCGGCATCGACCGCGAGATGCGCATCCACCGCGAGGAGGCGTTCGGGCCGGTCGCCACGCTGTACCGGGCCGCCGACCTGGACGAGGCCGTGCTGATCGCCAACGACTCGCCCTTCGGCCTGAGTTCCAATGTGTGGACGCGGGACGAGAACGAGGTCGACCGCTTCGTACGGGACCTGGAGGCGGGCGGCGTGTACGTCAACGGGATGACGGCGTCCCATCCGGCGTTCCCGTTCGGCGGGGTGAAGCGGTCCGGGTACGGGCGTGAGCTGTCCGGGCACGGAATCCGGGAGTTCTGCAACATCACGACCGTATGGCACGGAGCGTGAGGCTTCCGCGGCTACGATCCCCTTTGTGAACCGCGAAGTGACTCTGCCTCTGATCGTCGACGACCGCGGGACCTTGCAGGTGGCTGCCGCCGATGTCAGCAAGTTGTTGCGGACGGTGGGCGGTCGGTGGCTGCACCTTGTCGAGGCCGGGGAGGACGGGCTCGACGAGGACACGGTGGCGGCGTTGACCATCGAACTGGCCAAGCTGGCCGATCGTATCGATGTGGCGTGCATCGCTCACAGCAGCGGGCAGACCGGATAGCGGTCGCCTCCCGCAGCGCCTCGGATTCCCCGGTACGGAGTAGCCCCGCGCGAGATCGCCGCCCCGCCGGGTGATCGTGGACTGGACCACGACGGAAGAGACGCCGGAGCCGGCGCGTTGCCGCCACGCCGGCAGCGGTCGCACGACAGGACGGCTGTGAGCACGGCATGACGGAAGAGACCATCACCGAGATCCTGCCCCCGATCCGGCACTGGCCCGCGCTCGACCTGAACGGGGTCGACTTCGACCCGGTCCTGACCGAGCTGATGAGCGAGGGCCCGGTCACCCGCATCCAGCTCCCCAACGGCGAGGGCTGGGCCTGGCTGGTCACCCGGTACGAGGACGTCCGCATGGTGGCCGACGACCCGCGGTTCGGCCGCGAGGCCGTCATGGACCGGGAGGTCACCCGGCTCGCCCCGCACTTCACCCCGGCCCGTGGCGCGGTCGGCTTCCTGGACCCGCCGGACCACACCCGGCTGCGCCGCTCGGTCGCCGCCGCCTTCACCGCGAAGGGCGTGGAGCGGATCCGCGAGACGTCCCGCCGGATGCTGGACGAACTGGTCGACGATCTGCTCCAGGACGGCCCGCCGACCGACCTCACGGCGACCGTCCTCACCCCCTTCCCCGTCGCCGTGATCTGCGAGTTGATGGGTGTCCCGGCGGCCGACCGGCACGGCATGCACGCCTGGAGCCGGCTGATCCTGTCCTCCTCGGACGGCACCCAGGTCAGCGAGAGGGCCAGGAACGAGATGGGCGCCTACTTCGCCGATCTCATCGGCCTCAGGGAAGGCAGCTCCGGCGAGGACGTCAGCTCACTGCTGGGCGCCGCGGTGGGCCGTGGCGAGGTCACGCTGGAGGAGGCGGCCGGACTCGCGGTGCTGCTCCAGATCGGCGGCGAGGCGGTCACCGACAACAGCGGCCAGATGTTCTACCTCCTGCTGACCCGCCCGGGCCTGGCCGAACGGCTGCGCGCCGAGCCGGAGCTCCGCCCGCAGGCCGTCGAAGAGCTGCTGCGCTACATCCCGCACCGCAACGCGGTCGGGCTGTCCCGGATCGCCGTGGAGGACGTGGGGATCCGGGGCGTACGGATCCGGGCGGGCGACGCGATCTATGTGTCGTACCTCTCCGCGAACCGTGATCCGGACGTCTTTCCCTACCCGGAGACGATCGACTTCTCCCGCAGCCCGAACCCGCACCTGTCCTTCGGCTCCGGCCCGCACCACTGCCCCGGCGGCATGCTCGCCCGGCTGGCGTCCGAGCTGCTGGTCGACGCGCTGCTGGACCGCGTGCCGGGGCTGAAGCTTGCCGTGCCGCCGAAGGAAGTCCCCTTCAAGAAGGGCGCGTTGATCCGCGGACCCGAAGCCCTCCCCGTCACCTGGTGAGCCGATCAACTCAGGGGCGCACAGCACCCCTACGGCGCTACCGAATCGGCATCCCCGACAAGGTGCGGGCGATCACCAGGCGCTGGATCTCGCTGGTGCCTTCAAAAATGGTGTAGATGGCTGCGTCCCTGTGCATCCGCTCCACCGGGTACTCCCGCGTGTAGCCGTTCCCGCCCAGGATCTGCACCGCCTGCGCCGTCACCGTCTTCGCCGTCTCGCTCGCGAACAGCTTCGACATCGACCCCTCGGCCGCCGTGAACTGCTTGCCGTTGACCGCCATCCAGGACGCCCGCCAGACCAGCAGCCGCGCCGCGTCGATGGACGTCCGCATGTCGGCGAGCTGGAACGCCACACCCTGGTTGTCGATGATGGGGCGCCCGAACTGCTCGCGGGTCTTGGCGTAGTCGAGGGCCACCTCGTACGCCGCACGCGCCGTACCGACGGCCATCGCACCGACGGCCGGTCGCGAAGCCTCGAACGTGGCCATCGCCGCGTTCTTCACGCGCTCCCCGCCGGCCTTGGCCCGCTCACGGGCGCGGGCCAGCCGCTCGTCCAGCTTGGCTTTGCCGCCGAGGAGGCAGGAGCCGGGCACCCGGACGTCCTCCAGGACGACCTCGGCGGTGTGCGAGGCGCGGATGCCGTGCTTCTTGAACTTCTGGCCCTGGGAGAGGCCGGGGGTGTTCGGTGGGACGATGAAGGAGGCGTGCCCCTTGGAGCCGAGCTCCGGGTCCACGACGGCGACGACCACGTGGACGTTGGCGATGCCGCCGTTGGTCGCCCAGGTCTTCGTGCCGTTGATCACCCACTCGTCCTTGGCCTCGTCGTAGACCGCGCGGGTACGCATCGAGGCGACGTCGGAGCCGGCGTCGGGCTCGGAGGAGCAGAACGCGGCGACCTTGACATCGTTGGCATCGCCGTACATCTGGGGGATCCAGGTGCCGATCTGTTCCTCGGTGCCGTTGGCGAGGACGCCGACGGCGGCGAGACCGGTTCCGACGATGGAGAGGGCGATGCCCGCGTCGCCCCAGAACAGCTCCTCCATGGCCATCGGGATGCCGAGGCCGGTGGGGTCGAAGTACTGCTGGGCGTAGAAGTCGAGGGAGTAGATTCCCACCTTGGCGGCCTCCTGGATGACCGGCCAGGGAGTCTCCTCACGCTCGTCCCATTCGGCGGCCGCGGGCCGGATGACGTCGGCGGAAAAGCCGTGCAGCCAGTCCCGGACCTCCTTCTGTTCGTCGTTGAGCTCCATGGTGAACTCGGCCATGTCCCCTCCAGCGGCGACGCACGTGCGTGTTACTAACGGTAACTCGAGTCTGTTACCCGCGGGTAGGAAAAGTCAACTCCTGGTGCCCGCTCGGCAGCCCGTTCGATGTACAAGGCATTCTGAGTGTTAGTTTGCGCAGGCATTACCTAATCAGCACGGGTGGGGAGAGCACATGGACACCACGCAGCGGACCGATCAGCAACGGTCCGCAGACCGTCGCCGGCGTGAGCTGCTGGAGGCCGCGGACAGAGTGGTGCTGCGCGACGGTCCGCATGCCTCCATGAACGCCATCGCCGCGGAGGCCGGCATCACGAAACCGATCCTTTATCGCCACTTCGGCGACAAGGGCGGACTTTACGCAGCCTTGGCCAAGCGGCACACGGACGCGCTGCTCGATTCGCTGCGTGCCGCGTTGGACGCGCCGGCGGACCGGCGGGAACGGGTCGAGGCGACGCTGGACACGTATCTGGCGGCGATCGAGGCGCGGCCTCAGGTGTACCGCTTCCTGATGCATCCGGCGGACGGGGGGCAGGTCGGCGATCCCGGGTTCGACGTCGGCAAGCACAGCGTGCCGTTGCTCCGCAGGATGGGCGAGGAGTTGGCGCAGGTCATCGAGGATCGGGTGGATCTCGGGCCCGGGAGTCAGCAGTTGGCTCGGGTGTGGGGGCATGGGATCGTCGGGATGATGCATGCGGCCGGGGACTGGTGGCTGGGGGAACGGCCTTGTTCTCGGGCGGAGTTGGTGCGGAGTCTGGCTGATCTGTTGTGGGGGCGTCTCGCTGCCGCGGGCGACAAGGTGGGGGGTCCGGGGTTCTGACCGTCGTAGTTCGTCTGCGGGTTTGTGGGGGCTGGTCGCGCCCGCGCGGTGGAGCCGCACATTGATGCAGCCCCGCGCCCCTGGAAGTACGTCCACTCACCGGCGCCAAGAGGCTCGGGACGCCTGTCGCATCAGGCGTCTGTGGCGCCAGCCCTTCAGGTGGTCCGCGTAGATTCGGCCCTCCACGTGGTCGTATTCATGCTGCAGGCATCTCGCGAAGAAGCCCGTCCCGTGCACGGTGATCGGCTCGCCCGTCACCGTGTATCCCTCGATCACCGTGTGGTCGTAGCGCTCCGTTCCCGCCTCCAGGCCCGGTAGGGACAGGCAGCCCTCGGGGCCGCGGAGCATTAGGCCGTCATTTTCGACGAGCGTGGGGTTCACCACGTGGCCCACGTGGCGCACCTCTTCGTCGTCCGGGCAGTCGTAGACGAAGACCCGTAGCGGCGCCCCGATCTGGTTCGCGGCCAGGCCGACGCCCTGGGCGGCGTACATGGTCGCGAACAAGTCCTCCACGAGGACCGCCAGTTCGGGGCCGAAGTCGGTGACCTCCTTGCAGGGGGCGTGCAGAGGGTCGTCGCCGAGCAGCGTGAGGGGCCGGACGCGCCCGTGGGCGCCCGGGATCGGGCCGTGTCGCATGGCGGCAAGGGTACGGTCCTCCCTGTCACGCGAAGGTCGCGCGGGCGCCGCGATTCGGGAGTGCGAATGGATCTCGATAGGCTGAGGTCCACACCACGTGGCCGGAGGCTGAGGCGCGGCGCGTACGCAAGGAGGATCGAGAACTGATGGCAGGCAACTCGGACCCGCTCTCGCCGCGGGCCAAGATCGCCGTGACCGCGGGCAAGGCGGTCGCGGCGGCATCGCGCGCCGCGGGGCGCGGCAGCGGTTCCGTGATCGGCGGCCGGGTGGCACTCAAGCTCGACCCCGACCTTCTCGCCCGGCTCGCCCAGCACCTGGACGTCGTCCTCGTCTCGGCCACCAACGGCAAGACCACGACCACCCGCCTGATCGCCGAGGCGCTGCGGGCCGCGGGCCCGGTGGTCTCCAACGCGCTCGGCGCCAACATGCCGGCCGGCATCACCTCGGCGCTCGCGGGCAGCTCGGACGCGCGGTACGGCGTCATCGAGGTCGACGAGAAGTACCTCGCGGGCGTCGCCCGGGACACCGACCCGAAGTGCATCGCCCTGCTCAACCTCTCCCGCGACCAGCTCGACCGGGCCGCCGAGACCCGCATGCTCGCCGAGAACTGGCGTGAGGGTCTGGCCGGTTCGAAGGCCGTGATCGTGGCCAACGCGGACGACCCGCTGGTGGTGTGGGCCGCGTCCTCCTCCCCCAACGTGATCTGGGTCGCCGCGGGTCAGATGTGGAAGGACGACGCCTGGTCCTGCCCGTCCTGCGGTGGCGTGATGCAGCGTCCGGGCGACGACTGGTTCTGCGGCGAGTGCGGCTTCCGCCGGCCGACGCCGAGCTGGGCGCTGTCCGGTGACCATGTCCTGGACCCGCACGGCTCCGCCTGGCCGATCCACCTTCAGCTGCCCGGCCGCGCCAACAAGGCCAACGCCGCTTCCTCCGCCGCCGTCGCCGCCGTCTTCGGCGTGCCGCCGCAGGTCGCCCTGGAACGCATGTACCAGGTGCAGGCGGTGGCCGGCCGGTACGACGTCGTGCAGTTCATGGAGCGCGACCTCAGACTGCTGCTCGCGAAGAACCCCGCCGGCTGGCTCGAAACGTTCAGCCTGATCGATCCGCCGCCGACCCCGGTGATCCTCTCGGTGAACGCGCGCGGCGCCGACGGCACCGACACCTCCTGGCTGTGGGACGTCGACTACACGCGGCTGACCGGCCACCCGATCTGCGTCGTCGGCGACCGCAAGCTGGACCTCGCGGTACGTCTGGAGGTGGCGGGCCAGCACTTCCAGGTCTGCGAGAACCTCGACCAGGCCGTGCAGCTGAGCCCGCCGGGCCGCATCGAGGTCATCGCCAACTACACCGCCTTCCAGGACCTGCGCCGCCGCGTCGGCAACTGACCACTCAGGGGACTTTTGTGAGCGACAACAGCCTGCGGATCGTCTGGATCTATCCCGACCTGCTCAGCACGTACGGCGACCAGGGCAACGTCCTGGTCGTGGAGCGCCGGGCCCGGCAGCGCCGCCTCGACGTGGCCCGGCTCGACGTGCGCAGCGACCAGCCGATCCCGACCTCCGGCGACATCTACCTGATCGGCGGCGGCGAGGACCGGCCGCAGCGGCTCGCGGCCGAGCGGCTGCGCCGGGACGGCGGTCTGCACCGGGCCGTCGAGAACGGCGCGATCGTCTTCTCGGTGTGCGCCGGCTACCAGATCCTCGGCCACGAGTTCATCAACGACCTCGGCCAGCGCGAGCCCGGCCTCGGCCTGCTCGACGTGGTCTCCACGCGGGGCGAGGGCGACCGGTGCGTCGGTGACGTGCTCGCCGACATCGACCCGCGCCTGGGCATGCCCCCGCTGACCGGCTTCGAGAACCACCAGGGCGTCACCCACCTCGGCCCCACCGCCCGCCCGTTCGCCCAGGTCCGCCTCGGCAAGGGCAACGGGACGGGTGACGGCACGGAGGGGGCGTACAACGACACGGTCTTCGGTACGTACATGCACGGTCCCGTGCTCGCGCGCAATCCGCTGATCGCCGACCTGCTGCTGAAGCTGGCGCTCGATGTCAACGCGCTGCCGCCGACCGACGACCGGTGGTACGAGGCGCTCCGCAACGAGCGCATCGCAGCTGCGCAGCAGCCTGCGTGAATACAGCTGCGCAGCAGCCTGCGTGAACACAGCTGCGCAGCAGCCTGCCTGACATCTGGGGTCCAGCCTGCCGTAACCAGCCCGTCTGACGGCCCGTCCGCACAGGTGAGCGGGGTCGTCCAGCAGGCGGACGCACGATGCGCCCCCGCCCCCTCCTGCCGTTAGGGTGGCGGGGATCGAGCCGGACAATGTGGTCCGGATCCGGCCCCCTCGAGAAGGTATTCCGGGCTATGCGCATTGGTGTCCTCACGTCCGGCGGCGACTGCCCCGGCCTGAACGCCGTCATCCGGTCCGTCGTGCACCGCGCCGTCGTCGACCACGGCGACGAGGTCATCGGTTTCCGGGACGGCTGGAAGGGCCTCCTGGAGTGCGACTACCTCAAGCTCGACCTCGACGCGGTGAGCGGCATCCTGGCCCGCGGCGGCACGATCCTCGGCTCCTCCCGGGTCCAGCCCTCCCATCTGCGGGACGGCGTGGAGCGGGCCCGGGGCCACGTCGAGGAGCTGGGCCTCGACGCGATCATCCCCATCGGTGGTGAGGGCACGCTCAAGGCGGCCCGGCTGATGTCGGACAACGGTCTGCCCATCGTGGGCGTGCCGAAGACCATCGACAACGACATCGCGGGCACCGACGTGACCTTCGGCTTCGACACGGCCGTCGGCGTCGCGACGGAGGCGCTGGACCGGCTGAAGACCACCGCCGAGTCCCACCAGCGTGTGCTGGTCGTCGAGGTCATGGGGCGCCACACCGGCTGGATAGCGCTGCACTCCGGAATGGCGGCGGGCGCGCACGCCATCGTCGTACCGGAACGGCCCTTCGACATCGAGGAGTTGACCGCGAAGGTCGGCGAGCGGTTCGAGGCGGGGAAGCGGTTCGCGATCGTCGTCGCGGCGGAGGGGGCCAAGCCTCGGCCCGGCAGCATGAGCTTCGACGAGGGCGCCAAGGACATCTACGGGCACGAGCGCTTCGCCGGGATAGCGCGGCAGCTGTCCATCGAGCTGGAGCAGCGGCTGGGCAAGGAGGCGCGGCCGGTGATACTCGGGCATGTGCAGCGGGGCGGGACGCCCACCGCGTACGACCGGGTGCTGGCCACGCGGTTCGGGTGGCATGCGGTGGAGGCCGTGCATCGCGGCGAGTTCGGGAAGATGACGGCTCTTCGGGGGACGGACATCGTGATGGTGCCGCTGGCGGAGGCCGTGGAGACCTTGAAGACGGTTCCTGCGGAGCGGTACGAAGAGGCCGAGTGCGTGCTCTGACCGCGGGCGGCGCCGTAAGACTGCAGGTCGCGTGCCCGGTGCGGGCCGTGGGTGGCTTGTCGCGCCCACGCGGCGGAGCCGCATATTGATACAGCCCCGCGCCCCTGAGGGCGTTGCACTGCCCCCGGTGACATTCGTCGCCGGGGGCAGTTCTACGCTGGGGCGGACAGACGCGTACAACCCCCACGAATCAGGAGCCGTTGGATGGATCACGGCGGGCACGGCATGACCATGGATCTGCCGCCGTTCACGCTGGGGCGGGGTCTTCAGTGGTCGGCCGACCCGTTCTTCCTGGTGGCCTGCGTGGTGGGGCTCGCGCTGTACGGGTGGGGGGTCGTGCGGCTGCGGCGGCGTGGTGACGCCTGGCCGGTGGGGCGGACGATCGCGTATGTCGTGGGTGTGCTGTCCGTCGGGCTCGTGATGTGCACCAGGCTGAACGACTACGGGATGGTCATGTTCAGCGTGCACATGGTGCAGCACATGGTGATCAGCATGCTGTCGCCGATCCTGCTGCTGCTCGGCGCGCCCGTCACGCTGGCGCTGCGTGCGCTGCCGCCCGCGGTCCGGGGCCGCAAGGGGCCGCGCGAGGTGCTGCTGATGTTCCTGCACAGCCGGTACATGCGGATCATCACGCACCCGGCGTTCACCATCCCGCTGTTCATCGCGAGCCTGTACGCGCTGTACTTCACCCCGCTCTTCGACTTCCTGATGGGCTCCAAGACCGGGCACATCGCCATGATGGTGCACTTCCTGGCCGTCGGCTTCGTGTTCTTCTGGCCCATCATGGGCGTGGACCCGGGCCCCAACCGGCCCGGCTACCTGATGCGGATGCTGGAGCTGTTCGCGGGCATGCCGTTCCACGCGTTCTTCGGCATCGCGCTGATGATGGCGTCCGAGCCGATGGTCGAGACGTTCAAGAACCCGCCCGCCTCGCTCGGCATCGACGCGCTCTCCGACCAGAACGCGGCCGGCGGCATCGCGTGGGCGTTCAGTGAGATCCCGTCCGTCCTGGTGCTGATCGCCCTGCTGTTCCAGTGGTACAGCTCCGAGCAGCGGCAGGCCAAGCGCGAGGACCGGGCCGCCGACCGGGACGGCGACAAGGAACTCGAGGCATACAACGCCTATTTGGCCTCATTGAACACACGCGGGCGTTGAAAGGCTTCTTATTCAGTAGCATGAAGCGCTATGGGGGAACCGCCGGGGGGAGCGGTGATGACACATCGCGCATTTATGCAAAGGGCCGGGAAAAGGATTGCCTGCTTCCTGGTTTTCGTTCTCGCGCTGACCGGCTGCGACAGCGAGACGCCGTTGACGTTGGTGAAGGCGGTCGCCGCGGGCGTGCCCTCGCTGGCGCCGTTCTTCGACGAGAACAGCGGTCTTGGCCGGGATGCCCAGGTCCGGTCGCGGGCCGTGCACAGCGGCCTGCAGCAGGGGGACACACCCGGTCTGTACGGGGGTTCGAAACAGCCGACGATCTGTGATGTCGACCGGCTCGAACAGTTTCTCACCGATCCCGCGAACGACCAGAAAGCACAGGCGTGGGCGCGTGCCCTGGGGATCTCGAAGAACGGGATTCCGGATTATCTGGAACGACTCACACCTGTTCTGTTGCGTCACGACACTCTCGTGAAGAACCACGACTACAAAAAGGGAAAGGCCGTCCCCTACGACTCGTTGCTCCAGGCGGGAATCGCGATTCTCGTGGATCAGCAGGGACAGCCGGCCGTGAAGTGCTCGTGCGGAAATCCGCTGCGGCCTTTCGAGGGTGACACGAGCCGGATCTCGGTCGAGTTCGAGGACGGCAACGAGAAATGGCAGGGATACGAGCGTTCCCAGGTGGTGGCCGTGCGGCCCGCGCCCCGGACGCTGGAGCGGATCGCCCTGGTCGACGTCCAGGAACCCGAGCGGGGCATCAGCCGACCGGTCGGCACGACGGGCGAGGACGATGCCACCTTCGACACCCGGAAGCGGCGCGCGGTGCCGAACCTCGCCGGGACGACGTTCGGGCAGGCGAGCCGGCAGCTGGCCGACACGGGGCTGGCGGCCGGGTACGACGGCAAGGGGCTGCCGCCGGACGGTGCCAGGGTCACCGCGACCGATCCGCCGGCGGGGAGCGAGCTGCGCTTCGGGGAGTACGTGACGCTGAGCGTGGCCGGGGGTGAGTCCGGCGGGGGCGGGCCTGGCGGTACGTCCGGGGGCACGTCGGACGGCACGTCCGGTGGGTCCACCGCTCCTCCGACACCGCCCGGGTCCTCCGGGTCCTCCGGGTCGGCCGGCACACCGCCGTCGTCGAGCAGCGGGCCTGGGGGATCTCCTTCCGCGCCCTCGTCCGGTGCGTCGTCCGGTGCGTCGTCCGGTGCGTCGTCCGGTTCGGGATCGCCAGGCGGTTCGGTGTCGCCCGGGTCGAGCCCGCCGTCGAGTTCCGCGCCGCCCTCGTCGAGCCCGCCGAGCAGCTCGGCGCCGGACACCGACACCTCTTCGAGTCGGCCGCCCAGCTCGGCGCCACCGTCGACGAGCGCGCCGCCGCCTCCCCCTCCCCCTCCCCCTCCGCCTCCGCCTCCACCTCCCCCGGACCCTCCGACCAGTTCGCCGCCGGAGGTGACCAGCTCGCCGCCGACCAGTGACCCGGTCACCAGCAGTGCGCCGCCTCCGACCAGCGCGCCCGGCACCAGCGAACCGGCCGGCAGCGAACCGGTCACGAGCGCCCCGGCGGGCAGTGAATCCGCCGGTGCGACCACGTAGCCGCAGAACCGGGAGTCACCGGATGCCTTCAGGATCACCGACGTCGGGAGTGGGCCGGGTCATCGCCGGCCGCTATCTGCTGCTGAACCGGCTCGGCAGCGGCGGCATGGGCCATGTGTGGCTCGCCCACGACCAGAGACTCGCCTGCGAGGTCGCGCTCAAGGAGATCGTGTTCCGCGACCCGGTGGAGGCCGGTCACGACCGGGAGGCACGGGTCGCCCGGGCCCGTGCCGAGGCCCGGCACGCGGCCGGGCTGCGCGGTCATCCGCATGTGGTGACCGTGCACGACGTGCTGGAGCACGAGGGGCTTCCGTGGATCGTCATGGAGTACGTGGCGGGCGCGACCGACCTGCGTGAGCTGGTCGAGACCCGGGGGCCGCTCTCCCCCGCCGAGTGCGCCCGCGTGGGCCTCGCCGTGCTCGACGCGCTGACCGCGGGGCACCAGCGGGGCGTCATGCACCGGGACGTGAAACCGGCGAACATCCTGCTCGCGCCGGACCGCTCCGGGGCGCCGTACGGTCGGGTCCTGCTCACCGACTACGGCATCTCCGTGCAGCCGGACGCGGGCGAGACGCGCTACACGCTGGCGTCCGTGCTCGTGGGGACCGCCGGGTATCTGGCGCCGGAGCGTGCGACGGGCGGGGCGCCCACGGCGGCCGCCGATCTGTTCTCGCTGGGCTGCACGCTCTACCACGCCGTCGAGGGCCGGGGTCCCTTCGAGCGGGAGTCGCATCTCGCCGAGGTGACCGCGGTGGTCATGGAGGAACCGCGTCCCGCCGTACGGGCGGGAGCGCTGGAGCCCGTACTGGCCGCGCTGCTCGCGAAGGATCCCGGGCAGCGGCTGTCGGCGGCGGAGGCGGAGGCGGCGCTGTCGCGGATCGTCGCGCCGCAGGCCGAGGCGTACTCCCGGACGCAGACCGACCTGGGGTCGCAGCCGCCCTGGGCGGGGATACCCGCGCCGCCCGCGGGACCGCACGGATTCGCGTCGCCGACCGCGGATCCGCCGGGGTTCGGGCCGAGCGTGGGGCCGCCCGGGCCGGACGTCTCCCCTGATCCGCACGGGTACTTCGGGCCGCCCCTCGCGCCCTCGCCGCCGGCCGCGCCGGTCAGGCGGCGACGTGAGCGCTCGCACGCCCTGCGGGCGGTCCTCGCGTGCGGTCTGGGCATGGTCCTCGCCCTGGGCGGCGTCTGGTACGCCCTCGCGGACCGGACGACCACTCCCGGGGGCGACGGGAGCGGGCCGCCGTACGGAGAGGGCGTGGGGCTGGCGAAGCCGCTGCGGGACGGCGACTGTGTGCTCGCCGACTGGGCGGGTGCCGAGCGCTTCCAGGGCACGCCCCGGCTGTCGCTGGATCCGACCTGCCGGGACCAGGCGCCGGACGGGCAGGTGCTGGCCTTCGTCGAGGCCGCGTCGGCGGACGAGGCGCGGCGGCTGGGGCCGGCGGCGTGCGAGGAGCGGACGCAGGAGGTCCGGGACAAGCTCGCGGACGTGCGGAGCTTCGCCGTCGTGCCGACGCCGGACGGTTTCGAGGCCGCCGGGCGGCGCACCGCCTGTCTGGTGCTGGGCGCGCACGGGCCGGTGTACGGGCCGCTCGGCGGCCACCGGAAGGCGGGCTCGGCGTTCGCGGACACGGCGACCATGCAGAAGCGGGACTGTCTGGACGTGCGCTCCAACCGGGACGCCCGGCTGGTGTCCTGCGAGGGGGCGCACGACGAGGAGGTGCTCGGGTTCACCCGATTGGGCGCGGGTGTCACGCTCGCCGAGGCGCGCACCGAGTCCGACGTGGCGTGCGGGCGGGCGGTGCCGCCGGCCGACTACGGCTTCGACCCGTCTGTGTACACGGCGGGCTCCTGGACGAGCGAGGGCCCCTGGAAGAACGGCACACATTTCGTCGTGTGCACCGTTCGGAGGCAGAACGGGGGCACCATGGAGGGGGACGAACCATGAGGAGGGTGTTGCGATGCCCGGTTCCACGGACGGCTCGACCAGGACGATGGGGGTGCTCACCGTCGGCGGACTCGTCGCGGTGACCGCCTATACGGTGGCGCTCGGCAGTAACGGCTGGCTGTGGTTCGGCTGGGTCGTGCTGGGGCTGATCACCCTCGGGATGGTGGCCACCCGCAGCACATGACGCACCGCCACATGATCCTCAGCCGCCGGTGAGGCGGCTCGCCGAGTGCACCCCCGGCTGATACTTCGGCAGCCGGGCGGTGATTTTCATGCCCGCGCCGACGGCCGTCTCGATGACCAGGCCGTAGTCGTCCCCGTAGACCTGGCGGAGCCGGTCGTCGACGTTGGACAGCCCGATGCCGCCCGAGGGGCTGACCTCGCCCGCGAGGATGCGGCGCAGCAAGGCGGGGTCCATTCCGGCGCCGTCGTCCTCGATCACCACGAGGGCCTCGGCGCCGGCGTCCTGGGCGGTGATGCTGATATGGCTTTTGTCGGCCTTGCCCTCCAGGCCGTGCTTGACGGCGTTCTCGACGAGCGGCTGGAGGCACAGGAAGGGCAGGGCGACCGGCAGGACCTCGGGGGCGATCTGCAGGGTGACGGAGAGGCGGTCGCCGAAGCGCGCCCGCACCAGCGCCAGATAGTGGTCGATGGCGTGGAGCTCGTCGGCGAGGGTGGTGAAGTCGCCGTGTCTGCGGAACGAGTAGCGGGTGAAGTCGGCGAACTCCAGCAGCAGTTCCCGGGCGCGCTCGGGGTCGGTGCGCACGAACGAGGCGATCACCGCGAGCGAGTTGAAGATGAAGTGCGGGGAGATCTGGGCGCGCAGGGCCTTGATCTCGGCCTCGATGAGGCGGGTGCGGGACTGGTCGAGGTCGGCGAGTTCGAGTTGGACGGAGACCCACCGGGCGACCTCTTGGGCCGCGCGGACGAGGACGGCGGACTCTCGGGGCGCGCAGGCGACGAGGGCCCCGTGGACGCGGTCGTCGACGGTGAGGGGGGCGACGACGGCCCAGCGGACCGGGCAGTCGGGGGCGTCGCACGTGAGCCGGAAGGCCTCGCCGCGGCCGGATTCCAGCGGGCCGGCGAGGCGTTCCATGATCTCGGTGCGGTGGTGGTCGCCGACGCCGTCCCAGACCAGGACCTGTTCCTGGTCCGTGAGGCACAACGCGTCCGTGCCAAGCAGGGTGCGCAAGCGGCGGGCCGACTTGCGCGCGGTCTCCTCCGTGAGGCCGGCCCGCAGCGGGGGCGCCGCGAGGGAGGCGGTGTGCAGGGTCTGGAAGGTGGCGTGCTCGACGGGGGTGCCGAGGCCGCCGAGGTTCTGGGGGCGTGCGGTGCGCCTGCCGAGCCAGAACCCGGCGGCCAGAAGGGGCAGGATCGCCACGCACAGCCCAGCGATGAATCCGCTCACGCCTTCACCTCCTCCCGCAGTTCCTCGTGCAGTTCCTCCGGCAGATGGAAGCGGGCCAGGATCGCCGCCGTGCCCGCCGGTACCCGCCCCGCCGTCGCCAGGGACACCAGCACCATGGTGAGGAAGCCCAGCGGCACCGACCAGAGGGCGGGCCAGGCGAGCAGGGCGTGCAGCGGGCCGGTGCCCGGGAAGCCCGCCATGGTCGCGGCCACGGCCAGGAATGCGGAGCCGCCGCCCACCAGCATCCCGGCGGCAGCGCCCGGCGGGGTCAGCCGCCGCCACCAGATGCCGAGGACGAGCAACGGGCAGAAGGACGAGGCCGACACCGCGAAGGCGAGCCCCACCGCGTCGGCGACCGGCAGCCCGCCGACCAGCATGCTCGCCGCGAGCGGTACGGCCATGGCGAGGACCGTGCCGAGTCTGAAGTGCCGTACGCCGCGCGTGGGCAGGACGTCCTGGGTGAGGACGCCCGCCACGGCCATGGTCAGCCCCGAGGCCGTGGACAGGAACGCGGCGAAGGCCCCGCCCGCCACCAGTGCGCCGAGCAGGTCGCCGCCGAGGCCGCCGATCACCCGGCCGGGAAGTAGCAGGACGGCGGCGTCCGCGTCGCCGGTGATGGTGAGTTCGGGGGCGTAGAGCCGGCCGAGGGCGCCGTACACGGGCGGCAGCAGGTAGAAGCCGCCGATCAGGCCGAGGACGGCCACGGTGGTGCGGCGGGCGGCGACTCCGTGCGGGCTGGTGTAGAAGCGGACGACGACGTGCGGGAGGCCCATGGTGCCGAGGAAGGTGGCGAGGATCAGTCCGTACGTGGCGTAGAGCGGGCGTTCCTCTCGGCTCGCGGCCAGGGAGGTCGACATGCCTCCGTTGCTGCCGCGGTCGGCGGCCGGGACACGGTCGCCCTTGGCGAAGGTCAGCCGGGTGCCCTGTTCGATGCGGTGGGTGCCGGCGGGGAGCCGGAGCCGCTGGTCGTCGAGCGGGCGGCCGTCGACCGTGCCGCTCACCGTGACGGTCAGGGGCGCGTCCAGCTTGAGGTCGAGGCTCGCGTCGACGCGGACGATCCGCTGTTCGCGGAAGGTGGCCGGTTCCTCGAAGGCGCGGCGAGGGGCTCCGTCGCCCTGCCAGGCGAGCACCAGGAACAGGGCGGGGACGAGCAGGGCGGTGAGCTTGAGCCAGTACTGGAAGGCCTGCACGAAGGTGATGCTGCGCATGCCGCCGGCGGCGACGGTGGCGACGACGACGGCCGCGACGATCACTCCGCCGAGCCACTCGGGCGCACCGGTCAGCACGGTCAACGTCAGTCCGGCGCCCTGGAGTTGGGGCAGCAGGTACAGCCAGCCCACCCCCACGACGAAGGCGCCCGCGAGCCGCCGTACCGCCTGGGAGGCGAGCCGGGCCTCGGCGAAGTCGGGGAGCGTGTAGGCGCCGGAGCGGCGCAGCGGGGCGGCGACGAACAGGAGCAGGACCAGGTAGCCGGCGGTGTAGCCGACCGGGTACCAGAGCATGTCCGGGCCCTGGACCAGAACCAGGCCGGCGATGCCGAGGAAGGAGGCGGCGGAGAGGTACTCGCCGCTGATGGCGGCCGCGTTGAGGCGGGGGCCGACGGTGCGGGAGGCGACGTAGAAGTCTGAGGTGGTGCGGGATATGCGCAGGCCGAAGGCGCCCACGAGGACGGTTGCCACCACGACGAGGGCGACGGCCGGGACGGCGTAGTTCGAGTTCATCGGTCTTTGGCTCGCCGGTTCAGCGGTCTTCGACCAGGCGCACGAAGTCCCGTTCGTTGCGTTCGGCGCGCCGCACGTACCAGCGCGCGAGCAGGACCAGGGGGAGGTAGAGGCCGAAGCCGAGGACCGCCCATTCGAGGCGGCGGGCGTCGGGCAGCGCCGCGAAGAGCAGCGGCAGGGGGCCGATGAGCAGGCCGAGGAACGCGAACACGGCGAGGGCGGCGCGCAGTTGGGTGCGCATCAGGGAGCGGACGTAGGTGTGGCCGAGGGTGGTCTGTTCGTCGATCTCTGTGCGTGGGCGGTAATAACCGGAAGCCCGGCGAGTGCGCCGGGGCGGGCCGGTGACGACGACGCGGCGGTCGGCGGGGTCCTGGGGCACGTCATGGCCTCCTCATGAGCAGGTCCCGCAGCTCACGGGCGTGGCGGCGGCTGACCTGGAGTTCCTCGGACCCGACCATGACGCTCACGGTGCCCGCGTCCAGGCGGAGTTCGCCGACGTGGCGCAGGGCGACCAGGTGGCGGCGGTGGATGCGGACGAAGCCGCGGGAGCGCCAGCGCTCCTCCAGGGTGGACAGCGGGATCCGTACGAGGTGGCTGCCCTTGTCGGTGTGCAGCCGGGCGTAGTCGCCCTGCGCCTCGACGTGCGTGATGTCGTCGACGGAGACGAAGCGGGTCACGCCGCCGAGTTCGACGGGTATGTGGTCGGGGTCGGGTTCGTGCACGGGTATCCGGGGAGCGGAGTCGCTGCGTTCGGCGGCGCGGCGGACGGCCTCGGCGAGGCGTTCCCTGCGGACGGGCTTGAGCACGTAGTCGACGGCCTTCAGGTCGAAGGCCTGCACGGCGAAGTCCTCGTGGGCGGTGACGAACACGACGAGCGGCGGCTTGGCGAAGCCGGTGAGCAGCCGGGCGAGATCCAGCCCGTCGAGGCCGGGCATGTTGATGTCGAGGAAGACGACGTCGATCGCCTCGGGTCCGTCGGGCCCCGACTCCAGGGCGCGGTTGATGCGGCGCAGTGCCTCGGTCGCGTCACCGGCGCCCTCGGCGCTGGCGATGCGGGGATCGGTCTTGAGGAGGTAGAGCAGTTCCTCCAGCGAGGGGCGTTCGTCGTCGACAGCCAGGGCGCGCAGCATGAACCCGGAGTGTAGGAGTTATTCGTACGCCTGCACACGTGGAGGGGTCAGGACCTTTCCGCTGGATACAGTGCCCGCATGAACAGCAGGCCCGCGCCCTTCGACGAGCTCGACCGGAAGATCGTCACCGCGTTGATGGCGAACGCCAGGACCAGTTTCGCCGAGATCGGCGCGAGCGTCGGGCTGTCCTCGACGGCGGTCAAGCGGCGCGTGGACCGGATGCGGGACACGGGTGTGATCACCGGGTTCACGGCGACGGTGAAGCCGTCGGCGCTGGGCTGGCGTACGGAGGCGTACGTCGAGGTGTACTGCGAGGGCGCGGCCCCGCCGCGGCGGCTCGCGGAGGTGATGCGCAACCATCCGGAGATCACGGCGGCGATGACGGTGACCGGCGGGGCGGACGCGCTGCTGCACGTGCGGGCGCGGGACGTCGAGCACTTCGAGGAGGTGCTGGAGCGGATCCGCATCGAGCCGTTCATCCGCAAGACGATCAGTGTGATGGTGCTGTCCCATCTCATTCCGGAGAGCCCGGAGGCCGGGGCCAGCCAGCCCGCACCGGAGGAAGACACAACACGCGCAACAGACGTGCGCTGACCCGGTCGAAGACGCAGCATTCCTGCGCCAACACGCAATTCTTGTTCCTTGTCGGCCGTCTCGGTCAGTTCCTACCTTGGTGTCACCCCTCAGTCTCGACACCGCAGGAAGCGGAGGAACCCCTCTGTGACCGATACCCGTGTGCCGCGCCGGCGGCGCTTCCTCGTCTGCGAACCCAGACACTTCGCCGTGCAGTACGCGATCAACCCCTGGATGCATCCCGACACCCGGGTCGACGTCGATCTGGCCCAGGAGCAGTGGCAGTCGCTGATCGACGCCTACCGCACCCACGGCCACGACGTCGCCACCGTGGACCCGGTCCCCGGGCTCCCGGACATGGTCTTCGCCGCGAACTCGGCGGTCGTCGTCGACGGCCGCGTGTTCGGCTCCCTCTTCCACGCCCCCGAGCGCCGTCCCGAATCCACGCACTACGACACGTGGTTCAAGGCGGCGGGCTACGACGTCCACCGCCCGGAGTCCGTCTGCGAGGGCGAGGGCGATCTGGTGTGGACCGGCCGGTACGTCCTGGCCGGCACCGGATTCCGTACGACCCGTGAGGCGCACCGCGAGGTGCAGGAGTTCTTCGGCCATCCGGTGATCAGCCTGACGCTGGTGGACCCGTACTTCTACCACCTCGACACGGCGTTGTTCGTCCTGGACGGCGGGCACGAAGAGAACATCGTGTACTACCCGGAGGCGTTCTCGCCGGGCAGCCGCGAGGTGCTGGCCCGCCTGTACCCGGACGCCGTGCTCGCCACCCGGGACGACGCGATGGCCTTCGGCCTCAACTCCGTGTCCGACGGCCGGCACGTCTTCATCGCACCGCGGGCCGAGGCGCTCGCCTCCCGCCTCTGCGACCACGGCTATGTCCCCGTCGCCGTCGACCTCTCCGAGTTCCAGAAGGCCGGCGGCGGCATCAAGTGCTGCACCCAGGAGATCCGCTCATGACAGCTCCCACCCGTGTCCCTGTCCGCACGCGCACCTCCGCCGACCTGATCCGCGCCGAGGAGCCGGTCCTCGCGCACAACTACCACCCGCTGCCGGTGGTCGTCGCCCGTGCCGAGGGCACCTGGGTGGAGGACGTCGAGGGCCGCCGCTACCTCGACATGCTGGCCGGCTACTCGGCCCTCAACTTCGGCCACCGCCACCCGGCGCTGGTCGAGGCGGCCCACGCGCAGCTCGACCGCCTCACCCTGACCTCACGCGCCTTCCACAACGACCGGCTCGCCGAATTCGCCGAGCGGCTCGCGCAGTTGACGGGGCAGGACATGGTGCTGCCGATGAACACCGGCGCGGAGGCGGTCGAGAGCGGCATCAAGGTGGCGCGCAAGTGGGCGTACGACGTGAAGGGCGTCCCGGCCGACCGGGCGACGATCGTGGTCGCCGCGGACAACTTCCACGGCCGTACGACGACCATCGTGTCGTTCTCCACGGACGAGACGGCCCGGGCGGGCTTCGGCCCCTTCACACCCGGTTTCCGTGTCGTGCCGTACAACGACCTGGCCGCGCTGGAGGCGGCGGTCGACGAGACGACGGCGGCGGTGCTGATCGAGCCGATCCAGGGTGAGGCGGGGGTTGTCATCCCCGACGAGGGTTATCTGACCGGCGTCCGCGAACTCACCCACCGCAAGGGCTGCCTCTTCATCGCCGACGAGATCCAGTCGGGTCTCGGCCGCACGGGCCGGACGCTCGCCGTCGAGCACGAGGGGGTCGTCCCGGACGTACTCCTGCTCGGCAAGGCGCTCGGCGGCGGCATCGTGCCGGTGTCCGCGGTGGTCGGCCGCCGGGACGTCCTCGGAGTACTCCGGCCGGGCGAACACGGTTCGACGTTCGGCGGCAACCCGCTCGCCGCGGCGGTCGGCACGGCGGTCGTCGAACTGCTGGAAACGGGTGAATTCCAGCGCCGGGCGGCCGAGCTCGGCACAGTGCTCCGCGACGGCCTGGCCGACCTGGTCGGCCAGGGCGTCGTCGGGTTCCGTTCCCGCGGTCTCTGGGCGGGCGTCGACATCGACCCCGCCCTCGGCACCGGCCGCGAGATCAGCCAGGGCCTCCTCGGAGAGGGCGTCCTGGCCAAGGACACCCACGGCTCGACCATCCGTCTGGCACCGCCGCTGACGATCACGGAGGCGGAGCTCGTCTCGGCGCTCGGGTCGCTGCAGAGGGTGCTCGGACGGGGCTGAGCCCGCAGCTCGACGGCCTCGGTTCTGATCCTGCGGCGCGGTGCGGTCCCGTCGTCGGGGGGCAAGATTGGGGCAAGAGGTGGTAGACCACTCTCAGCGACAGAGAGGTCGGCCGTGGGCACATTTGAGGAGCACGAGGTTGCCCGCCGTCGGTTCGACGTGGCGGATGCGGCGCCCCTGCTGCTCGACGCGGCGGGGGTGGTGACGAGCTGGAGCGCCGGCGCGCAGCGGCTGCTGGCGTACCCGGCCGCCGAGGCGGTGGGCAGGACCTTGGCCGACCTGGTGACCGAGGAGGACGCCGGGCGGGTGCCCGGTCTGGTCGAGCAGTGGGGCCGGGACGGCGGCTGGGCCGGGCTGCTGTCGGTGCGCCGCGCGGACGGGCGGCCGGTCAGGGTGATGGTGCGGATCGCCGCCGCCGAGGAGGCGCGGGGGCCCTCGCGGTGGCTGGCGCTGCTGTCGGAGCTGGCCGGGGCCCCCGGCTGGGACATGCAGCGCACCGTGCTGGAGCAGATGGTCGACCGGTCCCCCATCGGTATCGCCATCGTCGACACCGACCTGCGGTACGTCTGGTCGAACGCCGCCCTGGCACAGTTCGGCGGCGGACCGCCCGTGCGTCGGCTCGGGCTGCGGCTCGCGGACATACAGCCGGGCCTGGACTCCGCTGCCATCGAGGCGCAGATGCGGCACGTGCTGGCGACCGGGGAGCCGGTCTTCGGGTACGAGCACGTCGGCAGCGTGCGCTCCGCGCCGCACCGGGAGACCGCGCACGTGATGTCGTTCACCCGGCTCGACGACGAGCGGGGTCACCCGATGGGCGTGTACTACACCGTCGTCGACATCACCGCGCACCACCGCGCCCGGCAGCGGCTGGCCCTCCTCGACCGGGCCGGCGAGTACATCGGCCGCAGCCTGGACATCGTCCGGACGGCGCAGGAGCTGGCCGACGTGGCCGTACCGGCGCTCGCCGACCTGGTCGTCGTGGACCTGCTGGAGTCGGTGCTGCGGGGAGCGGAACCAGAGTCCGGGCCGCTGGACGGGACGGATCCGGTACGGCTGCGGCGGGCGGGGCGGACCTCGCTCCAAGAGGGCGACGACGGTGCCGCCCACGCCGACGCCCACGCCGACGCCGACGCCCTCGGCATCGGCGCCCCCGTCGTCTACCCGCCCGGCTCACCGCCGATCCGCTGCCTCGCCACCGGCCGGTCCTGGCGCGAGGAGCGGCTCGACCCGCTCGCCCGGGCGTGGGGCGCCGGCACCCCCGGCAGCCAGGGCGCCATGTCCTGGGACCTCGCGCCGCACAGCGCGATGGTCGTGCCGGTCCGGGCCCGGGGGGTCACCCTCGGCGTGACCACGTTCTTCCGGCGGCACCGTCAGGAACCCTTCGACGAGGACGACCTGAGCCTGGCCGAGGATCTGGTCTCGCGGGCGGCGGTGTGTGTGGACAACGCCCGGCGCTACACCCGCGAGCGGGACGCGGCGCTGGCGCTGCAGCGAAATCTGCTCCCGCACCGGCTGCCCGACCAGGACGCCGTGGAGGTGGCCGCCTGTTACCGCCCGGCGAACGAGCTGACGGGTCTGGGCGGCGACTGGTACGACCTGATCCCGCTCTCCGGCGCACGGGTGGCCCTCGTCGTGGGCGAGGTGCCCGGGCACGGCATCGACGCCGCGGCGGCCATGGGGCGGCTACGGACCGCCGTACGCACGCTCGCGGCGCTGGATCTGCCGCCGCACGAGGTCCTGGCCCACCTCGACGACCTGGTCGGGCGCACGGCGCAGGAGGAGAGCGCGGCACCGCAGGGCCGGGCGGAGGAGGAGGACGACAGCACCCAGGCCGTGGGCTCGGGATGTCTGTACGTCGTCCACGACCCGGTCGACGGACGGTGTTCGATGGCCGCCGCCGGGCATCCCGCACCCGCGGTCGTCCGGCCCGACGGGACCATCACCTTCGTGGAGCTGCCCCAGGGGCCGCCGCTGGGGGCGGGCGGACCGCCGTTCGAGTCGGTCGAGATGATCCTGCCGGCGGGCAGCACGCTCTCGCTGTACACCGACGGTCTGCTGGCCTGCGGCGAGGAGTGGTCCGAGGACGCGAACCGGGATCGGCTCCGGAAGGCCCTGGCGCGGTCGGCTCCCTCGCTCGACCTGCGCTGCCGTGCCGTCGTGGACACCCTGGCCCCGGCCCGTCCCCGCGACGACGTGGCCCTGCTGATGGCGCGTACCAGGCGCCTCGACGCCGACCGGGTCGCGTCCTGGGAACTGCCCGCCGACCCGGCCGTGGTCGCCGACGCCCGCAAGACGGCCGGCCGCCGGCTGTCGGACTGGGGCCTGGACGAGCTGGCCTTCATCACGGAGCTCGTGGTGAGCGAACTCGTCACCAACGCCATCCGGCACGCCTCCGGCCCCATCCGGCTCCGGCTGATCAAGGACCGGACGCTGATCTGCGAGGTGTTCGACAGCGGCGCCACCGCGCCCCACCTGCGCCATCCCCGCACCACGGACGAGGGCGGGCGCGGACTGCTGCTGGTCTCCCAGTTCACCCAGCGCTGGGGCACCCGTTTCCTGCCGGAGGGCAAGGTCATCTGGGCCGAGCAGTCGCTGACGGATGCGCCGCTGTGACGTAGGACCGCAGATGGCTTAGGACCGCAGATGGCGTAGGACCGCGCATATCGTGGGAAAATGGGGTGATCCCGGTGGTGAGAGCGGGAGCCATGAACGATTCGGCGATCGACTACGCGGCGGTGTTCCAGGCCCTGCCCGGAATGGTCGCCCTGATCACGCCCGGCCTGGTCTTCGCGGACATCAACGAGGAGTTCCTGCGCACGGCCGGCCGTAAGCGCGATCAGGTGATCGGGCGGCACATGTTCGACGTCTTCCCGGACAACCCCAACGACCCCACGGCGACGGGCATGCGCAATCTGGAGGCCTCGCTCCAGCGCGTGCTGGCCACGGGCGAGCGTGACGCGATGGCCCTGCAGCGGTACGACGTCGAGGACCCCGAGCGGCCCGGGCACTGGCAGGAGCGGTACTGGAGCCCCTGTAACGCGCCGGTGCTCGGCCCGGACGGGGAGGTGGTGCTGCTGGTGCACCGGGTCGAGGAGGTCACCGAGCTGATCCGGGCCCGCGGCGGCCGGAGCACCGGCCGGGCACAGGTGCTGGAGGCCGAGCTGTACACCCGCGGCCGCGAGCTGCAGGAGCTCAACGAACGGCTGCGCCGGGCCCACGCCCGCGAGCGCGAGGTGGCCCTGGCCCTGCAGGAGGCGATGCTGCCCGCCCGTCGGCAGGTCGGCAACCACCGGGCGGCCGTCCGCTACCGGCCCGCGGTCGGCGCGCTGAACGTGTGCGGCGACTGGTACGACCTGGTCGACCTGGTGGGCGGCCACCGCCTCGGTGTGTCCGTGGGCGACGTGGTCGGCCACGGGCTGGCCGCGGCCGGTGTCATGGGCCAGCTGCGCAGCGCGCTCAGCGCCACCTCGCGGGTCGCGGACGGCCCGGCCCAGGCGCTGGACGTCCTCGGCCGGTATGCCCATGTGGTCGACGGCGCCGAATCGGCCACCGCGGTCACCACGTTCATCGACTTCGACCGGCACACGATCACCTACAGCAGCGCCGGCCACCCGCCGCCTGTCCTCGTCCACCCCGACGGCCGGGTGGAGTTCCTCGACCGGGCCACCGATCCCCCGCTGGACGCCCGGCCCGACCCGATCCCGAGACCCCAGGCCGGCACCACCTTCACCGGCGGCGCCACCCTCGCCCTGTACACCGACGGCCTGGTCGAGCGGCGCCACGAGGACATCGACACCGGTCTGGCCCGCCTGGCCGACTCCCTGCGCCGCCACCGAGCCGCCGACCCCGAGACCCTCGCCGACGCCGTCCTGCTGGAGCTGCTGCCACCCGGCGGCGCCACGGACGACACGGCCCTGATCATCGTGCGACTGTGAGGAGGGCGGTGGGTGTGGCCGCGGGTGCCCCCGTCCGGTTCCGGCAACCGCGGCCTGCGCCTACACTGGCACCCCCACGACGTGCCGGTTGACCTGCTTTAACGCGGCGGTTGAGCCGACCGCCGGAGTGAGGAGCGACCCCCCTTGTTCTACTACCTGCTCAAATACGTGTTCTTGGGGCCGTTGCTGAGACTGGTCTTCCGCCCTCGAATAGAAGGCCTGGAGCACGTTCCGGCATCGGGCGCGGCCATCGTCGCGGGCAATCACCTCTCTTTCTCGGACCACTTCCTGATGCCCGCGGTCCTGAAGCGGCGCATCACCTTCCTCGCGAAGGCCGAGTACTTCACGGGCCCCGGCATCAGGGGCCGGCTGGTCGCGACCTTCTTCCGCAGCGCCGGACAGATCCCCGTGGACCGCTCCGGGAAGGAGGCGGGCCAGGCCGCGATCCGCGAGGGGCTCGGCGTCCTGAGCAAGGACGAGCTGCTCGGCATCTACCCGGAGGGCACCCGCTCCCACGACGGCCGGCTCTACAAGGGCAAGGTCGGCGTCGCGGTGATGGCGCTCAAAGCCCAAGTGCCCGTCATCCCCTGCGCGATGATCGGCACCTTCGAGGCCCAGCCGCCCGGCAAGCTCGTCCCCAACATCCACCCCGTGGTGATCCGCTTCGGCAAGCCCCTCGACTTCTCCCGGTACGCCGGCATGGAGAACGAGAAGGCGATCCTGCGCGCGATCACCGACGAGATCATGTACGCGATCCTGACGCTGTCCGAGCAGGAGTACGTCGACCAGTACGCGGCGGTCGCCAAGGCGGAGGAGGCCGCGGCGCGCTCGGAGAAGGAGCGCAGGTTCCCGCGGCTGCCGCTGAGTTGACCTCTGCTGTCGGCAGAGCACCTGGCGGGCGCGGCGGTCCCGGTCGTACGGTCGCCGCATGAGACGTGCTGTGGTGGTCGGAGCGACGGGACAGATCGGACGGGCCGCCGTGGGCGTGCTGGCCCGGGACGGCTGGGAGGTGACGGCCGTCTCGCGCGGGGGCACACGGGACGAGGGCTGGCCCGACGACGTGCGAGCGGTGCGCGCGGACCGGGAGGACGACGCGGCGCTGGCCGCGGCGGTCGGTGACGGCTGTGACGTCCTGGTCGACATGGTGGCCTACGGGACGGAGCACGCACGGCAGTTGACCTCGCTGGGCGATCGCGTGGGCTCGGCCGTGGTGATCTCCAGCGCGTCGGTGTACGAGGACGACAAGGGGCGGGGCTTCGACACCCAGCAGGAGCCGGGTGGCTTCCCCGAGTTCCCGGTGCCGATCACGGAGGACCAGCGGACCGTCCGGCCGGCCGACACCTCGTACAGCACCCGCAAGGCGGGGCTGGAGCGCGAACTCCTCGCGGCGGGCGGCCGTTTGCCGACCACGCTGCTGCGTGCCGGTGCGATCCACGGGCCGCACTGCCGGACCCCGCGCGAGCTCTACTTCGTCAAGCGCAACCTGGACGGCCGGCCCCGGCGCGTCCTGGGCTACGGAGGCACAAGCCGGTTCCATCCGGCGAGCGTCCACAACATCGCCGAGCTGATCCGGCTGGCCGCCGCACGGCCGGGCGCCCGGGTCCTCAACGCCGTGGACCCGGACGCTCCGACGGTCGCGGAGATCGCGCGGGCGATCGACGCCGTCATGGGTGTCGAGAGCGAGCACGTCCTGGTGGAGGGGCCGCCCCCGGCGCCCACGGTGGGTGACACGCCGTGGTCGGTGCCGCTGCCCGTGGTGTGCGACATGTCCGCGGCGGAACGGGAGTTGGGCTACCGCCCGGTCGTGCGGTACGCCGAGACGCTGCCGGACACGGTCGCGTGGATCGAGGGGCGGCTCGCGGGGCGGGACTGGCGGGAGGCGTACCCGAAGATGCTCGAGTCGTACGGCGACCTCTTCGACTACGCGGCGGAGGACGCGTTTCTCGACACGCTCGACACGGTCGACGCGCTCGACGCGTGAAAGGGGGGCGGCGTCGGTGACGGCCGCCCCCCCTTCACGACGTACTGGTTACGGCTTCGGCGTCGCGTGCGGTCCGCACGTCACGTCGGCGCCGTCCAGCTTGCCGGAGAGCAGGTAGGCGTCCACCCGCTCGTTGATGCACGGGTTGACCAGGCTGGTCACGCCGTGGGAGCCCGCGTCCTTCTCGGTGATCAGGCGGGAGCCCTTGAAGCGCTTGTGCAGTTCGACGGCGCCGCCGTACGGGGTGGCGGCGTCATGCTCGGCCTGCACGATCAGCACGCCCGGCAGCCCCTTGCCGGTCCTGACGTCGACCGGCGTCTGCTGCTTGACCGGCCAGGTCGCGCACGGCAGGTTCATCCACGCGTTGGACCAGGTCAGGAACGGGTAGTTCTGGTGCAGTCGCGTGTTGTCCCGGTCCCACTTCTTCCAGCTGGTGGGCCACTTGGCGTCGGTGCACTCCACGGCCGTGTAGACGGCGTTGCCGTTCTCCGAGGCGATGTTGCCCGCGGTGTCGGTCAGGTCGGGGGCGGCCGCGTCGACGAGCGCCTGGGTGTCGCCGGCGAAGTACTTGCTGAACACGGTGGCGACCGGAATCCACGAGGAGTCGTAGTACGGGGCGCCCGTGAAGAAGCCGAGCAGTTCGGCCGGTCCGACGACCCCGCCGATGGGGCTCTTCTTGGCCGCCGCCCGCAACTCCAGCCACTTCGCCTGGACTTCGGCGCGGGTGTCGCCGAGGTGGAAGACGGCGTCGTTGGCGGCGACCCAGTCCTGCCAGTCCTTCCAGCGGCCCTCGAAGGCGACGTCCTGGTCGAGGTTGGCCTCGTACCAGATCTTCTCCCGTGAGGGGTTGACGACGCTGTCGACGACCATGCGCCGGACATGGCCCGGGAACAGGGTGCCGTAGACCGCGCCGAGGTAGGTGCCGTAGGAGACGCCGAGGAAGTTGAGCTTCTTCTCGCCGAGGGCGGCACGGATGACATCCAGGTCACGCGCGGTGTTCGGCGTGGTCATGTGCGGCAGCATCTCGCCGCTGCGCTCGTAGCAGCCCTCGGCGTACTCGCGGGCCAGCTTGCGCTGGGCCAGCTTGTCGGCCTCGGAGTCCGGCACCGGGTCCATCTTGGGTGCCTTCACGAACTCCTGCGGGTCGGCGCAGGAGATGGGCGCCGACTTGCCTACGCCGCGCGGGTCGAAGCCCACGAAGTCGTACGCCTTGGCCGTGTTGGCCCAGACGGGCGCCTTGGTGGTGACCCGGCGCGGGAAGCGCAGGCCGGAGCCGCCCGGTCCGCCCGGGTTGTAGATGAGGGCGCCCTGGCGCTCCTCCTTGGTGCCGGTGTTGCCGATGCGGTCGACGGCGAGCTTGATCTGCTTGCCGAACGGCTTGGCGTAGTCGAGCGGCACGGTGACATAGCCGCACTGGATCGGCTTCTCCAGGCCCCAGTCGGCCGGACAGTCCTGCCAGTCGATCCCGGTCTTCTCGGCCTTGACGGCGGCGATCGCGGCGCCGCGGGCCTCGCGGTCCTGGCCGTGGCGGGTGTCCGCGCTCGCGGTGGGCGCCGCGACGGCCCCGGCTATCAGGGTCACCGTGACGAGCACTCCGGCGGAACCGAACGCGGCCGTCCGCCTCGTCGCTCTCTTGTCCCTCAAGTGGGGCCTCCCCGTATGTCGTTGTGATCGGTACGGGGATCCTCTCGGCTGTGAGCTCCCTGAGGACAGGGGTTGTTGACCTTCTTTGCCAATCCGATAACCGGACTGAGACGTTCGCCTGGCGGTCCGCGCCGCCGTTTTCAACCGAGGGTCGTCAGCGCCTCGTCGAGTATCCGCCGAAGCTTCAGCGCGTCCGGCGCCACGGCGGTCACCAGCGCGGCCGGCCTCGCGAGCGGCATGATCGCGGCCCCCTCCCCCAGCACCCGGGCCGTCACCGGTTGGTCCGCGAACTCCGGCCGTACGACGACGACTTGGCCCACAGCCCGATGCCCCGCGAGCACGGCGGGCCCGTCCCAGCCGCCCGGTGCCCCGGGACCGCAGGACAGCTCCTGGTCGAGCACGGTACGCCCCGCGATCCGTACGACCAGCCGGCTGCCGAGCCGACCCGGTTCCTCACCGGCACGCCCGAGCACCTGCTCCTCGCGCAGGACGAGCCGGGCCGTGGCACCGAGGTCGGCACGGGTCGTGACGTACAGATCGCTGCCGTGCGCGCAGATCAACTGCTCGGGCAGCCAGCGCAGTTCGCCGCCGTCGGCGACGGTGAGCCGGACGTCGTAGCGGGCCTCGCCCTTGGCCTGGCCCGGCAGTGCGATGGTGGCGGCGGCCGACCCGACGCGCAGCCGGGCGCCGGTCTCCACTCCGGCCTCCACGGTGAAGTGGTCGCCGCCGAGCGGCCCGCTCATCGCGCCGACGAGCATGACGTGTGCCTCGCTGCCGCTTCCCCGGGTCCGCCGCAGGGCCAGCGGCCCGTCGCCCTCGAGGACGGGCAGGGACGTACCGCCGCGGCCGTCGTCCCGCGCGAGCATCCGCGCGGTGGCCCGCACCCCGGTCCCGGTCGCGGTCATGCCGTCCACGCGGCGAGCTGCGCCCGCACCCAGACGGCGACGTCCCGCACGCCGGCCTCGGTCCTGAGCGACTGGAAGACGACCGGCAGTTCGGCCCGCTGCGCCTTGGCGTCGGCCGCCATCCGCGCCAGGTCGGAGCCGACGTACGGGGCGAGGTCGGTCTTGTTGACGACGAGCAGGTCGGCGGTGGTGACGCCCGGGCCGCCCTTGCGCGGAATGTCGTCACCACCGGCCACGTCGATCACGAAGATCTGCGCGTCGACGAGCCCCCTGGAGAAGGTGGCGGTCAGGTTGTCGCCGCCGGACTCGACGAGGATGAGGTCCAGCGGACCGACCTCGTCCTCCAGGTCCTCCACCGCTTCGAGATTGGCGGAGATGTCGTCCCGGATCGCCGTGTGCGGACAGGCGCCCGTCTCCACGGCGGTGATCCGCTCGGGCGGCAGCACGGCCTCCCGCAGCAGGAACTCGGCGTCCTCGCGCGTGTAGATGTCATTGGTGACGACAGCGAGGGACAACTCGTCACGCAAGGACCGGCACAGCGCGGCGACGGTAGCGGTCTTCCCGGACCCGACAGGCCCACCGAGCCCGATCCTCAGGGCCCGGTGCGAGCCGTCGGGACGATGAGCGTCGGCGCTGACGGCGGCGGGGCCGTCGAGGGAGTGGTCGAGATGCATAGGGGCGGCTCCTTTTGCACGAGGTCGGCTGTATTCAGCCCGTCTGGGGGTACCCCCTCTGGGGGGTGACGGGGTCGAAGGGGCGGAGCCCCTGGTGATGGGACGGGTAGGGGCGGTGGGGGCGAACAACCTCCTACGACGCGAAGAGCCGTACGGGCCAGGCAGCATGCACCTCGGCAGAGATCTCCAGCAGCGGAGCGGAAGCCGCGGGCAAGGCATCGACCCCCTCGTCGACAACCATCCGCGCCGCCTCCACCGCCTGATCCGCGACGCGATCCAGCTCCGGCGCCAGCCGAGCCAGCGCCCCGGTCGCATCGAAGGGATCCAGACTCAACAACCGCACCGTGGCCGACGCCGGCCCACTGACACTCTCGTACGCCGCACAGTAGGCGGCGTCAAGCGCCCCCAGGCCCGCCGCCCGAGCCGCCAGGCCCAGCACCACCGGCTGATGCGCCCCCTTGGGAAACTCCCGCGCCAGGGCGTCGAGTTCCTCGGACGGCCAGGTCGCCCGCGCGGCCCGCATCAGCTGGCGGCCCAGCTTCCGCGCGGCGACCCGCAGTGCGGGCGACGGCGTCCGCGCATCGGCCGCCGCATCCAACTCCGCGGGATCAACCCCGAGTACGGCCGCCGCGGCCAGCGCCGCGGAGACCCGCCCGGCCGTGTGCAGCCGCCCCCGGCAGAAGGACTCAAGGCTCGCGCCCCCGGTGACGCGCCCGGCCTTGACGGCCGCCTCGGCGCCGCCGGAGTGCGCGTGCCCTCCGGCGGGGAAGCGGCCGTCGGCCAGAACGAGAAGTGCTGCTCGTGACATCGGATCCGCGCCGTCAGAAGAGGAAGTAGCGCTGGGCCATGGGCAGTTCGGCGGCCGGAGTCGCCTCGACGAGCTCGCCGTCGATGTGCACGGCGAAGCTGTCGGGATCGACCTGGACGCGGGGCCGCGCGTCGTTCTCCCGCATGTCGGCCTTGGTGACGCCACGCGTCGACTCGATGGCGACGAAGCGCTTGCCCAACTGCAGCCGCTCCGGCAGCCCGTCCTCGATGGCGAGCGGCGCCACGAAGTTGAAGGAGTTCGAGGCCGGCGCCCGCCCGATCGCACCGAACATCGGGCGCGGCAGGATCGGCTGCGGCGTCGGAATGGACGCGTTGGCGTCGCCCATCTGCGCGTACGCGATCTGGCCGCCCTTGACGACGAGGTGCGGCTTGACCCCGAAGAACGCGGGCTCCCACAGCACCAGGTCGGCGAGCTTGCCGGTCTCGACCGAGCCGACCTGGTGGGCGAGGCCCTGCGCGACGGCCGGGTTGATCGTGTACTTGGCGACATAGCGACGTACCCGACGGTTGTCGGCGCGTCCGTCGCCCGGCAGCGCGCCCCGCCGCCGCTTCATCACATGGGCCGTCTGCCAGGTCCGCATGATGACCTCGCCGACCCGGCCCATGGCCTGGGCGTCGGAGGAGATGATCGAGATGGCGCCCAGGTCGTGGAGGATGTCCTCCGCGCCGATGGTGGAGGGCCGGATCCGGGACTCGGCGAAGGCGAGGTCCTCCGGGACGGCCGGGTTGAGATGGTGGCAGACCATCAGCATGTCGAGGTGTTCCTCGGCGGTGTTCACGGTGTACGGCCGCGTCGGGTTCGTCGAACTCGGCAGCACGTGCGGCTCGGAGACCACGGTCATGATGTCCGGCGCGTGCCCGCCGCCCGCACCCTCGGTGTGGTAGGCGTGGATGCCGCGTCCGGCGATCGCGGCGAGGGTGTCGCCCACGAATCCGGCCTCGTTGAGCGTGTCGGTGTGGATGGCGACCTGGATGCCGGTGCGGTCGGCGACGGTCAGCGAGGCGTCGATGACGGCCGGGGTCGAGCCCCAGTCCTCGTGCAGCTTGAGGCCGAGGGCGCCGCCGCGAATCTGGGACAGCATCGCCTCGTGGGAGACGGTGTTGCCCTTGCCGAGGAAGCCGATGTTCAGCGGATACTGCTCCATCGCCTCCATCATCCGGGCCAGGTGCCAGGGCCCCGGCGTCACCGTCGTGGCCTTCGAGCCCTCGGCCGGTCCGGTGCCGCCGCCGACCAGCGTCGTGACGCCGGCCGACAGCGCCTCGTCGGCGATCTGCGGGCAGATGAAGTGGACGTGCGCGTCGACGGCGCCGGCGGTCAGGATCCGCCCGTTGCCGGCGATGATCTCGGTCTCGGCGCCGATCACCAGGTCGGGGTGGACGCCGTCCATGGTGTCGGGGTTGCCGGCCTTGCCGATGCCGGTGATCCGGCCGTCGCGGATGCCGACGTCGGCCTTGACGATCCCCCAGTGGTCGATGATCACAGCGCCGGTGATGACCGTGTCCGGGGTGCCCTCTGCGCGCGTAGCACGCGACTGGCCCATGGACTCGCGGATGACCTTGCCGCCGCCGAAGACGGCCTCGTCACCGGCGAGTCCCGGACCGCCGGAACGATCCTCCTCGATCTCGACGAGCAGGTCGGTGTCGGCGAGCCGGATGCGGTCGCCGGTGGTGGGGCCGAACAGGTCGGCGTACGCGGCACGCGAGATCTCAGGCATCGAGGGCACCTCCGGTCTCCCCGCGCAGCCCGGGCACCACACGGGCGCCGGCGAGCGGGACGAGTTCGACGTCGACGGGGATCCCGGGCTCGAAGCGCACGGCGGTGCCGGCGGCGATGTTGAGCCGCTTGCCGCGTGCGGCGCCGCGGTCGAATTCCAGACCGGGGTTGGCCTCGGCGAAGTGGTAGTGGGAGCCGACCTGGACGGGCCGGTCGGCGGCGTTGAGGACGGTCAGCGCGGTGACCTCGCGCCCCTCGTTGTAGACGATCGGGCCTGAAGCGAACAGGAACTCTCCGGGAATCATGGCGGCTCCTGCCCGTCAGACGATCGGGTCGTGGACGGTGACGAGCTTGGTGCCGTCCGGGAAGGTCGCCTCGACCTGGACGTCGTGGATCATCTCGGGGATGCCCTCCATGACGTCGTCCCTGGTGAGCAACTTGCGTCCGGAGGCCATGAGCTCGGCGACCGTACGGCCGTCACGCGCGCCCTCGAGGATGTGCGACGTGATGAGCGCGACCGCCTCGGGGTGGTTGAGCTTCAGCCCGCGGGCCCGGCGCTTCTCGGCCACGTCGGCCGCCACATGGATCAGCAGCCTCTCTTGCTCGTGCGGGGTCAGTTGCACGTCCCACCTCACAGTCCTCGCTCCGGACCGTGCGGGGTCCGGCTGCCGCAGCCCCCGGGCAACGTCCCTGGTGGCGTGGATCGGCAGGCTAGTTGGACCGGGTTTCAAGCAAGTTAACCGAGCTGTGATCCGTTCAGCCCACTTTCTTGATCCGTTCAGGCCTCTCTGTGGGGGCCGACATGCTCATCAACGCGCGTAGTCCGTTCTGGAGAACCTCGACCGGGGCCGGCCCCAGCAGCGGCTGCTGCGCGACGAACCCCTGGACGGTCGCGATCATGGTGCGTGCGACATGCTCCGCGGACAGGTCCGCCCGCATCATCCCGGCGTCCTGGTACGCCTCGACGACCCGCGTCCAGGCCTCACCGACAGCGGAATAGCCGTTCCGCAGGGTGGCGGCCAGCTCCGGGTTGCGCAGCGTCTCGGCCCACACCTGGACGATCAGCCGCGGAAAGGCCGGTTCGCCGTCGACGGTCAGCGACGCCCTCGTGGCGAGCGTCCGGCCCAGCACAGCGCCGACGAGGACGTCGGGCGGCGGAGGCGGACTCTGCTTCGCCGCCCCCTCGAAGGCGTCACGGACCGACCCGAGCACCTCGCCGACGATCGCGGCGATCAGCTCCTCCTTGCCACCGAAATAGCGGTACACCGCTCCGGCCGAGAGATCGACCTCCTTCAGCACGTCCTGCATGGACGTGGCGTGGAAGCCGTTGCGGGCGAAGCAGAGCGCGGCGCCGTCGAGGATCTGGCGGCGGCGGGCGTCGAGGTGCTGCTGGGATACACGGGCCATGGCCCCAACTTAAAACGAACGTTCCTTCTTGACAAGAAGGCGTCACGACGGGACGGTGGAAGCAGCTCAAAACGAACGATCCTTCTTTTTACCGCAGGCTGTTGGCGCAGCCCTCTCTTCGGCCTCCGCCGCCGACGAGAGAAGCGCCCCGACCCGAGGAGCACAGCCCCATGTCCACCCTCTCCGCCACCCAGGCCGAGCCTCGGCCCCTGCCGCACGGCCGCCGCATGGTCGCCGTGGCGGTCCTGGTCCCGCTGCTCGCGGCGCTCGCCCTGTGGGCCTTCGCCTGGCCCGCGGCCCGCACCGCACCTCGGGACCTGCCGCTCGGCGTCGCCGGGCCCGCCGCCGCGACGGCCCAGATGGAGAAACAACTCGCACAGCACGAAGGCGCGTTCGAGATCCACCGCTACGCCGACGAGGCCGCCGCCCGGGACGCCGTCGAGGACCGGACCGTATACGGCGCGGTCGTGGTCACCCCCCAGGGCACCGAGCTGCTGACCGCCTCCGCGGCGAGCCCGTTCGTCGCCCAGTTGCTCCAGCAGACGGTGGCCGAGCAGGCCGCCGCCTCGGGTGCGCAGGTCAGGACGGTCGACGTGGTGGCCGCCCCCGAGGCGGACCCGCGGGGCTCGGCACTGAACGCGAGCGTGCTGCCGCTCGCCCTGGCCGGCATCGCGGCGGGCGCGGCGGTGACCCTGCTCGGACTGCGCGGCTTGCGTGCCGTCGGCGCACTCGTCGGCGCCGCGGCCCTGGTCGGCGTGGTGGCCGCCGCCCTCGCACACAGCTGGCTGGGCGTCCTCGCAGGCGACTGGTGGGCGGAGGCGGGATCGTTCGCCCTGTCGACGCTGGCCGTCGGGGCGGCGGTGGCCGGGCTGGCCGCCCTTCTGGGGCAGGCCGGCGTCGGGGTGGCCGCGGGCGTCGTGATGCTGTTCGGCAACCCGTTCTCCGGGGCGGCCACCGCGCCGCAGATGCTGCCCGAGCCGTTCGGGACGATCGGCCAGCGGCTGCCGCCGGGCGCGGGCACGAGCCTGCTGCGCTCGGTGTCCTTTTTCGACGGCGCGGCAGCGACCGGGCCCGCCCTGACCCTCTCCTGGTGGGCCGCGCTGGGTCTGGGCGCCGTACTGCTGGGAAACGCGCTCGCGGCGCGTACGAAGCGCGCCGAGCCCGCGCCCGAGCGGAAGCCCGTGGCCGTCGGCTGACCGGCCGGCCGCACCGGTCCGACCGTGCACCCCCGCTGTAGCGGACGGGGGTGCACGGTCCTGTCGTCTCTAGGACGGGCCGTGCCCCCGATGGTGTGCCGCGATGCCGAAGCGCTGTTGTTCGCGGGGAGCGGACGCGACCTCGCGGACGCTGGAGACCGCGCTGATCACCTGCTCCTCCGCGGGCTCCTGGAGCTCCTCCAGCCGTTCGAGGTCGGCGGCGGAAACCAGGGCGACGAGGGGTTTGCCGTGCCGTGTCACGACCACCCGCTCACCGCCGTACACCACCCGGTTGATCAGGTCGGCGAGTTCAGCTCTGGCTTGCGTCACCGGAATCTCGTAGGCCATACCCCCATCATAACGTCACGTACGTCCTGTACATTTTTTACAGACGCCGAAGGAGGGGTACCCATGACCCGACCATCCGCCCGCTACGTGCTGCCCGAATTCACCGAGCGCACCAGCTACGGGCACAAGTCGATGGATCCGTACTCGAAGCTCCTGGAGGAGCGGATCGTCTTCCTCGGGACGCAGATCGACGACACCTCGGCGAACGACGTGATGGCTCAGTTCATGTACCTGGAGTACCAGGACCCGGACCGGGACATCTCGCTGTACATCAACTCGCCCGGGGCTCGTTCAGCGCGATGTCCGCGATCTACGACACGATGCAGTACGTCCGTTGTGACGTGGAGACGACGTGTCTGGGGCAGGCCGGTTCGTCCGCCGCGGTGCTGCTGGCGGCGGGCACGCCGGGCAAGCGGAACCTGCTGCCGGGTGCGCGCGTGGTGATCCACCAGCCCGCCGTGTACGAGCCGGTGCAGGGGCAGGCGAGCGATCTGGCCATCCAGGCCGACGAGTTGCTCCGCGTGCGCTCCCGCCTGGAGGAACTGCTCGTCAAGCACACCCGCCGCAGCCCGGAGCAGGTGAACGCCGACATCGAGCGCGAGAAGATCCTGGACGCGCCGGGAGCGCTGGAGTACGGCCTCGCGGACCGGATCATCCCGAGCCGTAAGGCGACGATCGCCCCGCCCACCGGGAGGTGAGCGGCCGGTGCTCCCACCCGAACTGCCGCCCCTGCCCGCCCTGACACGCGCCGAGGGCGAACTGATCGACCGTTACCTCGACGTGGTCGACCTGCTCGGCCGGATCAACCCCGCCCGCCACGGCGACACGTACCGCGGGCTGCGGGCCGCGCAGGCACTGGTCACCAAGGCGGCCGAGCTGCGGGACGCGCTGGCGCTGATGCACCGTCGGGGCGAGACCGAGGTGCACGCCGACACGCTTGCGCGTGCGCTGCGGGTGCTGGACGGGGAGCGCCGCGCAGCTCGCGTCACACTGCCGCCGCTCTCCGACAGTTGACGCACCCACAGCCGGTCCGGGCCTTCCGTCCTCCTGACGGAGCGTCCGGACCGGCGCCGAAACGGACCAAATGGCGTACCGCCTTTTGGAGTAGTCGCACGTCCATTTACGGGCCCGTCACGGTTGCGCAACACGCATGACCTCAGGGCGGAATGAGTCGTTCCGGTGCTGGTCCGGGCGTCCGCGGATCCCTGGACACCCCTTCGAACACTGGGGTGTCCACCCGAACGGGTGAGTGGTGAGTAACAACACAAACCATCGGTTCCGTTGGGATTTTCGGACATCCGTGAGCCAAGATCCCTGTCTGACGACAAGACCCCGCCGCAGCGGCGGGGCGATCCGGGCGGACGCCGAGTCCTGCCGCTGCCCGGATGACAGGTCGACAGAAGTGGATCGGCAGGAGTGGAGGACCCAAGCACGACGGGTCGCCGGAACGGTCACGCCATGACCGCGCCGAGCTGCCCTTGGGGTGAAGCCGCAGCAGCGGCCGGGCAACTTCGCCAGCCCGAATCCGACAGGTCATCCTTCACAGGCGGCTGACGAAGGGTTGCGCATGACTGCGCTCAATCGTGTCCCGTCGCTCATGGTCCGAGCCGGTACGGCCTCGGCCCTCACCATCGCCGCGATGGGCGGCTCCGTCGTGGTCCCGGGTGTCGCGTCCGATGCCGCGGCCGCCACGCCGGCGACGAAGGCACTTCAGATCGCCGCGTCCAAGAAGGGTTCCCCGTACAAGTACGGTGCCACCGGACCACGTCGCTTCGACTGCTCCGGGCTCACGCTGTACTCGTTCAAGAAGGCGGGCAAGAAGCTCCCCCGCACGGCGGCCCAGCAGTACAACAAGACGCGCCACATCTCCTCCGGGAGCCGCAAGGCCGGAGACCTGGTGTTCTTCCACTCGGGGTCGAACGTGTACCACGTCGGCATCTATGCCGGGAAGGGGAAGATCTGGCACGCCCCGAAGACCGGGGACGTCGTGCGACTGCAGAAGATCTGGACGAAGAGCGTCTGGTACGGCCGGGTCAAGTGACCCACCCTCGGGGGGCGGCGGCGACCTGACCCGCCGTCGCCCCCTCCGGGGCTCTCAAGGGCTCCTCAGGGGCGCCAAGGGCGCTCCGGGACTCTCAGGACGCGTGACACGGGCTGAGATGGTTACTCGTCCGTCCATGGCCGACCACAGTCCCTGCACGGCACGCAACGAGACCCCGCTGGAGCGCGCCGACCGCAACTTCGGCGAACTGCTCCAGGAACTGCGCGTCACGCAGACCGGGGTGCAGATCCTCTTCGCCTTCCTCCTGACGCTGGCCTTCACGCCGCGCTTCCCGTCGCTCGACACGGTCCAGCGCACCACGTACGTCATCACGCTCCTGCTGGCGGTCCTCGCGGCGGCACTGTTCACCGCGCCCGCCGCCCTGCACCGCTCGCTCTTCCAGAAGGGCGCCAAGCCCCGCATAGTCCAGGTCTCCTCGCGGCTCGCCACCCTCGGCATGGGGGTGCTGGTGCTCGCGTTCACCGGGTCGGTGCTGCTCGTGGTGGACGTGACGACCGGCCGGGCCGGCGGGCTGGCCGCGGGCGGGGCGACCCTGTTCGTGTGTCTGTGCCTGTGGTGGCTGCTGCCGCGTCTGGTGAGCCGGGCCGTACGGGCGGACACGCACCGGACGGCCGTCAGGCCGCCCACACCGGTGCGAGGAGGAGTGCCGCACCGAGAACTGCCGGCGCGACGCCGATGACCCCCTGGCGCCGGCAGCGCCCGCATCCCGGGTACCGCCCGCCGGTGTGAGGGTTACGGCTCCTGCTGGCCGGCCGCCGGTACCGGTTCGGCCGGTACGGTCCACGGCACTTCGATCGAGACGGTCTTGCCGCCCTCGCGGGTGGGCCGGACTCTCAGCTTGCCGCCGCACTCGGCGGTCAGCCAGCGGATGATCACCATGCCGCGGCCGTTGTCCTGCTGGACGGCGGCCGGCAGCCGTTTCGGGAAGCGCGGGTGGCTGTCCGTGACACCGATGCGCAGGTGTTCGTCACGGTCGAGCACGATGTCCACCGTGAAGGTGGGTGACTGCCCGAAGGTGTGCTGTACGGCGTTGGTGGCGAGTTCGGAGACGATGAGGCGGATGGTGTCGGCCACTTCCGTCTCTGCGGGCAGACCCCACTCAGCCAGGGTGGTGAGCACGTAGGAGCGGGCCGCGGAGACCGAAGCGGGATCGCTCGGCAGAGTGACGGATGATTCCAGGTGGTCTGCCATGACGACGTCGTCCCTTTCCCGCGGGACCGCAGTCCGACGCGAAGGCGGAGGTTCGAGTACGGTCCCGGACTGGTGCTTCGTCGCCAGAGTGCCATCACCGAGGCGGTCAGGGGTGGCGATCCACCAAGATATGCATATATCTGTCGCTCGTAGCGGTGAACTCTGCCACGGCAGAGCGTATTTGGGTGCCTCGGTTGGAGTAAGGAGTAGCCCCATGCAGCACGGTCCCGCGGTGCGCCGCCGGAAGCTGGGCGCCGAACTGCGTGCGCTGCGCACCGGTGCGGAGCTCACGAGTGGTGAGGCGGCCCGGCTCGTGGGGTGGCACCAGTCCAAGGTGAGCCGGATCGAGACCGGCGCGAGCGGTGTGAAACCGGCCGATGTTCGGTTACTCCTCGACGCCTACGGGGTGCACGACTCCCAACTACGGGAGTTACTCCTGATGTTGGCGGGATCCGACGAGGGCGGCGGCCGCCACCACTGGTGGCACGCGTACCGCGGGGTGCTGCCGCCGACCTACCGGGACTTCATCAGCCTGGAGTCGCAGGCGAGCGCGATGCGCACCCTGGAGATCTCGGTGGTGCCCGGGCTCCTGCAGACCCCCGAGTACGCCCGGGCGGTGACGAAGGCGGCGGTGGACGGGCTGGACGAGGAAAAGCTGGACGCCCTGGTCGAGGTGCGCCTGGCCCGGCAGGACGTGCTGCGTTCGCATCCGCCGCTGGCGCTGAGTGCCGTCCTGGACGAGGCCGTGCTGCGGCGGGAAGTGGGCGGCCCCGACATCATGGCGCGGCAGCTGGCACGGCTGGTGGAAGCGGCGCGGCTGCCCCAAGTGCGGTTGCAGGTACTGCCGTTCGCGGCCGGCGCGCACATCGGCGTCACCGGCCCTTTCGTTATTTTCTCATTTTCGCGCACATCTGATCTGGATGTGGTTGTTCTCGACCACTTGACGAGTAGCCTCTATCTCGAGCGGAAAGAAGACCTCCAGGCCTACACCGAGGCCTTCAACGCCCTTCAGTTCCACGCCCTTTCGCCCGAGGACTCGTTGGACTACATCGCCGCTATAGGTGACGGCGCGTAAGGAGGCACCATGTCTGCCCTGCCTCGGCACGTACTTTCCGGTACTGATCTGCCCGGCCTGCGGTGGCTGCGCAGCAGTTACAGCACGGGAGCGAACAACTGCGTCGAGACTGCCCGGCTCGTGGCCGGGCACTCGGCGGGACTGCTCGCCGTGCGCGACTCGAAGAACCCGGCCGGACCCGCGCTGCTCTTCTCCCCCGAGAGCTGGGCGGGTTTCACGGCCGCGGTGCACCACATCTGACCCGTTCAGTCATCTGGCGACGCACGGCCGTGGCACGCCGACTCATGGTCGCGTCTCGCCGATCACCCGTACAGCGCGTTCGATCTGCCCGTCCAAGAGGTCCGCGCGGGCGGTGAGCCTCAGCCGGGAGATGCCGTCGGGCACGGAAGGAGGACGGAAGCAGCCCACGGCCAGCCCCTGCGCACGACAGTCGGCCGCCCAGCGCACGGCCCCCTCCGGGGACGGTGCGCGCACGGAGACGACCGCGGCGTCCGGACGTACCGCCTCCAGACCCGCGGCGCTCAGGCGTGCGTGCAGCTCGGCGGCGACCGCGCGGGCCCGCGCCGCCCGCTCCGGCTCGCGGCGCAGCAGGCGCACGGCCGCCAGGGCCGCACCCGCCGCCGCGGGGGCGAGGCCGGTGTCGAAGATGAACGTCCGGGCCGCGTTGACCAGGTGGTCGATCACCCGGGCGGGGCCGAGGACGGCACCGCCCTGACTGCCGAGCGACTTGGACAGCGTGACCGTCACGACGACGTCGTCGGCGCCCGCGAGGCCCGCCGCCTGCGGGGCGCCGCGGCCGCCGTCGCCGAGGACGCCGAGGCCGTGGGCGTCGTCGACCACCAGCCCCGCGCCGCGTTCCCGGCACGCTTCGGCGAGCCCGGCCAGCGGGGCCGCGTCGCCGTCGACGGAGAAGACCGTGTCGGAGACGACGACGGCGGGTCCTTCGTGGGTCAGGAGCGCCTTGCGTACGGCGTCCGGGTCGGCGTGCGCGACGACCTGCGTGCTCCCGCGGGCCAGTCGGCAGCCGTCGATGAGCGAGGCGTGGTTGCCCGCGTCGGAGACGATCAGCGAGCCGTGCGGCGCCAGCGCGGTGACCGCGGCGAGGTTGGCCGCGTAGCCCGAGGAGAAGACGAGCGCCGCCTCGAAGCCGCAGAAGTCGGCCAGCTCGCGTTCCAGTTCCTGATGGAGCTCCGTGGTGCCGGTGACGAGCCGGGAGCCGGTCGAGCCGCCGCCCCAGGTCCGCGCGGCCCGCGCCGCGCCCTCGGTGACCTCCCGGTGCCGGGCCAGGCCCAGGTAGTCGTTGCTCGCCAGGTCCAGGAGCGGGGAGTCGGAAGGGCGGGGGCGCAGCGTCCGTACGAGTCCGGCGCGGCGGCGCAGCTCGGCCTGCTCGTCGATCCAGGCGAACGCCATCGGCCCTCCAGGGAATGGGTAGACAGTGCCGGTGATTTGTAGGCAGTCCACAGACACTAGCGGGACTGCCGGGCACCCATGATGTGGCAATACCCACACGTCGAAGCGTCTCTGTTGTGCGAACTCTCCTTGGCCGAAGGCGGCTCCGTAGGACAGGATCGGCTCTCATGGACCTGCTGAACACGCTGGTGGACAAGGGGCTTCGGCGCGAGCTGCCGACCCGCGAGGAGGCGCTGGCCGTCCTCGCCACTTCCGACGACGACCTGCTCGATGTGGTGGCCGCGGCCGGCAAGGTGCGCCGGCACTGGTTCGGGCGACGGGTGAAACTCAACTACCTGGTCAACCTCAAGTCGGGCCTGTGCCCGGAGGACTGTTCCTACTGCTCCCAGCGGCTCGGCTCCAAGGCCGGCATCCTCAAGTACACCTGGCTCAAGCCCGACGACGCCTCGAAGGCCGCCGCGGCCGGGTTGGCGGGAGGCGCCAAACGGGTGTGTCTGGTGGCCAGCGGGCGCGGGCCCACCGACCGGGACGTGGACCGGGTCTCCGACACCATCAAGGCGATCAAGGACCAGAACGAGGGCGTCGAGGTGTGCGCCTGCCTCGGTCTGCTCTCCGACGGCCAGGCGGAGCGGCTGCGCGCGGCGGGCGCGGACGCCTACAACCACAACCTCAACACGTCCGAGGAGACGTACGGGGACATCACGACCACGCACACGTACGCCGACCGGGTGGAGACCGTGCGGAAGGCGCACGCGGCCGGGCTGTCCGCCTGCTCCGGGCTGATCGCGGGCATGGGCGAGCGCGACGAGGACCTGATCGACGTGGTCTTCTCGCTGCGCGAGCTGGACGCGGACTCGGTGCCGGTCAACTTCCTGATCCCGGTCGAGGGCACCCCGCTCGCCAAGGAGTGGAACCTCACCCCGCAGCGCTGCCTGCGGATCCTGGCGATGGTCCGGTTCGTCTGCCCGGACGTCGAGGTGCGCATCGCGGGCGGCCGCGAGGTCCATCTGCGCACCATGCAGCCGCTCGCCCTGCACCTGGCCAACTCGATCTTCCTGGGCGACTACCTCACGACGGAGGGCCAGGCCGGCAAGGCCGACCTGGACATGATCGCGGACGCCGGGTTCGAGGTGGAGGGCACCGACCAGGTGACGCTCCCGGAGCACCGGGTGACTGCCGGGGGCGGGTGCGGGTCGCACGAGGGCGGCGGCGCGTGCGGGTCCGCTCCGGCCGCCGCGCCTGCGGGCGAGCCTCGTACGGACCTGGTGGCCGTACGCCGTCGAGGCGCCGGAACGGACCTCGCGCCCAATGCCTGACCTGACCGGCCTGCCTGTCGCCGAGTTGCTGGAGCTGGACCGGCGGCACGTCTGGCATCCGTACGGTCCCATGCCCGGCCGGCAGGAACCGCTCGTCGTGGAGTCGGCGAGCGGGGTACGGCTGCGCCTGGCCGACGGCTCGGACGAGCTGGTGGACGGCATGTCGTCCTGGTGGTCGGCCATCCACGGCTACAACCACCCGGTACTCAACGAGGCCGCGCGCGAGCAGCTCGGGCGGATGAGCCATGTGATGTTCGGCGGGCTCACCCACGAGCCCGCCGTACGGCTCGCGAAGCTCCTTGCCGACATGTCGCCGGACGGCCTGGAGCATGTCTTCCTCGCCGACTCCGGGTCGGTGTCGGTCGAGGTCGCGGTCAAGATGTGCCTGCAGTACTGGCGCTCGCTGGGACGGCCTGCCAAGCAGCGCCTGTTGACCTGGCGCGGCGGCTACCACGGCGACACCTGGCAGCCCATGTCGGTGTGCGACCCCGAGGGCGGGATGCACGAGCTGTGGTCCGGGGTGCTCCAGCGCCAGGTGTTCGCGGACCCGCCGCCGGCGGAGTACGAGGAGTCGTACGCCGACCGGCTGCGCGCGCTGATCGAGCGGCACGCCGACGAGCTGGCCGCGGTGATCGTCGAGCCGGTGGTGCAGGGCGCGGGCGGGATGCGGTTCCACTCCCCCGCGTATCTGCGGGTGCTGCGCGAGGCGTGCGACGCGCACGGCGTGCTGCTGGTGTTCGACGAGATCGCGACCGGGTTCGGCCGCACCGGCGCGCTGTTCGCGGCGGAGCACGCGGCGGTGACCCCGGACGTGATGTGCGTGGGCAAGGCGCTGACCGGCGGCTATATGACCATGGCGGCCACGCTGTGCACCGCGCGCGTGGCCGACGGCATCTCGCGCGGCGAGGTCCCGGTGCTCGCCCACGGCCCGACCTTCATGGGCAACCCCCTCGCCGCCTCGATCGCCTGCGCCTCGATCGAGCTCCTGCTGGGCCAGGACTGGCTCGCGGAGGTCAAGCGGATCGAGGCGGGGCTGCGGGACGGGCTGGCGCCCGCTCTTGGTATCCCGGGCGTGAAGGACGTCCGGGTCCTCGGCGCCATCGGAGTAGTGCAACTCGACCACGCCGTGGACATGAAGGCGGCCACGGAAGCCGCCGTGCGCGAGGGTGTGTGGCTGCGGCCGTTCCGCGACCTCGTCTACACGATGCCGCCGTATGTCACGGGCGACGCGGACGTGGCACGGATCGCGCGCGCGGTGTGCGCGGCGGCGCGCGAAGGGTGAGCGGGAGGGATGACATGCCAGTACTGGTGATCACGGGCACGGGCACGGAGGTCGGCAAGACGATCGCGACCGCCGCCGTGGCCGCCGCCGCGCTCGCCGCCGGACGGTCGGTGGCCGTGCTCAAGGCCGCGCAGACGGGCGTACGGCCGGACGAGCCCGGGGACGCCGCCGAGGTGGCGCGGCTCGCGGGTGCCGTAACGGCCGCCGAACTTGCCCGCTTTCCCGAACCGTTGGCACCGGCCACGGCCGCGCGACGGGCGGGGCGGTCGCCGGTGCGTCCCCAGGAGGTCGCCGAGGCCGCCGCCAAGCTGGCCACCGAGCACGACCTGGTGCTGGTCGAGGGGGCGGGCGGACTGCTCGTGCGGTTCGACGCGGCGGGCGGGACGCTGGCCGACGCGGCCGCGCTGCTGGCGGCGCCGGTGCTGGTGGTGGCGTCGGCGGGCCTGGGCACGCTGAACACCACGGAACTGACGGCCCGTGAACTGCGAAGGCGCAGGCTGGACTTGGCCGGGATCCTGATCGGCAGCTGGCCCGAGGCACCCGATCTCGCCTCGCGCTGCAATCTGGCGGACCTGCCGGACGTGTCCGGGGCCCCGCTGCTGGGCGCCCTGTCCGCCGGTGCCGGGGCCCTCGATCCCGCCGACTTCCGCACCGCGGCGCCGGGTTGGCTGGCGCCGCGGCTGGACGGGACGTGGGACGCGGAGGCGTTCCGGGGGCGGGAGGCTCCCTAGGCCCTAGGGCCGGTCCGGCGGATCAGGTCGCAGGGAATCGGCGGTGCTTGATCGACGCGGGTGAGCGGGGCATGGTGCGCCGAGCTGCAAGGCGGAGCAGGGCGTCGATGCGATGGGGGTCCCCCCGCTCGAGCGAAGTCGAGAGTGGGGGAATCGGCAACCGACGACAACGCCG
>NZ_JBWLKM010000059.1:0-57296 GCF_059026085.1 Streptomyces sp. a15 | reverse complement strand
TGAGGTGGTCTCCGGTCAAGCAACCGCGATCCCAGCATCCCCGACAGCATCTGGGTCGGGTCTGCGGAGACAGAAGGCCGGCGCAGTACCGGGGCCGGCAGATGGTGTAGCTGTTCCTTCGGGGCCCTGGTGTCATACGGCACCAGGGCCCCTCCACGCGTTCCACAGAGAGGTGCAAGTGACAGCAGACGACACGTACGGCCGACTCGACGACGACTACCCCGCCTACACCATGGGCCGGGCCGCCGAAATGCTCGGTACCACCCAAGGCTTCCTCCGCGCCATCGGAGAAGCCCGCCTCATCACCCCGCTCCGATCCGCAGGCGGACACCGCCGATACTCCCGCTACCAGCTGCGCATCGCCGCCCGCGCCCGGGAACTCGTCGACCACGGCACCCCCATCGAGGCCGCCTGCCGCATCATCATTCTTGAAGACCAGCTCGAAGAAGCGCAGCGCATCAACGCCGAGTACCGCGACGCCGCCGCGTCAGCAAACCCAACGGCCGCGGCCTGAGACGGCTGAAGCCTGCAAAGCCCCAAGAACATCGCGAAGCCACCCACTGCCCGGGACGCACGCACAGCGTTCCGGGCAACTTCGTCTACGGCCCTGGGGCTGAGACCTACGCACGGATGGTCACCGCCTGCTGGGAAGGGACTACGACCGACCGCACCGGCGAGGACAAGTCGCTGCATGCCTCCCCTTTCCTCCCCGTACCCCTACCCGTACGGCACAGGCTTCCTCAATGACGCCGACCAGCGACGGGTCCTCTCCGCACGCGATGGAGCAGGACCCGCCGGCGCCGGCTGTCTACTCAACCGGGCTCGCGCCGTCAGTTGTGGCCGACCGCATCCACATAGCCGACAGGCTGCGGGAGAAGGCAGCCACCATGCGGGTCATTCGGGCCTGTGTTGGGCCAAGGCCAGCGACCAGACGGGGTGGCCGGTCGGGCGGCTCACGCCGGGACGAAGGCGACCTGGAACATGCGAGGCCAGTGCTTGCCGGTGATCAGGAATTCGTTCGTTCCTGGTACGGCGGCGATGCCATTGAGTTGCTCGGCTCGGTGGGCTTCCGATGCCGTCAGGAGTCCGGCGGCGTCGATCTGCGCGGTGACGGCGCCGGTGTGCGGGTCGATGCGCACGATCGTGTCTGTGAGGTAGACGTTGGCGTAGACGAAGCCGTCGGGCGCGCATTCCAATTCGTTGATGTGTGTCACCGGTTGGCCGCCTTGGCGCACGCTGATGCCGCCCGTTCTCTTGAAGGTCTTGGGGTCGCGGAAGGTGAGCCGGCTCGTGCCGTCGCTCATCACGAGCCGTTCCCGGTCGGCGACGCGTTGATGGCACAGGCCCCAGCCTTCGCCCTCGTACGTGACCCGGCGGCGTTCCGCGAGTGTGGTGGGGTCGCGCTCGATGGCGATGCCGTTACGCCAGGTGAGTTGCCACAACCTGTCGCCGGCCAGGGTGATGCCCTCGCCGAACAGTGGCGCCGGCAGCTCGGCATACACCGTGGGCGGCCTGCCTGGCGGCCCTGCGCGCAGGGAGGACTGACCGACCAGTCCCGTGCTCTCGTACAGGGTCCCGCCGCGGAACTCCAGGCCCTGGGTGAAGGCCAGAGGATCGTGGGGAAAGGTCTCTCGGACCTGGGCCCGCAGCAACTGGACGCCGTGCGAGCTGAACCCAGGGGGCACTCCCGGCTCGGTCCCGGTCGTATCGTCGAGTGCGGACATCATCGGGCTGGGGGCCGGCACGCGGTCACGGTCGGCAAGGTCGACCGCTGAGTGCACAGCACTGTCATGGTCGGCAGCGCCGCACGCCCCGACAGCGCCGGTGAGCAGTGCCCCGACGGCTACCGCCACCACCCCTACTGCCCGTGCGCGGTTGCTCGATCCGGTCCTTCCCGTGTGTCGTGAGGCGCCGAACTGGTTGTCCGCCCTACCGCATCCAGAACCCGCCGACAGGACCGTCGGCCGCCAGAGCGCCCATGCGAATGCTGCTCGGCGTGCGGCTGGTGTTCGCTGGCGCACAGAGTCACTCCCTCCTGGTGCGTCACACGGGCGCGCCGACGAGCTGAGGGCCGGACACCTTGGCATCTCGGGCCTTCGGCGCACTCTCCGCACCTGCGGTCCATCCGTCGACCGCAGGCGACCGGTGACCGTGATCGTGGGTCGTCCGCGGTGTGTGGTGCTGACGAAGGAAGAGATACCCGCAGCAGCGTCGTCGCGCATCCGGGCCACCGCGCCGGACGGAACCCGCCGCGAACGGCAGAGTGATGCTTACGAGCGCATCAAGCACTGGCCGGCGGCGGCGCGAGATCGGCCGCGACCGCGACGGCGATCTCGATGGCCCGGCCGGCAAGTGGTGAGTGGGTACGTCCGGCCCGCCAGTGCAGGTAGATCTCCCGCGACGGCAGGGACGGCTGTAGTTCGTGGACGCGGAGCCTGTCGTCGGACGGGACATCGGCACCGCGGATGGCGAGCCAGGGCAGCACCGCCGATCCCAGGCCGGCTCGCACCATCGACAACAGGGTGTCGTTGACCGCGCTGCGGAACACGACCTGCGGACGGGCACCGCTGCGGGCGAGGGCCTGCTCCATCAAGGGCTGGTCGCAGGTCAGCGGCCAGGCCACCATCGGTGCCCCGTCGAGCCGCTCCAGCGGGACCGGACCGTCGGGGAAGGTGCCGGCGCCTGCCACCAGCAGGTACGGATCGTCGAGCAGCTTGCGGTGCTCGACGTCGCCGTCGATGCGGCCGTCGTAGAACAGCAGGTCGAGGTCACCGATCTGCGGCTGCTCCGGCTCTTCCTCGGACAACCTGATGTCGCAGCCGGGGTGCTCGTCTCGCAGCCGGCGCACGACCGACGGCAGGATCACGTTGGACACGCTCTGGAAGGTGCCGATGTCGATCCGGCCGTCTCCCGCCTTGAACCGGTCCACGGCGTCGGTCAATGCCTCCGCCTTCGCCAGCAGTTCGCGACCCTGGTTGAGGACCACGGAGCCCAGGGGGGTGAGCCGTACCGGTTTGGGGCCGCCCGGCCGGTCGAACACCGGACCGCCGACGGCCCTCTCCAACGCGGCGATCTGTTGGCTCACCGTCGACTGGGTGTACCCGAGACGGGTGGCCGCCCGACCGAACGAGCCCTCCTCGGCGATGGCGGCCATCGCCGCCAGATGGCGCAGCTCCACGTTGCTCACGTGTTCCAGCGTAGCGACGCCCATTGCCACAAGCGATCGAATCGATCGGAAATCATCGCTTTTCACAATCGATGCGCGGGCTCTAGCGTGCCAGACATGACCCCACATCAATCTCACGGCGAGCAACTCCTCAAAATCAACGGCGCCGAGCTGTGTGTCGAGACCTTCGGCGACCCCGCGACCCCGCCGATCATGCTGGTCGCCGGGTCGGCCGCCTCGATGCTGTGGTGGGACGCCGAACTGTGCGAACAGATCGCCGCCCGCGGCCGGTTCGTGGTCCGCTACGACCATCGGGACACCGGCCGCTCGGCCTGCTACCCACCGGGACAGCCGACGTACTCGTTCACCGACCTGACTCTGGACGTGCTCGGTATCCAGGACGTCTTGGGCATCGAGCGCGCCCATGTGGTCTGTCAATCGATGTTCGGCGGGATCGGACTCATCCTCGGGGTGGACCATCCCGATCGGGTTGCGTCGCTGACGTTCGTCTCGAGCTCGACCGGGGCCGACGACCTGCCGCCGCCGTCGAGCAACCTGGCCATGCCGGCCGAGCCGGATTCCTCCGACGCGGCCGCGGTCGTCGAGTACGTGGTCGCCGGCTCGAGGGCGTACGCCGGTGGCTCGCCGCACTTCGACGAGGCCGCGATCCGAGCGTTGGTCGAACGTGACGTGGCGCGCGCCAGGAGCTACGCATCGACCCTGGTCAACCACTACGCCATCGAGCTCGACGGACCGGCCCGAGGTGGCTTCGGCGACATCGCGGCGCCGACACTCGTGGTCCACGGCGACCACGACCCACTCCTTCCGCCGGCGCACGGCGAGGCGCTGCGCGACGCGATCCCCGGTGCGGAGCTGCTGGTCCTCAAGGGAGCCGGGCACGACCTGCCGAGGCCGGTGTGGGATGACTTCGTGTCGGCCCTGGCGCGGCACACGGAAGGAGGCCGCTCATGAACCGGCTACGGTCGGCCCTCTGGCTGCCGCTCTTCGACGACCTCGCCGACCCGCGGGTGGTGGCGCGACTGGCCGCCGACGCGGAGGAAGCCGGGTGGCACGGCTGCTTCGTGTGGGATCAGCTGTGCTGGCGGGCGCCGGTGCGACTGGTCGCCGACCCGTGGATCGCGCTGGCGGCGATCGCGACCGCGACCGAGCGGTTGCGGCTCGGCCCGATGGTCTCGACGCTTGCCCGTCGACGGCCGGCCAAGGTCGCGCGCGAGACCGCGACGCTGGATCGGCTCAGCGACGGCCGCCTCACTCTCGGCGTCGGCCTCGGCAGCGACCGGTTCGCCGGCGAGCTGTCCAAGACCGGCGAGCAGCTCGACGACCGGCGGCGCGGGCAGATGCTCGACGAGTCCTTGGCGATCCTGGCCGCAGCCTGGTCCGGCGAACCGGTGCATCACCGCGGCGAGCACTACACCGTCGACGACATCGCGTTCCTGCCGCGGCCGGTTCAGCGGCCCGGCGTGCCGGTGTGGGCCGCCGGATTCCCCGGCAACGTCAGGCCGATCCGCCGGGCCGCCCGGCTCGACGGCTTCTTCCCGGCCAATCTCGAGCACCCGGACCAGCTTGCCGAGGTCGTCGGCACCCTCACCGAACTGCGCCATGGCGAGATGGCCTCGTACGACATCGCCGTCAGTCTGCCGCTGGGCGTCGATCCCGAGCCGTACGCGCAGGCCGGCGCGACGTGGTGGCTGCCGGAGTTCGAACCGGCTGTACGGCTCGACACCGTGCGTGGCGTACTCCGCGACGGCCCAGTGGCGTGAGGACGCGGTCGCGCTGTTCGACTACGAGGCGTTTCCTGTACAAACTCCGCTGCAGCACCTACCCACATCACCGGTATACCCGCACCCTCATCGCGCGGAATACGCTCACGGCAAGGACGGTCTCGGGGAGTGTCCGACTCGCTCCCCGATCCGGAGCATGCCGTGGATTCCCGGTCCGCCGTCGAATCACTGCCGGCGTCCTGGACACCGCAGAGTCACCCGTGACGATCGCGGCGATCGCCCCCTGCCCAGTATTGCGCTGCTCTTGGCCGTCTACCTGCAGCTCAGCCGCCGCATAGGTCGCCTCGTGGTGATGGGCGCTGCCGCAGCAGGCGGCAACGTCACAGCGAACGCGCAATTCAACGTCTGGAAGCGGCGAGCAGTCGAAGGCTCCTGTACAGCCCTCAGCCGCCTCCGCTACGTTGACGATCAGAATCGGGCTCGTCGACGCGTTGGTGGCTGGGAGGCGCGTCTCCTCGACGTGCCCCGATGGAGACATCAGTGTCATACCGCTCCCTGCTGCGCGTTGCGGGCGCCGGCTTCTTCCCCTTGGGATTTTCCGCCCGCCTGCCATACGCGGCCTCGGCCCTCTCCACTCTCATCCTGCTCCAGGCATCGACCGGCAGCTACGCCTTCGCCGGCCTCGCCAGCGCGGCCCAGAGCATCGCCATTGCCATCGGCGGCCCCCTGGTCGGGGCCCTGGCCGATCGCTACGGCCACCGATCCGTCGGCGTTGCTGCCGCACTCGCCAACTTCGCTGCCTGGGCCGCCCTGTTGGCCGCGAGCCACGGCACCCGGGAGGGCATGTTCGCGGCGGCCACTCTCGTGGGCCTGACGCAACCTCAAGTCGGTCCTCTCGTACGAGTGCACTGGTCCCGTCTGGTGCGCTCGCACGACGAGCACCATTTGTTGCCCGTGGCGCTGTCCTATGAGGCATCCGCGGATGAGCTGAGCTTCGTCGCCGGACCCGCGCTCGTCGGGCTGCTGGCCGCACTCAGCCCCCTCGCCCCCGCCGTGGTGACCATGTTCCTGATCGCGGGAAGCACCCTTCCCTTCGCACTGCTCTACGCCCACCGCACCACGCACCGACCCTCTTCGGGCGAGCCTGGGAAGCCGCACCTGCCACGTCGTCCCCTGGCCGTCATGTTCCTGGCGATGGTCGCCATGGGGGCGGTCTTCGGCGCAGTCCAGACGGCCGTCACCGTGTACGCCGACACGATCGACAAGCCCGGCGCCTCCGGGCTCTTGTACGCCGAGTTCGGCGTCGGCAGTGCCCTGGCCGGCCTCGCCTGCGCCTGGCTCCCACAGCGGTTCTCCCTGCGCGCCCGCTACGTCTCGTTCGCTACGGCACTCTTCGTCGGCATGCTGATCCTCTTCATCGGCACCCAGCTCGTGTCCCTTCCGGTCGCCGTCGCGCTGGCCAGCTTCACCGTCGCGCCCTACATGATCAGCATCTATGCCCTGACCGAGCGACTGGCCCCCGCTGCCCGGGCTGCGATCGCCATGACCATCCTGTGCGCCGGCGGCCCCCTCGGGACAGCCGCCGGACAAGCGGTCTCCGGCGGCTTCGCGGACACTCACGGCGTCGAAGGCGCCCTCCTGGTTGCCCTCGTCGTGGCAGCAGGCGCGCTCCTGCTCGCCCTCTGGGCATTCCTGGCCGACCGGGGTCGCAATATCTGGATCATCGACCGCGTACCGGCCAAGGACCAGGTGTCCCGAGAACCCCTCGAACAGTCGCAGGACGCCCTCTGAACAACAGCGGCCCGGCCGGCGCTCCGGCCCGAGCGCGCCGGCGCGGGCTCTGTCTGCCGGGCCAGCTGGTGTGGGGGTGGGAAGGCCGGTCCGACGTGTCGCTCGCCTCTGAGCAGAGAGACCACTCGGTCCAACAAAGAGATGATGGCGGCGGCTCCTACCGCCGTCCCGCCCTCGGTCAAGGCGGATCGCAGCCGTTGCAGGGCGTTGACACGCTGCTGGCTCTGGTCACCATGCGTTGATGACCGGCGCGTCGGGTTCCTGCTGCCGCCAGGCCTCGTTGAGGCGCACGAGCCGGTCTGCGGCGGCGATGCCGCGCAGGGACGCGACCTTGCCGTCGCTGACTTCGAACGCCACGGCGCCCACGACCCGGTCGTCGACCACGGCGAGGACGGCCGGGGAGCCGTTGACCCACGCGATATGCATCGCGGGCGAGCCGCCGGCCAGCCGCCGCTTCGCCGGCGTGGGCTTGAAGCCGGCCCGCACGTAGGAGGCGACCCGCTCACGCGTCTCGTACCGCAACAGCCGCTTGGCCAGTCCGGCGCCGTCCGAGACCGCCGTCACGTCGTCGGTGAGCAGCGCCACCAGCCGTTCCGTGCGCCCGGACATGGCGGCGGCGAGGAACTCCTCGACGACCCGGCGCGCGGACGCGGGGTCGGCCTGGCCGCCGCGGCGGCGCTCGGCGGCGACCCTGATCCGAGCCCGGTGGACATGCTGCTGGCTCGCGGACTCGGTGATGTCGAGGATCCCGGCGATCTCGGCGTGGCTGTACGAGAAGGCCTCGCGCAGGACGTAGACGGCTCGCTCGACCGGCGAGAGGCGTTCCAAGAGGGTCAGTACGGCCAAGGACACCGATTCGCGTTGCTCGAAGGTGTCGGCCGGGCCGAGCATCGGGTCGCCCTCGAGGAGCGGCTCGGGCAGCCAGGCACCGGCCGCTCGCTCGTGTCGCGCCTGCGCCGAGCGGAGCCGGTCGAGGCAGATATTGGTGACGACCTTGGTCAGCCACGCTTCCGGCACCTCGACCCGTTCGCGGTCTGCGGCCTGCCAGCGCAGGAACGTGTCCTGCACGGCGTCCTCGGCGTCGGCGGCCGAGCCGAGCAGACGGTACGCCAGCGAGGCCAGCCGGCCCCGGCTGGCCTCGAACCGATCGATGGCTGCGCTGTCCATGCGAAGCAGCCTATGCGGCGGCCCTTACACCGGCCCGGTCAGGGGCGGTGGCCAGGCGACGCTTGCGCTTCGGCATGCCGAAGGTCGGGTGGGCGATGCCCCACCCGGCCCCCTTGAGCACGCCCGACTTGAGCCGCGCGGCGGTCCGGCCGCCCAGGTACCAGGACTTCGACCGGACGTCCCCGTCCACCATCTGGAAGATCGCATCCCGCCGCCCGAGGCTGATGTGGTTGCCGTAGTACTTCAGCCCGGTGGCCGGGACCTCGCTGCCCGTCAGGCGCGCAATGATCGCGGCGGTCGCCTGCATGTTGGTGAAGCCGGCCGAGGCGCAGGACATCGGCAGCGGCCGGCCGTTGTCGCCGATCGCGTAGGCGCAGTCACCGGCGGCGTAGACGTCCGGGTGCGAGACCGAGCGCATGGTGCGGTCGACGACGATCTGGCCGGTCTCGGCGACCTCCAGGCCGCTGGCCGCCGCGATGGGGTGCACGGCGAACCCGGCCGACCACACGGTCACGTCGGCCGGGATGGACGGCCCGGCGACACCGCCGGCGATCGCCCGTGTCGGCTCGACGGCTTCGACAGCGGTGTGCTCGTGGACGGTGATGCCGAGCCGGTCGAAGGCCTGGCGCAGGTGACGGCGGGCCTTCGGGGAGAGCCAGGCGCCCAGCTCGCCGCGGGCGGCGAGCGCGACCGAGAGGTCGGGCCGGGACTCGGCGAACTCGGTGGCGGTCTCGATGCCGGTCAGCCCCTCACCGACGACCAGCACGGTGCCGCCCTCGCCCAGGCCGGCCAGGCGCTCGCGCAGACGCAGCGCCGAGGACCGGCCGGTCACATCGAAGGCGTACTCGGCCACGCCGGGGACGCCGTGCTGGGCTACGGAGCTGCCGAGCGCGTAGAGAAGCGTGTCGTAGGTGAGCTCGCTGTCGCCGTCCTCGCCGGTCACGGCGACGGTCCTGCGCTCGGGGTCGACGCCGGTGACCCGCGCCAGGCGCAGCCGCACCCCGGTGCCCGCGAACACGTCGGCGAGCTTGCGGAACCTGAGGTCCTGGCCGATCGCGAGCTGGTGGAGCCGCATCCGCTCAACGAAGTCGGGCACGGCGTTGACGACGGTGATCTCGGTGTCGGCGGGGGAGAGCCGACGGGCCAGGTTTCCGGCGGCGAAGGCCCCGGCGTATCCGGCGCCGAGTACGACGATGCGGTGCTTCATGGCGTTGCTCCTGTCTCGTTCGCGTGCCCCTTGAACGAGACGGCGCTCCGATTGCTGACAGGAGGCGGGTGTGACGCGGGTCACCGAACCAGGACGAGCGGCTGAGCCTCCGACAGACGCTTGTGAGGACTCCCGCTGCGCGGCCGTCCTCATTGGGCGCGCAGATGGCTGGAGGGGGGTGGAAATGGCCTTACTGATCGTTCAGAACGTCGCCGACGGAGACGTCGGGAGCCCACGTGGAACAATCGCCCGTACACGTACGCCGGGGTGGCGCAGTAGGGGAGGGGCGCACGTGACAACAGCGCGTGACCTGGTGATCGGGTACGTCGATGCTCTCGACTCGGCTGGTGAGGCCATGCGGGCGGCGTTCCCCTCGCTCGAGCGGCTTGCGGACGTGCTCGGCCTGGTCCGTTCGCACCGGATCAGCCGAAGCGGCGAAATCGGCACCTACTCCTACAGCGTCCACGGAGCAGGCTGCCTCTTCGTCAACCAGGACGGCACTGAGATCGATGTGGACTTTGCGGCCGACGGAGCGGAGATCTTCGACTTCTGGCGACTACGCCTTTATGCGCAGAGTTTGCCTGAGCCTTTTGACCCCACGGACATTGATCTGCGGTCCGCGGTGGAGTCGCTGAAGCCCCTGCTGGCCGAGGTGCGGCCTGGGTGGTTCAGCGTGGGCGAAGCCAGGGCTTCAGCATGAGACCGGCGTGTCGGGTGGCTGGCCGCGGCCTCGTCAAGCAGAGTCCGCGGGGTGTCCGATGAGCTTGTCCCGTGTTGCCCGAAGGGACGTCCCCGCGTCAGTGGTGGGCTGCTCCGGAGTGACCGCTCGGCGTCGGCCCCTCGCCCGTCGACCGGGGCCGGCCTGGTTCCAAGCTGCACCTGATCGTTGACCGGCATGGAACTCCGCTCGCTGTCTTGCTGACCTGCGGTAACCGCCACGATGTCACTCAAGTGATTCCTCTGCTGGATGCCATACCGCCGCGGCGGGGTCACGGAGCGATCGTTCGCCTGGCTCCATCGGTTCAAACGACTGCGCATCCGCTCCGAACGCCGGTCTGACACTCCATCAGGGCCTGCTGGAACCGGCCTGCAGTGCGCGACGCTGCTCGTGCAGCTCGCGAACGGTGCGCGGTCGCCGAGACAGAGGTCCAGCATTTCGTGCGCGTCGGCGTAGAAGGGTTCGGTGCGCGCGAACAGCGCCTCCTCGTAGGCGATGAGTGCCGTCTCGAAGTCGTCGGGGTGAGCGGCGATTGCCTTACCGAGTTCGGCACCGTCGAACATCGCCAGGTTCGCGCCGTCACCGGACGGCGGCATCAGGTGGGCGGCATCGCCGAGGAGCGTCACTCCGGGCACGCGCTCCCATCGGTGTCCGTCCGGGAGTGTGTGGATCATGCGCGCAACGGGAGCGGTCTCGCCGTCGGTGATCAGCGCGGTGAGCTCCGGAGCCCATCCGTCGAACTCGGCCGCGACCCGAGCGGTCGCGGCGGCGGCGTCGGTGAAGTCGATGGCGGCGATCCACTCGGCGGAGCGGTTCAGCTCGACGTACGTGTGCAGGATGTTCCCCGCCTCGCGGTGCGCGATGATCCCCTTACCCGGGGCCAGTGCGTACATCGCGCCCACACCGACCGCCTCGGCTGTCGCGGTGTGCCGCTCGTCGGCGTCGTACAGGTAGGTCTCGATGAACGTCGTGCCGACGTACTCGGGCTTGGCGTCGGAGAGCAGTGGGCGGATCTTCGACCAGGCGCCGTCGGCGCCGACGAGGAGACTGCTGGTCACGGTTGCGCCGTCGGCGAAGGTCAGCTCGTGTCGGCCATCGCCGAGGGGCCGGACGCCGGTGACCCTGTGGCCCCACTGGACCGTCGGGACGCCGCGCCGCGCCGTCGTCGGGGGCGTGCACCCTTGTCGCATGAACCGGGCTGCCCGCCGAACGGCATTTCGCGGTCTCCACCGCGATCTCCTACTACATCACCGGCGTCAGCGCCCAGATCGTCGCCCCGCGCACCACCGCCGACGCGCCCCCCAGCCGCGACGCCTTCCTTGCCCAGACCGCCGAACGCTGGGAAGAACTCGACCCCGCCGACTACCCCTTCCTGACGCGCACCACTGCGGACCTGCGTGACCACGACGACCGAGAGCAGTTCACCACCGGCCTCCACCTGCTCCTGGACGGCCTGAACACGGCCGCAGACCCGCGACCGCCCGTCTGATGCCGCGATTCAGGCGGTGCAGAGCCGATCGTTCGGCCGTCTGTGCCGCCGTACACCGTGGCCGGCTGCGCCGCCGTACACCGTGGCCGGCTGTGAGCAGTGGGGTTTGACGACGCATCAGGAACCACACCAGCGCCAAGGGCCGAGACCCGGGTGTCACGCAGGGGCTGCGGCCGCCTCACCCTGCGGGGTACGCGGGCCGTTCACCGGATTGGCGGTACCGTCCGCGCATGAATCAGTTCCCCTTCGCTTTGGAAGCCCTCGTTGTGCGCACCGACTTCTCGGCAGACGGTGCTTGGGACGCTCTGCGGGCGGCGCTGTTCTCGCCCAGCAGAGACGGCTTCTTGGCCAACGTCGCACTCATCGACGACGGGAGCTACGAGGGCTTGACTCCCGACCAGGCCCTCGAACTGATCCCCGCGGAGTACCAGCATCCACTTCTTGTCCTGGCGGACTCTGTAGCTCTCGCCTCGACCGAACTGCCGATCCTCGTGGTGGACAGGCGGGGTGAGCGCGGGCGTTGTGTCCGCGTTGTGGCAGCCGAGTTGTGGGGCATCGAGAACAATCTCTCGGGCGCGAACATGGACTTCGAGGAGTTCGCGGGCGCCGTCGACGACGACGGCGTTTTCCGAGGCTTCTGAGTCACTGGCCGCCAGGCGGTGTCGGGCTGCGGGTGCGAGAGGGCGTCCGCCCTTTTCGCTGCGGATGCGGGCGCGTGCTCTGCGCTGGGAGGCGAGCACGTCGGGGTGGCGGGCGTTGCCGTGGCGCCGGCGCGGACAGCGGTGCAGCGCCCGGGTTTGTGCCGGCGGCCCGTCCCGGCCGGTATCGCCATCAGGGCTCGCTGCGAGCCCGCTAAGGCTGCCGGAGGGGGCGTCTGAGCATCGTCTTGGCCGGCGCGTTCCTCGACCTGCCGGTCAAGCTCGTCACTCCAGCCGAGGTGTTGCCGGCGGAGGGGCGACCACGGACCTTGGCGCGTTCGCATCGTCGGCACGGCAGTAAGGTGAAACGGTGACCCCCTTACCGGAAGACTCGCCGCCGCTGATCGGCGAAGACGACCGCGACACGGCCGTGCATCGCCTGCAGGAGGCGTACACCGAAGGGCTCATCTCGCACGAGGAGTTGGACGAACGCCTCCACCGTGTGCTTACCGCCAAGGCGCAGCGCGAGCTCGTGTCGGCTCTGGCCTCACTCCCGGAAGAGCAGCCGGGCGCCACGTCAACGATCGCCGTCGCCGGCGGACGGATCAAGCGGCGCGGCGTATGGCGGGTACCTCGGTTCCTCAAGGTCGAGTCCGCGTTCGGGAGGGTGCGCCTGGATCTGTCCCAGGCGGTCATCGAGCATCCGGTAGTCGACATCGAATTGCAGCTCGGCACCGGCAGGGCCAAGATCACGGTGCCTCGCGACGCGGTCGTTGACGTCGAGGGTTTGCGCACTGGGTGGAAGGACGTGCGCTACAAGGTTCGGCTGCATTCCCGCCCGGGCGGACCGACGATCCGAATCTCGGGGGCCATGGAATTCGGACGTCTGACGATCCGCCACGCCCGGCGTTGAGGCTGCATCCGGCGCTGGGCCGTGTCTCTTGACGTCGGCGGTGGCGCCCGGCACCCACGTTGAAGCTCGTAGAATCGTGGCGTGGCATTCCTGAGCACCCCGCACTACTGCTTCCTGTGACCGGGAAGCATTGAGGGCGATGCCGGACGGCGTCGCCCTCCTTGGTGTGCCTGCTGCGTGAACCTCCTTGCCGGTGCTGCCCGTACGAGGCGGCCCGGGCGCCGGGTCCGTCCCCTCCGGGGGCGGCGACTTCCTGAGCGCGTGCAGGCACGGTCCCTTCCCGTCACCGTTGCCAGGAGTGCCTCGTGCCCGTGTTGCTTCCCCCTGCCCTCGAACCGTTCCTCGACCTGCTGCGCTGCCCGATGTGCCGCACCCGTCTGCACCCCGACCGTGGCACACTGCGCTGCGCGGCGGGCCACACCTTCGATATCGCCCGCCACGGCTACGTCAGCCTCCTCACGGGCACCCGCGCTACCAGCGGCGACGACGCGGCCATGGCCCGGGCCCGGGACCGTTTCCTGTCCACCGGCAGGTACGTCCCCATCCGTCAGGCCGTGGCCCGCCTGGCGGCCGACGCCGTGCCCGAGCAGGGCACGGTCGTGGACGTCGGGTGCGGCACGGGCTACTACCTGGCCGGCGTACTCGACCAGCTGCCCGGCGCCCGCGGTCTGGGCCTGGACACCTCGGCGCGCGCACTGCGCTCAGCGGCCCGAGCCCATGAGCGAGGCGCCGCGGCGACCTGGGACGTCTTCCGTCCCTTCCCGCTGGCCGACGGGGTGGCCGACGTCGTGCTGGACGTGTTCGCCCCGCGCAACCCATCCGAGTTCCGCAGGGTGCTGCGCCCGACCGGCCGGTTGGTCGTGGTGCGTCCTACCGGGCGGCACCTGGCCGAGCTGCGCGGCCAGGTGCCCGGAATGGTCGCGATCGACCCAGCCAAAGAGCAGCGCCTGCACCAGGCGCTGGCCCCCTTCTTCGAGACCGCCGAGACCGAGCACGTCGAGTACGCCACGTCTCTGACCAGGATGGAGGCCCTCGACCTGGTGGGGATGACGCCGAGCGCACGCCACGTGAACCGTGCAGACCTGGACGATGACGGCCTCCTGCCACACCAGGTCACCGTCTCCTTGCTGGCCACCGCCTACCGACTTCGGTGACCACGAGCGGGTGCACGCGCCCACTGACCGACGAGCAGTGGACCCGCCTGGCGCCCTACCTTCCCCACAACAAGGGGAAGGCTGGAGCTGTGCGTCGAGTTCCTGGCCGAGTTCCTGGCCGAGGGCCGAGGGCCGAGCTGCGGGGGTAGCCGACCCGGATGTCCGCGGTCGGCGTGTCGGGGTCGTTCGGTGCCGGGGGCGGGGCGGGTGCCGGGCCGCCACGGCTGCCCGGGGCCGCGGTCGGCAGGGATGGGCACCCGCAGCAGTTTCGCCAGCCGGGGTACCTGCGTGAAGCGGCCGGTGTTGTGGGCGCCGGGGACCGCGCCGCTGCTCGAACGGCACGGAGATACGGGCTCGGCGCCGCATCGGGGATACGGGTGGCGCTCGACGTCGTCCGCATCGGACGAGGGTGCGGTGTGCGTGTCGACATGAGCCCGAATTCGGGTGGATGCTCTTGGGTGCTTGCGCTTTTGGCCGGTTGCCGAAGATCCCGTAAACCTGCACACCGATCACTGACAGGCCGTGCGGAACCTGAACAGGAGCCGCGACCACACTGTATTGGGCGGCCTCGGCGCGGGAGTGTCCGTCTTGGGAATCCTTGGGCAACCGTTGTGGGTGCAGCGAAGAAGCAGGCCGTGTGAAGGAGTCGGTGTGTTCGGTCACCCCGCTGTCACACCGGTGAAGTCGCCTTTCGCAGTGTGCCCCGTTCGAGCCCAGGACGGCTGGCCGCGCCTTTGTCGACGTGCTTTGATCCTGCGCGTGGCGTAAGTCGCCGGGAAGAGTTCCCGTTTTCGTGCATCGGGCGAACTCTGCCGTTCCGAAGTGCCTATTCCATTCCGAAGTACCTGTTCGAAGGGAACCACGCAGTGAACCTTGCATCCCCGGTTGCAACAGCCGAGATCTCCGACGCCGACCTGGACAGCGTCTCCGGCGGCCTCGCGGTCGGCGGCTCCGGCGGTCTCTTCCTTGATACGCCGATCGCGGACGTCTGTGCCGACCTCATGGCCGTTGCTTCGACCGAAGGGCTTGCGACGGGAGCGAGCGTCCACACTGCTGCTCTGTGACAACAACATTGTGCCAACCGCGGCCTCGGATCGGTTGTTCCGGGGCCGTGGGTGGCAACCCTCCACCCATTTCCACGACTTCAGCTCGGTCACTGCCGTCGGTCGTGCCGCCCAGGAGATACCTCGTGCCGGCACGGTGACGACGTAATAACCCGTCTGCCGAGGATGATTCAGCGCGCCGCTGCCAGCCCTTTCAACCCCTCACCACGTCCGCAGAGTTGATCACCGTCCGGTTGGACCGGCACGCGCCCGAGTTCGACATCGCCCTCAACAAGGCCGACTTTGGCGAGCCAGCGTCCGCCAACGGGACATGTACCGCAGCCGTCCAGTCATCGGTCCGCGGAGTGACTACTCGGCAGTGTTAATGCGGCGCTACGCTTCAGCCGATCGCCAATCGGCAGAGTTCTCGTATCGCCTCGTATCGCGATGCCAGGCATCCATTTGGCGACTTCTGACGCTTAAAACGTCGTTTCACTTGGTGAGTCGGCGGTAGCTGACGTTGGCGGAGCCATCACCGCAGGCAGCCTGACGTAGCCAAGAAGATGATCGCGGCCGGCCCGTCGTCCGCCCCCACTTTGTGGGCGTTTCACCTCCGTCGGCTGCACCGCCCGATCGTGTCCCGCCACGTGGTGTAGCCGATCAAGCAAGCGGAACACCCAGGTCGCGGCCCTGATTGCCTTTGTCGACAGCCCTGTTGGGGCTTACGGAGCCGGGACCGGCGGTGACTGCCGCGCGCTCCGTGGCGAGACCTGCCCGCCGGGCCCGGACCGGAGGTGACAGGTCATGATCGGCTACACCACGACAGGGGACGTGACCCACCGCCCGCGCGGAATGGCTTGGAAGGCGCGTTCTTCACCGGCTCACGCACCTGCTTTGATCTGCGTCGGCCGGCGCAGCGGGTCGCGGTCGTAACCCTGGAGCCGGCCTTGGAAGGTCCTGCTTGCTGGTCGATGAAGCGACCGCCGTGATGGCCGGGGCGGGGCCCGCCGAGCGGAGGGCGCTGGGTCGCCGGTGAATGGGGATACGGGGATCCATGACGGCGCGTGGACGAGAGGGCGAGCCGCACCGGCCCACCGCGCGCCTCGGTGAACGCCTTCCTCCACGGTTGCCGACGCTGCAACGCTCTGTCTCCACCACTGCCGAAGCCCACCGACAAGGGGGAGCATGGCAAGGTATTCGATGGCGTTGGCTCTGGGGACACGTATCCGCATCGGCACGATTCCGTACCCGGGGCAGGCACGGCTGCACCCCGGACACGACGCCGTGACGGACGCCGACCACGCCTGGCTGCAGGCATCGGTGCCCTTCACGGACAAGCAGAGCAGGGACGCGTTCCTCAGGGAGAAGATCCCTCGCTGGTCGTGCTGGTGCTACCCCACCGCCGCAGCCGACCGGATCGGCGGCATCAGCCGGCTGTACACACTGCTGTTCGCCCTCGACGACATCGCTGTCCATGAATGGGGTGCCTACGGGGAGTTCATGCGGATGCTCGACGGCACGGGTCTCGATGCGAGCCCCTACTCCACCGCCTACAAAGACGTCTGGGCGGACCTGACCAGTGCGATGTCCGCGGGGATCAGGAACCGGCACGCGCGCACCCAGCGGCGCTGGGCCGAGTCACTGGCCATGGAGAACGCCATACGTGCCACCGGACACCCCGCCCACCCCGACGTCTGTTTCCCGCTGCGCCGCATATCCACCGGCGGGGAGACGGTCATGGTGCCCATCGAACATGGCTTGGGTGTTGACCTGACCGGCGTGATGGCACAGGACCCGGACCTGGCAGGCGTGTGGCGCGTCGCGGGGGCACACGTGGTACTGGTCAATGACCTGTTCTCGCTGCGAAAGGAAATGATCTGCGGCGACGGTATGAACCTGCTGCTGTCGCTGATGCACCACCACGACCTGACCGTGCAGGCTGCCGTGGACGTCCTGTTGGAACAGCTCAGGGACGCCGACGACGAGTACATCTGCCTGTCCCGAGTGCTGCGGGCCCGCTACCGGGGCCACCCGCTGGGCGGCGCCGTGCACCGGTACCTGGAAGGCGTGGGCCACATGATGGCCGGAAACGTCGCCTGGCACTACGAGTCCCGCCGCTACCACGGCCCCGGCCACGCCTGGGACGGCCGCCCGCCCACGGGGCTGGTGCTGCACCCGGACAGGACGGAATTCGAGTACGAGCAGGAGTGAGCCATGAAGCCGAGCTCAGAGGCCATAGTCCCGCCGGTGGTACCCGGCGCCATGCCGCTGGCCGGACACCTGTGGCAGATCCTGCGAGATCCGCTGCTCTTCTTCGAACGGCAGCACCGCCACGTCGGCGTGGCGGTGGTACGCGTGGGCACGAAGCCCCTTCATCTGGTCACGAGGCCGGACTTGGTACGGCAGTTGCTCAACGACCCGGTCACCTTCGACAAGGGCGGGATCTTCATCGAGGGGGTGCGGTCCCTGGCGGGCAATGGCGTGGCGAGGTGTCCCACCGCGGACCACAAGGTGCAGCGTCCGATCCTGCAACCGGCCTTTCACCACCGCAGGATCGTGGAGTACTCCAAGGTGATGGAGGAGTGCGCCGACACGCTGGCGCGCTCCTGGAGCGATGCGCAGCAGCTGGAAATGGTGCGGACCATGCACCGGTTGGCTGCCGAAGTCGTCACCAGGACACTGTTCTCCGGGCCAGGCGCCGCGCACGCGGCGCAGGAGATCCAACGGCTCTTCCCGCCGATGCTGGCAGGGCTGTACCGACGGATGTTCATCCCCGCTGCCTGGGTGCACAAGGTGCCGCTGCCGATCAACATCGCGTTCGACACCGCCCTGAGCGGCATCCATCGCATCATCCGCAAGGAGATCCGCACGTACCGCGCCGACGGGCGGGACCGCGGTGACCTGCTGTCCGCGATGATGCACGCGACCGACGAGAACACCGGCGCCACGCTGACCGACACCGAACTCAAGGAGCAGGTCATCAGCATGCTGATGGCCGCCATCGAGACCACCGGCAGCGCGGCCGCGTGGCTGCTGCACAGCCTGGCCGAGAACCCCGACGCGGAAGGAGCCGTCCTCGAAGAACTGCGCCGTACGGTCGGAGATCGGCAACTCCACGCCCAGGACCTGGGGAACCTGCCGGCGTTCAGGCGCGTCCTGACCGAAGTCCTGCGCCTGTACCCGCCGTTCTGGCTCCTCAGCCGTGTCACCACCCGCCCGGCAACGATCGGCGGGTATCGGATTCCCGCTCACGCGGATGTGGTGTTCAGCCTGTACTGCCTCCACCGTGATCCGAAGGCGTTCCCCTCTCCCCATCGTTTCGATCCCGACCGGTGGCTGCCCGACCGGGTGACGGCCGAGCAGAAGCAAGCACAGATGCCTTTCGGGGTCGGAACCCGCAAATGCATCGGTGATGTGTACGGCCTTACGGAGATTGCGCTGATCGTGGCGACGGTGCTCCGGCACTGGCGGCTGCGACACGCCACCGATGTGGCGGTTACGCCGCTGGTCAAGGGAACGATGAGACCGAACTCTCTGCCCATGGTGGTGACACGTCGGACCGCGGCATTCGTCTACTGAGCTGGAAGTGGGGTTGTCGTGATGAGCACAAGCGGGGTGGAGGCCAAGTCCGTTCTCTGGGAGGCAGGCGTCGAGGAGTGCGGGGTAGTGCTGGATCTTGCTGAGCTCCTGGCGGATGGTGCCGATGCGGTGGTCTGTGCCGGTGCAGGCGCCGCTCGCGGTGTGGCAGCGTCGCAGCAGCGCCCGCGCCCCGATGCCCTCGACCGGGTTGAGCTCGGCATGGCGCCTTCAGGTGCGCCGTGCGGCCCACACGGTGCGCTCGGTGCGGACCGTCAGGTCGCCGCGGCGCAGGATGCTGTGAGGGCTGTCGGTGTCGAGCAACCGGTCGAGGGCGGTGAGGTCCTCGGCTGTCAGTGTCCGGGCGACGCGGCTGCGCATGCGGCGCAGGCTGTTGAGTGCGTAGCGGCCGACTGCGTCGGTGTGGGGTGGGCCGATGTGCACGGTGATGGTGCGTTCGGCCTCGACGGTGAAGCCGGTAGCGGTGAGCTTGGATCCCCAGTCGGCGCCGCGGTGCGGCACGTGTTCGGCGTGGTGCCGGTCGAGTGCGGCGTGGCAGCGTTCCTCGAGACCGGGGCGGTCTTCGGGGGCGTCTTCGGGCAGGAACCTCGGGAGGCCTGCCAGTTCGACGACGGCGAACAGCCCGCCCGGCGCGAGCGTGTCGTGGACCTGGCGCAGGGTGCGGTCGGGATCGGCCATGTGGTGCATGGAGGCTGATGCCCAGACGAGTTCGGGCGTGCCGAGGTCGGGCCAGGTCGTGTCGAGGTCGGCCTGGACGGGGTGCACCCGGTCGGCCAGGCCCAGTTTCGTGGCCTTCTCGAGCAGGCGATGCAGGTGGCTGGTCGAGGTGTCGACGGCGGTCACCTCGGCACGGGGGAAGCGCTCGAGCAGTGCGAAGGTGCCGGTCCCGGTCCCGCAGCCCAGATCCACGATGTGACGGGGGCCGGCTCCGACGGGCAGCCATGCGGTGATGGAGGCGATGTGCTCGGCGAGCACTTCAGCGTCAAGGTCGAGGATCTCCGCCTGGCCGTCGGCGTCGTGGTCCGCTCCGTGCTGGTGGGCCGCGTGCGCTTCGTGGTCGTGTGATGCGCGCGGGGGTGTATGAGTCATGCCGACGACGCTAAGAGAATCACGGGCGTGCGGCGCTGCCGCTTCCCGAAACGGCAAGACGATGGCCGCTTGGCGTGCCGGCTGCGCAAGAAGCCCTCGACGCTGCGGCTTGATACGACCCCTTGCCGCACGGAGACGCGGCTGAGGAGCGGTGTCTCGCGGTGTCCCCTCATGGAGACGGGCGGCTCGCGTCATCGGTGCCCTCGTCGCGCTGGTGGCCGCGGCGGGCGTCACGGTCGAAGATGCCCAAGACCTCGCACGGTCCGCCCTCGGCGCCGATGGCGTGCGGGAGCATCGTCGGGAACTCCGCGGCCTGGTTGGTCTCCACGCGAAAGCGCCGGTTGCCCAACAGCAGGACAGCGGTACCGGAGAGGACGACGAGCCATTCACGGCCGGGGTGGGCGCGCAGACGCGAGGGGCTGTCGGGCGGCGGGTCTGTCATGCGCTGACGTACAACGGTCATACCCGGGTCTGCGCGGATGGGCCACTGCATCCGCCGGCGGGCCGCGTCGATCATCGGGCTGGAGATGACATCGTCGCCGGCGGTCTCGACCAGCTGGTCGAGTGAGGTGTCCAAAGCGCGGGCGAGGGTGACGAGTTGATCCAGCGCGAGGCGGCGCTGACCGTTCTCGATACGGCTGAGCGTGGACGGGCTGAGCCGGGCGCGGGTGGCCAGCTCGTCGAGAGACCAGCCCTGTGCCACGCGCAGTGCGCGGATCCGTTTGCGTACGAGGCTGTCGAGCTCATCAGTGTCTTGCGTCATAGGCAACATTGTATGCTCCCTGCGCAAGGCGCGCCCCAGCGTGATCGCGCAAGGCTCCGCTCCGGCCTGTCACCTCGAGGAAAGGTGCGCCCACTAGATGTGGATGAGGATCTGTCGTAGGGGTCTCGGCGTCGCTGTCGTGCCACTTGGCTTCCAAACGATGGCGCGTCGTCGTCAGGAAGCATCTCGGACAGCACGGCAGCAGCACGATCCGCAGCATCCTTACTGGGCCGTCAGTACGGATCAGTCGGAATCACCGTCAGGCAGTTGTCACTCATCGCCCGCCTCCCTCCTGCCCGCCAGCGGCCGTTCCTCGTTCACCGATCCGGCGAACTCAACCGGTCGCGGCAGTAGTTGGTCCTCAGTATTCTCGGATCTCAGCAGTCTTCCGCGGATCGTCCGCCAGAATGCGGTCCGCGAGCCGCCGGACCTGCTCTTCCAGGGACTGGTCGCGGGTGACGAACAACTCGTAACCGTAGGAATTTGTACGCTCGCCCGGTCCCCGGACCTGGTGGAACTCGACGTCAACACCCTCGGGGCTTGTGAGCTCCGCAGGGACGCCGGGCTCCTCGCGTCGTGGCGAGACACTCGTGAGGACGCAGTCCCAGCGTTCGAACCAGCCACTGTCCGCAAGGGTCTGCTCGAGGAGCCGGGCGACGGTGTCCACCGGCTCTTCCCAGCTGCGATCCGCTGCGGCCCGGGCGAGTTCAGTCTCGTACTGGAGGGAATCGAAGCGGAAGTCCGTCGGCACGGCAGTGATGTTGCTGGTGTTTTCCCAGGCGTCCCAGATCACCCGATCGCCTTCGCGGCGCATGGTGACGTACAGGGCGCCGCAGCAGCCGGCCGTGCAGGTCGGCTCGGCGACCATGACTCTGCGAGGTTCCTCCGTGACCGCCAGCGGCCAGCTCTCGGCGGGCCCCCTCCAGTATCGGCGACTGGGTGCCAGCCCTTCCGGGTGGACCTCCTTCAGGACATCTACGCCGTCGATCAGAGGCCGCACCTCGGCCCAGGGATCCGCCGCCCAGTCATCCGGAATCCTGTGCTGCAAAGTGAAGATACTGATCGCCAGTTGACCGGTCATACCCACATGATCGGTTGAGGCCGCGCAGTCGCATACTCATTTTCCGGCTGTGATCACCTTCGGCTCGTCGCACCGAGCGCGGCCACCGCTCGTGTTCGATCGGAACTGCTCGGACATTGCCCGGGTCAGCCGACAGCGCTCACGGAATGGAGGTTGCCCGGAGGGAGCCGGTCAGTGGTCGGTAGCGGACCGCTGTTGAGATGCAGGTTGCCGAAACGATGGCCGGCGCGCAGGTCGCGTGGGTCGTGCAGACCGGGCACGTCGACCAGGACACGACCGGGACGCGATCCACCGTTCACCGAGATCGGGCCGGCCTGCCTGCACCTCGATGGGCCCCGCTGCGCACTTGCTGGCTCATCCTTAGTCGTGAACGGCTCCTGCCGTCTGCAACCACGATGCGTCTCAGCCCTCGAAGAGAGGATCGTAGGGTTCGCCCTCCGGCGTGAAGATGAGGGCGAAGTCCTTTCCGATCCCGAGCGCCACCTCCCGCAAGCGGGCCAAGACGTCCCCTTCAGCGGCAAGGGCAAGGCCAAGGGCCGCGGCGGCACGGTCCCGTCGGGCCACAAGGTCTGGCATGTCCTCCAGGTACTCGGCCGCGAGCTTGCGGCTTTCCTCCGCGGTGAACGTTTGGCAGTCGCGCCACCAAGGGGCGACCAGCAGGAGCCGCAGAAGTTCGGGCAGGCCGATCGCAACCAGCGCCGCCCCTCCTTCGGAGTCCGCATACAAGACGGGACGTTCCTCGTCACCTTCGCCGCAGAAGAAGAAGGTGCCCCCGGCGCCGTCGCCGGCGAATCCCTCCAGCGCGGCGCCCGAGGCGAGGTGGACATCCTCGACATGGTCGCCTCGGGCCAGGTCGAAATCGCCCGGCCAAGCGAGGAAACTCGCAGCTTCGTCATGCTCGCGGACGGCAGTGATCAACGATTTCATGCGCGGAACCTTATGCCCGCCCGATGACAAGCATCATTGGGAATCAGTTCGTGGCGTCCCGGGACTGATCGGGGCCGAGGACCGCAGAGCGTAGAGGTGACCGTCGCGGGTGCCGACGTAGACCACGCCGTCCGCGACCGTCGGTGAGCCCACCCAGTCGCCGGCGGTGAACGTGGCGTGTGACGCGCCGGTGGCGGCGTCGACCGTGTACAGGGTGTTGTCCCAGCAACCGAAGTGGACCAGGCCGTCGGCCAGGACCGGCGAGGACGCCACCGCCCCCTCGGTGGGGAACTTCCAGTACGGCTCCCCGGTGTCGGCGTCCACCGCGTACAAGTGGTGGTCCCAACTGCCGACGTACACTCTGTCGCCCCGGACCGCGGGCGTCGAGGTCATGTAGTGGTCCGCGTAAAATGCCCACCGCTCCCGGCCGCTGAGCGCGTCAACCGCGTGCAGGCTGCTATGGCTGGTGACATAGACGCTCCCGTCGGCGACCGCCGGTCTGGAGTCCTCGTTCCACTCGCGGCCGGTGGTGAATCTCCAGCGCTTCTCTCCGGTGGCAGCGTCCAGGGCATGGACGCCCTTGTCCTCCTTCGACCCACCGATGTGCACGTACACCACACCGTCGGCCACCGCTGGACTCCCGAGCACCGGGTTGCCCGCCAACACCCACCGCCGTTCGCCGGTGGCGGCGTCGAGAGCCGACAGGCCTTGTTCATTGCTGAGGTACACCACTCCGTCGACCACCGCCGGGCGCGAGGTCACGGGGGCACCGGTGGCGACCTGCCAGATCTGACGCCCGGTGAGCGCGTCCATCGCGTAAGCGAGACCGTCGGCGTGACCGGTTCCGAAGTGGACAACCCCATCGGCCACCGTCGGCGCCAAGACCTTGATCCGATCGCCGCTGGTGACGAACCGCCACCGCTCCTGTCCGGTCGCCGCGTCCAGGGCGTACAGTCCCGATCCGCTGCTGACGTGCACGCCGCCGTCCGCCACGGCCGGGGTCGACATGTTCCATCGGCCCGGGGAGAAGGCCCACAGCTGTCTCTCCGGGCCGGCGCTCACGATGTTCGGGCCGCTGACCTGTGCGCCATCCGACGGCGGCTCGGGGGCCGTTGGAGCACCTGGCCCCAGCCCCAGCCCCCGTCTCAGTCTCCGCCCCAGCGCCTTCATTTGGTGCACCCCGTTCTCGCGCCCCAGCCACGCGGTGACACCGGTAGCTGCCACTGGTGGGCATGATCCCGCACCGCGGGCGGCCGCGGAAGGGCGCCTTGCGTGGACGGACAGCGCGGCGCCCTGGCGGGAATCTCCTCCCGCTCTCGGCGCACGACGGCCGCGCGGACCGGACCTGCCTCACGCCCACCATCCACGCGCGTGTCGGCAACTCCCTCTCCCCGGACAGCGCTTGACGGACATGAAAGGGCCACCGCGAGGGACGATCACCTCCCCGCCTTGGACGGCACCTGCATGGACCACCTGACACCTCGTGCCGATGCCGTCGACAAGGCGCGTCAGTGGTGGTGGCCGTCTCGGCCGAGGGTCTCCACGGGGGTCGCGCCGGGGCGGGTCCACTGCGGTACGGGGCGGCTGGTCGGGCCCCAGGTGGCGTTCCCGTCCGCGTCCGAGCGCCAGGACCAGCATGGGCTGCGCCCCTCGGGCCGGCCCTCGGGGTTGTCCTCCCACGCCTCGCCGCGGCCGTAGGGCGTCATGTCGAGCAGGCCGAGAGACCCGTTGACCCGCTCGTTGCCACGGCCCGTCGTGGAGTAGGTGAGGAACACGCGGTTGCCGTCGCGCAGGAAGCAGGTGAGGTAACCCATGTCGCCGCCGACCGGCGCGTCCACGTCGCGCACCGAATACCAGGGCTGGGTGTAGCCCATGAACTCGACGTAGGAGGCCACCTCGTCCCACGGGCCCGTGGTCAGGACGGCGAACGAGACGTCCCGGGCGTTGAGGTAGACCGCGTCCTTCACGTGCCAGGCCGTGGTGGTGCAGCCCTCGCACTGCCCTTGGTGCGGCGCGCCGTCGTACCACATGTGCTTGTAGACCACGAGTTCGTCGCGGCCCTGGAACAGGTCCAGGAACGGGACCGGGCCGTCGGGTCCGACGACCTCGACCGTCCCGTCGAGCTCCACCATCGGCAGCCGCCGCCGGGCCGCGGCGATCGCGTCGCCCTCACGGGTGTGCGCCTTCTCGCGGACCAGAAGCTCGTCACGGGCGGTCTGCCAGGTGGCCAGGTCAACGACGGGCGGGCGGCCGGGCACCGCCGTGGTCGGGTCGCTCGGCGTGGTCGTCATGGTGTCCTCCGTGGTGGTTCGTGCCGGACAGCGTCGTACGACGTCCCACGACGCTCACCAGAACAGACTCGCGACCCGGCCGGAACTCATCGCGGCATCGGCACCCTTCGCCGAGACCGCGCGGACCGCGTCGGGCTGACAGGTTCACAGACGCGCTCCGAGATCGCGCGTGGGTGCTGATCCAGTCGCACCGAGGGGCCGACCTGACACCGGCCTCCGGTCGGTAGCAGTCCGCCGAGGGGATCAGCTTTCCTGCAGCACCGGAGCAAGTCGTTCTCCCGATCCCCGGACGATCAGGCGGGTCGGGACGGTGAGGGTACGGGCGCGGGAGCGGTCGCCGTCGAGGCGGGCCAGGGCTGTGGTCGCCGCCGCTCTGCCGATTTCTTCAGCGTCCTGGGCGACGACAGTCAGGGCCGGTTCGAGTGCCTCGGCGAGTTCCACGTCGTCGAAGGCGACGACGGCGACGTCCTTCCGCTTGCTGCGGGCGAGTTCGGTGATGATCCCCAGCGCGACGATGTTGTTGCCGGCGAACAGGGCGGTGGGAGGATCCGGCAGGTCCAGGAGCTGGTCGGTCGCGGCGCAGGCCCCGTGCCGGTCGTGGGCGTTGGTGACCAGGGAGCGGTCGTAGGGAAGGCCGGTTTCCTGCAGGGCGGTGCGGTATCCGGCCAGGCGCTCGCGGCGGGTGTAGAGCTTGGTGGGAAGGTCGCCGATGAAGCCGATGCGCCGGTGGCCGTGGGCGATCAGGTGGGCGACGCCGTCGTGGGTGCCTGAGCGGTTGGAGCTGACGACGTTGTCCGTGGACAGACCTACTCCCGGGCGGTCGAGGAACACGACGGGCAGCCCGGCGGCGCGGTGCGTCTTGAGGTGGGAGTGGTCGGCGCCGACGGACGGCACGACCATCAGGATGCTGATGCGGCGGGCGAGGAACTTGTCCGTCAGCGCGCGTTCGCGGTCGGGATCGTCGGCGGAGGAACCCATGAGCAGGGTCAGGCCGCGGTCGCGGACGGTGTCCTCGATGCTCCGGGCCACGGCTCCGAAGAAGGGGTTGCCGAGGTCGGGGATGACCAGTCCGACGGTGGTGTCGGGTCCGCCGACGCGGATGTTGCGGGCCATGAGGTTGGGCTGGAAGCCGAGCTTGGCCACGGCGGCGAGAACCTGTTCTCTGGTCCGCGTCGAGGCGGGCCCGTCCTCGTTGAGGACGCGGGAGACGGTCTTGGCGCTGACGCCGACTTCTCGGGCCACGTCTGCCAGGGTGGGGCGGCGGTTCGCTGCCATGGAGGAAACGGTCTCCTGTGCTCGTCGGTTCCGGCCGCGGCCTCGGCCGGAATCCGTGCGTGCTTCAGTGGTACGTCAGTTGGCCTGGACGCCCGCGGCCTTCGCCGCCTCTGCGTCCGTTACGACAGTATCTCCGGCCTCGTCGACGGTGAGCGCGCCGGTCATGATGGCGACGACCTCCGCCATGGAGTAGTCGGAGGGCTTGATCACGGCGGCTCGTCGGCCCAGTCGGTGGACGTGGATCCGGTCGGCGATCTCGAAGACGTGCGGCATGTTGTGGCTGATCAGGACGACCGGCATACCCTTGTCCCGGACGCGGCGGATGAGGTCCAGGACCTGGCCGGACTCCTTCACGCCGAGGGCGGCGGTGGGCTCGTCCATGACGACGACGCTGCGGGCCCAGGCGACGGAACGGGCGACCGCGACGGCTTGGCGCTGTCCGCCGGAGAGCGTCTCGACCGACTGCGTCAGCGAGCGCAGGCCGATCTTCAGGTCGGCCATGTGCTCGGCGGCCTCCTGGCGCATGCGCTTCTTGTCCAGCATGCGCAGGACACTGCCGAGGACGCCGGGGCGGCGCAGCTCGCGCCCGAGAAACACGTTCGAGGCGATGTCCATGGAGGCGGCCACGGCGAGGTCCTGATAGACCGTCTCGATGCCGTGGGCGCGTGCGCTCTGCGGTCCGGAGAAGGTGATGGGTTCGCCGTGGAGGCGGATCTCGCCCGCGTCGGGGGTCAGCGCGCCGGTGAGGGCTTTGATCAGGCTGGTCTTGCCGGCTCCGTTGTCGCCGATGACGGCGAGGACCTCGCCGGGCAGCAGGTCGAAGTCGGCGCCGTCGATGGCGGTGACGTGGCCGTAGCGCTTGACCAGCCCGCGGGCCTGCAGGACAGGGGCGGGGGAGGAGGTGGCGGTCATCGGGCCTTCTTCCGGGAGAGCTGGTCGATGGTCACCGCGAGGATCACCAGGACTCCGGTGATCAGGGTCTGGTAGATGGAGGCGACGCCCATCAGCTGCAGGCCGTTGCGGAAGACACCGACGATGAGGACGCCGATGAAGGTGCCCAGGACCGATCCGCGTCCGCCGAAGAGGCTGGTGCCACCGAGGACCACGGCGGTGATGCTGTCGAGGTTGTCGGTCTGTCCCGCCTGGGGGTCGCCGACTCCGGTGCGGGAGATGAGCAGCAGGGCGGCGATGCCGTAGAGGAGGCCGGCCACGGTGTAGACGCCGATGGTCAGCCGGGAGGTGCGGATGCCGTTCAGCCGCGCCGCTTCCGGGCTGTCGCCCAGCGCGTGGACGTGCCGGCCCCAGCCGGTGCTGCTCAGCGCGTAGGCGAGGAGGAGGAACAGGGCGATGGTGACCAGGGAGCCGTACGTGATGTCCGTGCGGCCGAGCGGGAAGGTCTGCCCGAGGGCCGTCAGCGGGCCGGGCAGGTTGGTGACCGTCTGCTCTTCGGAGTAGATGTGGGTCAGCGCGAACGCGACGTTGAGCATGCCGAGGGTGACGATGAACGGCGGCAGCGGGATCTTCTGCACCAGCAGCCCGTTGAGCAGTCCGAACCCGCCGCAGACGACCAGGCCCAGGGCGATGGCGACGAGCGGGGGCAGGGATCCTTCGGCGGCCATCTTGGCGATCACGATGCTGCCGAACGCCATCACGGCACCGCACGACAGGTCGATGCCCGCGGTGAGGATGATCAGGGTCTGTCCGATGGCGAGGGTGCCGACGACCATGACCTGCTGCACGATGAGCGAGAAGTTGCCGCCCGTGAGGAACTGGTCGGTCGAGAGGGAGAAGAAGGCGCAGGCCAGGAGAAGGGCGACCAGCGGGCCGGTGGTCGGTGCCGTGAGCAGTCTGCGGGCTGTGGTCGGTGCTTTGAGCTCGGCGTACGGCGTGGTCGTGGCTGTCATGCGAAATCCTTGTCGGAAGACGGAGGTCGTTGCCCGCCCTGGTCGGAGGACAAGAGGACAGGCGGCCGTCCCCCGGTCAAGGGGAAGGGACGGCCGCCCCGCTGAGGGGAGAGGCGGAGGCGTACGGGCCTCGAAGGCGGCTCAGCCCCAGCAGTTCTCCAGGCCGTAGGCGGTGTCCTTGGACGTGACGCCGTCCTGCGGCTTGTCGGAGATCAGGGTGACGCCCGTGTCGGTGTAACCGGACGCCTTCTTGCCGTCCTTGGCGTACGTCACGACGGCCTTGACGCCCTCGGCGGCCATCTTCAGCGGGTACTGCTGGGAGGTGGCGGCGATCGTGCCGTCCTTGACCGCCTGGGTCCCGGTGCAGCCGCCGTCCACGGAGACGATCAGGACGTCCTTCTCCCGGCCCTTGGCCTTGATCGCGGTGTAAGCGCCGAGTGCGGCCGGTTCGTTGATGGTGTAGACGACGTTGATGCCGGGCTCCTTCTGGAGGCAGTTCTCCATCGCCGTCTGGCCCTTGGCCTGGTCGCCTCCGGTGTCCTGGGAGCAGACGACCGCCGGGTCCTTCTCGTCGATGCCGAAGCCCTTCAGGAACCCGTCGTGCCGCTGGACGCCGACGGACACACCCGGTGCGAGGTCGAGGGTGGCTATCTTGGCGGTCTTGCCCTTCATGGCCGCCTTGGCGTACTCGCCGATCAGCTCGCCGGCCTTGAGGTTGTCGGTGGCGAAGAGGGCGTCGACCGCGCTCTCCGGCTCGGGCGGGGTGTCCAGGGCGATGACCAGGACGCCCTTGGCGCGGGCCTTCGCGATCGCGGGCACGATGGCCTTGGAGTCGCTCGGGGTGATCAGGACGCCCTTCACGCCGGAGGCGACCATGTTCTCGAGGGCCGTGATCTGACCGGCGTTGTCGCCGTCGAACTTGCCGGCCGCGGTCATGAGCGTGACGCCCTCGGCCTTCGCGGTCTTCTCCGCGCCCTCCTTCATCTTCACGAAGAACGGGTTGGTGTCGGTCTTGGTGATGAGACCGACCTTGACGTCGCCTGAACTGCTGCCGGCGGACGACGATCCGGAGCCGGATCCGCAGGCCGTCAGGGTGAGGGCCGCGATACCCGTGCACGCAGCGGCTCTGAGGAGGGAAAGGGGCAGACGAGCGGTGCGAGGCATGAACGACTCCTGCGGGATTGCGAGCGGCGCGGTCGGCATCGGAGCATGCCGTCCCGAGGTGTCATCGTTGACTTATGTCATCGTTGACACCGCATGGCGAGGATGATGGACTCCGTCTTCTGGAAACGTCAATGCCCTGTACGCGTCACAAATCAGCAACGTCCCGCGGCCGTTGTCCGCCCGTGGGTCTCCGGCAGTTGGCGCGGCTCGCCACGGCTGACGGCGTATGACAGGCGTGCGCGCCGCGTTGGGGCACATCAACCCCCGAACCGGTTGACGCACCGGCCGAGTTGCCTCCATCATCGGGCCACTCGATGTCATCGATGACACAAGTCAACGATGACACTCCTTGTCGGCGCCGCGGACGACGGCGTCGGCGAGGCGTCACTTTCCGGTCGCTCCACGCCGGCAGCAGGCTCCGCTGCGTGGACGGCCGCGGCACAGGAGACACCATGAGCTCTGTACGTGTATCCCGGCATGCCCGCACACGGATGATCGCGGCGGTGGCGACCGTCTGTGCCCTGTCCGCAGCCCTGCCGGCCCCCCAGGCTGTCGCTGCCGACATCCCCCCGTACTCCGAGACCTACCGGCCCCAGTTCCACTTCACGCCGGAGAAGAACTGGATGAACGACCCCAACGGCCTTGTGTATTTCAAGGGCGAATACCACCTCTTCTACCAGTACAACCCCAATGGCAACTCGTGGGGCGACATGTCCTGGGGGCACGCGGTGAGCAAGGACCTCGTGCACTGGAAGGAGCTGCCGCTCGCCTTGTCGCACGACGACGAGGAGATGGTGTTCTCCGGCAGCGCGGTCGTCGACTGGAACAACACCACCGGGTTCGGCACGAAGAAGAACCCGCCCATGGTGGCGATCTACACCAGCTTCGCCAAGGACACGGGCATCCAGGCGCAGTCGCTCGCCTACAGCACCGACCGCGGCCGCACCTGGACCAAGTACCAGGGCAATCCCGTCCTCGACATCGGCTCCAAGGAGTTCCGCGACCCCAAGGTCCAGTGGTACGCGCCGACCAAGAGCTGGCTGATGACGGTGTCGCTGTCCACCGAGCACAAGGTGCAGTTCTACTCGTCGAAGAACCTCAAGGACTGGGACCTGCTCAGCGAGTTCGGGCCGGCCGGCGCGACGGGCGGCGTGTGGGAGTGTCCCGACCTGTTCCCTCTCGCGGTCGACGGGGACGAGAACACCATCAAGTGGGTCCTGGTCGTCAACATCAACCCCGGTGGTATCGCCGGTGGTTCGGCCGCCCAGTACTTCATCGGCGACTTCGACGGCAAGAAGTTCACCGCCGACGACAAGGGCACCTACACCCCGCCCAGCGGCACGGTGGTCCAGGACTTCGAGGGCACCGGCTTCGGTACGTGGACGACCACCGGCACCGCGTACGGCGACGGACCGGCGGCCGGGGCACTGGCCGGGCAGGGAACCGTCGACGGGTTCGACGGCAAGGGCCTCGCCAACAGTTTCCACTCGGGTGACGGCACCACCGGCACCCTCACCTCACCCGATTTCACCGTCGACAGCCCCTACTTGAACTTCAAGGTCGGCGGCGGACGGCACCCGCATGAGCCCGGAACCGTCATGGAGCAGGGACCGCCGCCCGAGGGCACGGTCCTCGCCGACTTCGAGGGCGCCGGCTACGGCGACTGGACGACGACCGGAGACGCCTTCGGCCCGGCACCGGCCACCGGCACCCTCCCCAACCAGCAAGAGGTCTCCGGGTTCCTTGGCGAGGGCCTGGTCAACACCTACCTGAACGGCGACTCCACCACCGGCACCCTCACCTCACCCGAATTCACCATCGACAAGAAGCACCTGAACTTCCTCATCGGCGGCGGCAACCACCCCGTCGGCGCCGCCAACCCGACCGCCGTCGAACTCCTCGTCGACGGCCAAGTGGTGCGCAGCGCCACCGGAAAGGACGCCGAGGCGCTCAACTGGACGTCCTGGGACGTCGGCGACCTCGCCGGCAAGAAGGGGCAGATCAGGATCGTCGACGACAACACCGGCGGCTGGGGCCACCTCAATGTCGACCACATCATGCTGTCCGACACCGAGGCCCAGCCCGTCTCCCAGGAGACGTCCGTCAACCTGATCGTGGACGGCGAGATCGTCCGCAGCGCCACCGGCTCCAACAGCGAGACCCTGGACTGGGCCTCCTTCGACCTGCGTCCCTACGCCGGCAAGAAGGCACGTATCCAGATCGTCGACATGAACACCGCCGGCTGGGGCCACATCATGGCCGACCAGTTCACCACCGCCGACACGGCCGCCCAGTCCGTCGTACAGCGCGCCGACTGGGCCGACTACGGCAAGGACTACTACGCGGCGGTGTCCTGGGAGAACGCACCGGGCGGCAAGCGGTACATGATCGGCTGGATGAACAACTGGGACTACAGCGGCGCCGTTCCCACCTCCCCCTGGCGCGGTACGCAAAGCATCCCCCGCGAGATGGCCCTACGCACCATCAACGGCCAGATCCGGCTCACCAGCAAGCCGGTCGACAACCTGGAGACCCTGCGGCAGAACAGCCCGGCAACGGCGACCGGCGTCACCGTCAACAACACCACCAAGCCCCTGATCGGCCCCCCGGCCAAGGGCAAGGCACTCGACATCGAAGCGACCTTCTCCCTCAAGGACGCCGAACGCTTCGGCCTCAAGGTGCGCACCGGCGCGGGCGGCGAGGAGACCGTCATCGGCTACGACACCACGACACAGGAGTTGTACGTCGACCGGACCCGCTCCAGCGCCGTGGACTTCAACAGCACCTTCCCCGGCGTCCAGCGAGCCCCGCTGCAGCCCAAGAACGGCAAGGTGAAGCTGCGGATCCTCGTCGACTGGTCATCCGTCGAGGTCTTCGGCGGCAGCGGTGAAGCGGTGATCACCGACCAGATCTTCCCCGACCCCGCCAGCCGGGGAGTTGAGGTCTTCGCCGAGAACGGCTCGGTGAAGCTGGACCGCGCCGGAGTCTGGCACCTCGACTCCTACCGCGACTGACCCCGAACCACGGAGAACCACGGAGAACGACGGAGACCCGTGGAGAACCACGGAGAATCATGGAGGACACCACACCGTGAACAAGACCCTGCTCGCCGAGTTCACCGCCCGCGAGGGCGCGGAGGCCGACATCGCAGGCCTGCTGCTGGACTACGCCCAGAGAGTGCGTGAGGAAGACGGCAACCTCGCCTTCGACGTCTACACGAAGGCGTCCAACCCGCGCGCTTTCTGGATCTTCGAGGTGTACCGGGACGAGGACGCCTTCCAGGCACACCTGAAGGCCCCCTACGGAGGACCGTTCAACACCGAACTCGCCCCGCTGATCGAGGAGGACGCTTCGGTGCTGACCTTCCTCGATCCGGTGACCTGACGACCCCTGTCCTTCTCGGCCTTGCGCCGGCAGCGGCGGCTGCACCGTGATCGTCCGCGAGCAGCCGTCGAATGCGGTGCGGTGACACGGCCTGCCATGGTGTGTGACGCCTCTGTTCGGACCGCTGTCATGGCGGGCCGGCACATGTCCCGTGCGGTGATCGGCCCCTAGCCTGCGGCCTGTCAACCACTCGACTTGGAGGTCTCGGATGCAGCCACCTCGTGCAGCCACCGCACCGCCCCGTAGACGGACCGGGCGGCGTGCCGTGTCCGGTGCGCTGTCGCTTGCGGCCGCCTTCTCGCTTCTCGCCGTGGCGGTGCCGACTGCCGGTGCGGAGGGAAGCACGGGCGGCCACTGCGCCGGCCGGGCCCGGGTGCACGTGCCGGGCGCTGCCTTCCAACGGGCCGACTGTCTGGATGAGTTGACCACGGCCGGCACGGTGGCCTCCGGCCACACCGATCCGGCCGACTTCGCGGGCCTGACTCCCAAGAACCTCATCACGCCGAGCGGCGTTCCCGGAATCCAGATCGACGGCTACTTCCCCGACTCCTCGACCACCAACACCAACCACGGCTGGAACCACGACGCACAGCTCGTCATCCGGCTGCCCGACCACTGGAACGGCGCACTTGTGGTCTCCGGAACCCCGGGCAACCGCGAGCAGTACGCCAACGACCGCGCGATCTCCGACTGGGTGCTCGCGCGCGGCTACGCCTACGCCGCCACCGACAAGGGCAACACCGGCCTTGCCTTCCATCGCGACGGCCGCAGGCCTGGTGACGCCATCAGCGAGTGGAACACGCGCCTCACCCAGCTCACGCGGGCCGCCCGCGCCGTCGTCGCGCAGCGCTACCACCGGCCCCCTGCCCGCACCATCGCGACAGGCATGTCCAACGGCGGCTACCTGGTGCGCTGGCAGCTGGAGAACCACCCCGAGCTGTACGACGGGGGAGTGGACTGGGAAGGCACCCTCTGGCGCTCCGACGGCCCCAACCTGCTCACCTTCCTGCCGCCCGCGCTGCGCGCCTACCCGGTTTACGCGGCGGGTGGTCCCGGCGCCGAGGACGGCCTGAAGGCCATGCACAAGGCCGGCTATCCGGCGGGCTCCGAATTCCTGTGGTCCTACCATCACCAGGTCTACTGGGACCTGACCCAGCGCATCTACCGCGAGGAGCTGGATCCTGGCTTCGACGGGGCGATCGAGGCGGGCAACCCGTTCTGCGCCTCCGGGACCCCGGGCTGCGACGCCGACTACGACTACGGCACCCGGCCGCCCGCGGTCCACCGTGCCGTCGACCGCATCGCCCTGACCGGGCGCATCAGCAAGCCGCTGATCACCCTGCACGGCACTCTCGACGTGCTGCTGCCCATCAGCCAGGACTCCGATGTCTACGCCCGCATGGTGCGCGAGGCCGGGCGAGGCGCACTGCTGCGCTACTACCGCATCGAGGACGGCACCCATACAGACTCACTCGTCGACGCCTTTCCTGCAAAGCTCCGCCCGATGGTCCCCTGCCATCGCTCCGCCTTCACAGCGCTGGAACGGTGGCTGACCGGACAGGGCCTCCCCCCGGCCGACCACACCGTCCAGCGCCCGCCCGGAGCGGACTCCGCGACACTGCTCACCGGCTGTCAGCTGGACTAGGCGCACTGTCCAGGAGGGGCGGATTGGTCGCGTTGGTGCTCTGGCTCTGGCGTCGCCTCCCGGGGGCGATGGGGTCGTCCGGGGCGACGTCGGCGGGGTTCTCTGCCTTGCGGGATCTCTTCGGCCCTAGGATCGGCTCATGAGCAGGACCGACCGCGCCAGCCGGGTGATCGCGGCACCACCGGCGACCGTCTACGGCGCCCTCCTCGATCGGGAGTCGCTCGAGGCCTGGCTGCCGCCGGACGGTATGCGCGGGCGGGTCGAGCGGTGGGACCCCCGGCCTGGCGGAGGGTTTCGGATGGTCCTCACCTACCTCGACGCCTCCGACAGCCCCGGCAAGACCTCAGATGCGACGGATGTCGTCGACGTCGCGTTCGCCGACCTGGTGCCTCCGGAGCGCGTGGTGCAGCGGGCGGTGTTCGAGGCAGACGACCCGTCGTTCGCGGGCACCATGACGATGACCTGGCACCTCGCTGCCGCGGGTGAGGGGACCGAGGTGACCGTCACCGCCACGGACGTGCCCCCCGGCATCGACCAAGCGGTCCACGAGGCCGGGATCGCCTCCTCGCTGGCCAACCTGGCGTCGTACGTCGAAACGGTCGGCTGACCCAAGTCGACTGCGTCCGGGCTCGGCGGAGCCGACACCGGTGGTGAGGCGGTGGCAGATGATTGGCTGGTAGCCGCCCAAGCCGCCCAAGCCGCCCAAGCCGCCCAGGCCGTCCACGCGGTTGGCCGACGCCTGGCTGGCGAACCGGATGCACAGAGCCGGCCGCCCATGGACGCAGGGTCGGTCTCTCATCCGCGGACTACCGCCGTGTCGGTCATCGTCCCGGCCGTTCGGGGGATATGCGGGCCGCCGCCGGCGCGCTCTCCGCCCCGCGGTGGCATCCCTTGACGGGACGAAAGGAAGACATGATGCCGCTCTACCTCGGTGTCCCCGACGACACGCGCCCGCTCCTGGAGCGCTGCCTCGCCAAGGACCCGGCCGCCCGGCCCACTGCCCGCGAGGTGGACGAGACACTGGTCGAGAACACGCCCCACGACACCGTCGACTGGCTGCCCGACGCCGTCGTACGACTCGTCGCGGACCTCCCGGACATTGACGCGACGGCCCTCGACGCCGGAGCGGACGGGCAGCCGACGGACGTACCCGCAGACGCACGCCACGGACCCCAAGTCGTCGCCGCTTCCTGCTGTCCGGCGGCGCGGCCCTGCTCGCGGCCGGTGGCGGTGCCGCCCTCTGGACCGCCCGACGTGGCGACGGCACCGCGCCCGCTGCCTCGGCCCGGGCCCGCCGCTGGATTCTCGGTGTCCAGGCCGACCTGACGGGCCCGCAGAAGACCGTCGGGCAGGCCCAGGAACGTGGGATACGGCTGGCGGTCGAGCAGTTCAACTCCCGCGAGGACAAACCCTTCTCCCTCACCCTCAATACGGTCGACGACCGGGGCGACGCGAGCCGCGCCGCCAAGGTGGCCCGTACCCTGGCCGCGGACCGCGACCTGCTCGCCGTCATCGGCTCGACCGGCGACGCGACCACAGGGGCGAGCCTCGACAGCTACGACGAACAGCTCGTCCCCCAGCTCACGGCCTCATCCGCGCAGTCCGTGTACGGCACCGCACAGCCCCGCCACTTCCTCCAGGCCGTCCCCGGGTACACGAGCCTGCCCGCCACGGCGGCCTTCTCCGTCCGGACCCAGGGCGCTCGGCGTGTGGGCGTGCTGATCGACCGCGACGGAGGCATCCCGGCCTGGGAGCTCGGCCGCACGATGTTCCAGAACCTCGGCGTCCTCAAGATCGCCGGCGAGCCGCGCGTCGCACCGCGGCTGGCCGGGAACCTCGCCCCGGTGGTCGCCGCGATGGCCGCGAACCGGCCGGACCTTTCGTCTGCACGGGCACCCCGCCCGTGCCGCGGCCGTCGCACGCGCCCTCGCGCAGACGGACTTCAACGGCCTGCGGGTGCTCGGCTATCCGGCCGCCGGACCGGAGTTCCTGACCGCCGCGGGCGCTGCCGCCGACGGGTGGCAGGTCTTCGCCCCGTACATCGACCCGTCGGCCGCCCCCGTCCGCGCCTTCGCCACCGCCTACCGAAAGCGCTACGGCTCCGCACCCCCGTACTGGGCGGCCGAGGCATACGACGTGGCCCGCATGGTCATCACCCGCCTCACCGCAGCCGGCGGCCGGCCCTCCCGGGAGAGGCTGTACGACCTGCTGGCGAAGGGAACGTACTAGGGACTCGTCCGGCCGTACGCGTTCGACGAGGAGTACGGGTCGCTCAAGGGATACGAGATCTTCCGTTACGAGGTGAAGGGCGGCCGGTACTCCTACGTGGGCCAGGTCGACTTCTGATGCGGCCCCTGACCTCCGACGACCCCGAGGAGATCGGCGGGCACCGGCTGCTGGCCCGGCTCGGCGCGGGCGGCATGGGCGTCGTCTACCTCGCCCGTACGACGGGCGGGGCGCTCGTCGCCCTCAAGACGATCCGCGCCGAGCACGCGGCGGACCCGGTCTTCCGCACCCGGTCCGGCGTGAGGTGACGGCGGTCCGCGGTCTGACCGGGCGCTGGCTGGTGCCGGTCATGGCCGCCGACACGGAGGGCCGGGAGCCCTGGCCGGCCACGGAGTTCGTCCCCGGACCGTCGCTGGCCGAGGCGGTCGACGGCTTCGGTGCGCTGCCCGTCGCCGCCGTACGCACCCTGGGATCCCGGCTGGCCGACGCGCTGACCGCCGTACACGACGCGGGAGTTGTGCACCGCGACGTGAAACCGGGCAACGTCCTGCTCGCTCTCGACGGCCCGCGCCTCATCGACTTCGGCATCGCCCACGCCGCGGGCGCCACCGCGCTCACCGCACCCGACGCCGTCGTCGGCACGCCCGGCTTCCTCGCGCCGGAACAGGCACAGGCCCGCGCCGGGGAGGTCGGCCCGGCGAGCGACGTCTTCTCGCTGGGCTGCGTCCTGGCATACGCGGCCTCGGGCCGACGGCCGTTCGGCAGCGGGTCCGCGGCGGGTGTCCTGTTCCGTACGGTGCACGAGGAGCCGGACCTGGCGGAAGTCCCCGGCGAGCTACGGGCGTTGGCCGGGAGGTGCCTGGCCAAGGACCCGGCCGAGCGGCCGACGGCCAGGGAGGTCGCGGCCGTGCTCCGTGACCCGCGGGTCTCGCTCGCGCGTCAGATCTCCGAAGACCGGGAGGAGGGCTGGCTGCCGCCCGCGGTCCTGCGTATGGTCGCCGAGCGCTCCGCACGGGCACTGGACGTGCCCACCCCCCAACGCTGCCCGCGGCAACCGACATTCGGCGACGCGGCCGACGACCCCGCGCCCTCGGCCTCCCAGGACGCCCGCCCTCCGACCCGACGGCGCGTGTTGCTGATGGGGAGCGCGGCGGCGTCCGTGGTCGCCGTCGGCGGTGGGGTCACCGCCTGTCTGGCCGCCGGGCGGGGCTCCAACGGCGGTTCGGACGGCGCCCTTCCCGTGCACACTCTGGGCTTCCAGGCCGACCTGAGCGGCACGAACAAGGCGGACGGCGTGGCACAGGAGCGCGGGGCGCGGCTCGCTGTGGAGCAGCACAACGCGCGCGCGGGCATCACGTTCCGCCTCGCCCTCGACACGGTCGACGACCGGGGCGAGGCGGCCCGAGCCAAGCAGGCGGCCCGGCGCTTCACCGAGGCCAAGGTGAGCGCGGTTCTCGGCCCCAGCACGGCAGTGGCGGCGCTCGCCGCCGGCCCGCTCTACCAGGACGCGCGCACCGCCATGGTGCTGATCTCCGTCGGCGACGACAGTCTCCTGTCGGCGAATCTGCGCACCCTGCGCGTCACCCGGGCGCCCGAGTCCTTCCTGGCGTTTCCGCTGACCTCGTATCTGACCGATGTACGACCGGTGGACCGCACCGCCGTCATCGACGACCGGGCGGCGGGCCGGACGGGCTGGGAACTCACCGACCGGCTCAGGCTGGAGCCGCCCCATGAGGGCATGACCAGCGTTCACCAGGTGGCGGCCGACAGCGACGGCTTCGCTCCCGCCGTCCGCGCCGCCCTCGCCGCCAAGGCGCAGGCCGTCGTCTTCAGCGGCACATCACCCGAGCGCGCCGCACGCTGCGCCCGCGCACTCGCCGACGCGGGCTTCACCGGACCGCGCCTGGGCACTTGGCGCATCATGCGCCCGACCTTCCTCCAGCAGGCCGGAACCGCGGGCCAGGACTGGCTGTTCGGCACCCCCTTCACCGACCCCGGCATCGTGTCCCGCACCTTCAGGACCGCCTACTGCGCCAGATACGGCACGGCGCCCGGGCGCTGGGCGCCGGAGGCGTACGACGCCGTGGGGCTGGTCACGCGCGCCCTGGAACGACTGGGCGGAACGGCCGACATCGAAGCGAGGGCCGTGGCCCAGCGCCTCTTCACGGGCACCTACCAGGGACTCGCCAAGACCCTCCGCTTCACCGACGGGTCCCACACTCTGGAGCCGCGCGGGGCGTTGTACTTCCTGTTCCAGGCGAAGGGGAATGCCTTCCGCTTCCTGGGACGCAACGACCAGGTCAAGCCAGTTCAAGGGTGACCTGAACGCGGCACGTCCGGCGAGAGGCAGAAGGGGCGGGCCACCGCATGGTCCGGAAAGGATCTGCCCTTCGGCCGGATGCGATGGCCGCCGTGTCGCGGTCCTCTGTGACGGGATCACACAGCTCCATCGACTCCCTGGGTGGCTACGGGGTCGTCGTGCCGTTGGGGAGCGGCCTCTTGGGGCGCCCGGCTGTTCGCGGACCGGCTGCCACGCATGAGCAGTGCGGTCAGCAGGCCGCCCGTGGCCGCGATGGCAGCGGCGGCCAAGAACGCGGCGCTGAACCCGTCGGTGAGTGCCGACAGGTTGCCCAGCTCGCCCCGCGCCCCGCGTCCCGCGAAGTGGCGAGTGCGGTGAGCGCGGCCAGACCGAGGGCGGAGCCCACCTGGTAGGTGGTGTTCACGATGCCGGAGGCCAGGCCGGCCTGCTGCTGGTGCGATGAGTGCGCCGCCCAGGCCTTGGACGGCGCGTGCCAGGACCTCCACCCATGCGGTCGCCGCGGCTGCTGCCACGACGGAAACCGGCGATCAGCACGGTCCAGCCGGTCACGAAGATCCGGCGGGCGCCGAGCAGGTCGGAGAGCCGGCCGCCGAGCAGCAGCAGGCCGCCGAAGGTGATGACGTACGCGTTGAACACCCTCTGCAGGGCGCCCTGGGAGAAGCCGAGATTGCGCTGCATCTCGGGCAGGGCCACGCCGGGGTATGGCGGCGGAGAAGTCAACATACCCCTAGAGGGTATACAGAGAGTGTGGCTACCTAGGGTCCCGCCCCTGCTCTGACAGCGTGCTCGTGGCGTGGGCGGCCGTCGCCTGGAGGCGGGATCGGCGTGGTGCCGTACGAGAGGGAGGGGGTCCCGGAGTCCGACGAAGCCGGCTCCGGGATCCCCCTCCCTCTCGTGGCGTGTGGCTTACCTGAGGCCGCTGACGCCGATGGTGTAGATGCCGCGGCCGTGGGTGGCCGCGTAGAGGGTCTTTCCGTTCGGGCTGAGCTTCAGCTGGAGGACGGCGACCGCGGGAAGCGAGCCGACGCGCTGCCACTTCGTGCGGCCCGGGGCCCGGTAGACGACGCCGAGATCGGTGGCGACGGCCAGGCCGCCGCCCGCCGTGACGACCGCGGAGTCGGCGGGCACATCGGGGAGGTTGCCGGAGATGTCGGTCCAGGTGGTGCCGCCGTCCTTCGATTCGAAGACGTGGCCGACGCCGGCGCCGGGCCCTTCGGTCCACTGGCGCGAGAAGCCGCTGACGGTGAGGTAGACGTGGTCCGGGTTCGTGGGATCGATGGCGAAGCCGCTGAGGTAGCGGTTGGGGACGGTGCCGGCCGCACCGGTGGTCGGGAGCGTGATGTCGTGCCAGCCGGTGCCGTCCGCGTTGCCCACGGCGATGCCGCGAGTGAAGCCCTGGTTGTTGCAGGGGCCGCACCATGCCGCGTAGACCTTGCCGCCGCTGGCGGCGACCGCGGTGGCGGTGTGTCCCTCGCCGAGGTCGTACGCGCTGGTCCACTCGTCGCCGCTGCGAATGGCGTAGCCATGGGTCTGCACCCATACATGGCGGCCGCCCGCGATCCAGGTGGAGCTGTTCTTGGCGTCGGCCGCGAGCGGGGCGATGAAGCGGGCCTCGCCCGTCTCGTTGTCCGGCGGGGCGACGGAGTACGAGGTGATCTTGCTGGGGTCGTCGATCCAGGAGCCGTCGTTGACGGCACAGTTCTGGGTCACCTGGACGGCGAGGTAGACGTACTCCTCGGCGATGTTGCAGCCGTTGGCCGGGTCGGTGAGGGTGTCGCCGCCGTCGCCGCCGAAGTTGGAGCCCATCACCGTGTCGTTGCTGCGCAGCAGGGACTGGCCGTTGTCCTGGAGACCACCGGTGACCGAGACGCCGCCGTAATCGACGTCCTTACCGATGCCCACGGAGTAGTACTGAAGGGTGTCGATGGTGCCGTCGTTGAGCGAAGCCCAGTCGGTGGCGTGGCCGGAGGCGTCCTGGCGGCCGTTGACGGGGCGCTTGTAGACACCGCCGTCGTTGCCCACGTACACGAAGCTCTTGCCGTGGTAGCGGCCGATCGCGACCCCGTGCTGGTCGGAGTGGGTGGTCTGGTGGCAGTCACCGGTCTGCTTGGCCGGGTCGATGTTCCAGCAGGAGAAGCCGAAGTTCCAGTACGGGCCGACCGTCGACCAGGTGCTGCCGCCGTCCTTGGTCTCGTAGACCTCTTCCAGTCCGGCGTACACGTGCTCGGCGTCGGCCGGGTCGACGGTCAGGAACTGGTTGTACCAGGCCTGGACGCCGGGCATGTAGCCGCTGGAGGTCAGCGCGGAGCCGTCGGCGGCGAGGCCTCGGTAGTCGGCGATCTTCGTCCAGGGACCGGTGGGGGAGCCGGACTTGGAGACGTAGATGCCCTCCAGGCCGCTGTCCGGGTTGGTGTTCAGCTGCTCCGGGGACTGGTCGATGGCGTAATAGCGTGAGCCGTCGGCGGAGCGGGCGAAGGTGACGTTGCCGACGTCGTCCGCGTCGGCCGGCAGGTCACCCAGGCCGCTGGTGATCCGGGTCCAGGTGCCGTGGGAATCCTTGGTGTAGAAGCCGTTGTAGTCGTCACCGCTGCGCCAGCCGACCGCCAGGACCACCTTCGCGGGGTCCTGCGGGTCGATCGCGATGTCGTTGGCGATGTTCTTGTACGCGGCGTCGGGGTCGCTCGCCAGCGAACCGCCGGGCAGATAGCCGGGGTTGGGTGCGAACTCCAGCTTCCAGGCGCCGCTGAGCTCCTTCGCGGAGTGGCTCCACACGCCCGCGCTGGTCGCCGCCCAGACTTTGCCGCCGCCGAAGCGCAGCTGGTGGATGGTGGTGCTCTCCAGCTCGTCGCCGCCGACCCGGCTGCGGGAGGAGAAGGTGCCGTGGTGCGGGTTCGACAGGACGTAGACGCCGCTGCCGAGATAGGCGTCCGCATTGGTGGTCGCCTCGCCGGTGCCCAGCCACAGCCGGTCGCCGCCGTCCAGCGCGAGTGCCCCGGTCGACTGCGAGGACAGCTTGTCGCTGATCGGCTGCCAGTGCCCGCCGCCGCTCCGGGAGCGCCACACTCCGCCTCCCGCGCTGCCCGCGTAGACATAGCCGTCGTCGTCGGCAGCCATCGCCGCCATACGGCCGGTCACATATCCGGAACCACCACTGGAGTTGGAGTCGTAGTCGCGGTAGCGCGCGTCGTCGGAGTTGTACGGCAGATCGGTGACGTTGCGCCAACTGCCGCCAGTGCTGGGCAGCTTGTTCAGGCTGCTCCAGGCGGCGCCGTACGCGCCGGGCGCCACGATGCCCGGCGAGGTCCGGGCCTCGGCGTACTGGTCGGCGCCCTCGGCTATCTCGTCGGCCTCGTTGCCGTCATCGCCGTCACCGTCCTGCGTGACAGCCTTGGCGGTGATGCCGCCTGTCGACTGGGCGCGCTGGTGGGCGAGTTGGGCAAGGGTACGGGCCCCGAACGGGCTGCTGTTCTGGCCGGGCGCGGCGCTTGCGGGTAGGGCGCCGAGTGCTGCGGATGCGGTGATGGCACAGATCGTGAACCATCGTCTCTTACGGGTCGGTGCTGACACCAGGTCCTCCCAAACGGGCATTGATACAGCCGTCGGGGCAGACCTGATCACGCGGGACGGGGCACATCCCAAGGGCTTGCCGAATCTTTGGCCGGCGCCTGCCAGGATTTGGGCCCGCGCGCACCAGAACGTGAGGTGCGTGCCCGTTCCTGGTCGGGTGGTTGCGGCCCAGCGGCACATCGGCAGTGGCTCTTTGACCGTGGGCGACCCGGTTCGCCGGACCCCCGGCTCCTGGGGCGTGCAACGAAAGTGCAGGCAACTGGAGGTGCTTTCCTGTGCGGGAGAGGTCAGGGCGGGATCAGGGATCACTCGGGGGTGCCCCCGATGCCCACGGTGCCTGCCTGCTGACAGCGTGTAGGACATGATCTCAACGCGCATGTCACGAAGGAGTTTTACGAGAGCCGCGCTGTCAGGGACCGCCGCGCTGGCCGCCGGCGTAGCACTGCCCGCCCGTCGCGCCGCCGCCTCGCCCATGCCGCTCCCGCCGCTGGACCCCACCGCTCTGCAGGCCGCGATCGACGACCTCGAGAGCCCGCCGTCTACCGCTGCCCAGCTGCGAATCGGCGGCACAGCCGGCCACTGGCGCGGTACCTCGGGCGTGGCCGACATCAGGACGCGGCGGCCGGTGAGGGCGGCTGACAAGGTTCGGGTCGGCAGCATCACCAAGGTCTTCGTCGCCACGGTGGTACTGCAGTTGGTGGCGGAGGGCCGGATCAAGCTGGATACGCCGGTGCGACGGGTCCTGCCCGGACTGCTGCCGGACCGGTACGCGGCTGTCACCGTGGCGCACCTGCTGAACCACACCAGCGGGCTGCCCGACCACGTCGGCATACCGGAACCGGAGACTGCGGAGGAGGTGTTCCAGCACCGCTTCGACCACTGGACGCCGCGGGAGTGGGTGGCGACGGCGACGCACGGGCCGCTGAAGTTCGCGCCGGGCACCCGGCAGGAGTACCGCGGCATCAACTACGTCCTCGCTGCGCTGATCATCGACACGGTGACCGGCCGCCCGTACGGGGAGGCCGTCGAAGCCCGCATCCTGCGCCCGCTGCGCCTGGCGAACACCGTCGTACCAGGCGACGACCCGCGCATCCATGGCCGGCACGTGCACGGCTACCTCAAGATGGCCGACGGCGGTTTGCGGGACATCACCGTGTATGACAATTCGTCCGCCCGGGGCGACGGCGACATGATCTCCACCACGGGCGATGTCGACCGGATGCTCACTGCGCTGTTTTCCGGCGCGTTACTTCCACCCGGGCTGCTGCGGCTGATGTTCACCCTGCCGCCGGACGACGTGCGGATGCTGGACGGCAGCCCGGCCCGCTATAGCACCGGGCTGCAGCAGGCTACCGTCAACGGCTTCACCTGGTGGGGCAAGACGGGCGAGACGTACGGCTACAAGAACGCCGCGTTCTCCACCCGTGACCAGCGACGCCGCTTTGTGCTCGCGTACCACCCGACGACCGCCCGCAACGGCGAGGAGAGCCAGATGATCGCTCGGGTCGCCGACCTACTCACCCGCACCCAGAACCCGGAAGAGTCGGTCGCTTGAAGGCGTGTATCGATATGCGGGTCAGCGTCACTCGCTGATGGCCGCTATGACCTGATGACGTCGTCTCCGCAATCAAGGGCCGGATCAGAACAACTGAGGCAGCAACCGGCATCCGCAATGTCGGCGTGCGGCGAAGCGCCGATGCCCAGGCGCCGGCCGCGGCAGGGGTTCGGGCCGGATGCGCTTCGCAGCGAGTGTTGGTTCAGTTCGTGTCGCAGCCGATGCCGTCGCGGTCGAGGCGGTGCGGGTCGTCGGGGCCGCCCCGGACGGGGCCTGATAGGTCCGAGCAGTCCACGTCGGGGACACCGGCGGCGGGTGCGTTGGGGAGGTCGGGGTGTGCTGGAGTGCCTGGGACCGACGGGCCGGTCGGGTCCGAGGCCGCGGTGGGGGATTCAGGCTGCTGGGAACATGTGGTCCACAGACCCGCTCCGGTCCGCCGGGCGGCGTCTTCGGCGTCGGTCATCCGGGCCCAGTACTTGTCGTTGGGCGGATAGAGGACTGCCTCGGCGTGACCGCTGCGAACGAGAGACTCGTTGACGAAGGTGCCCTGTTCGTTCCACAGGTACAGCAGGTACCGGTCGTAGCGGTCGGTGAGGTCGGTGTCGCGTTCGGCGCGGGCTCGGCTGCCTGGCGGCAGCAGCGCGGCGGTGCGGGCGGTGGCGTCGTCGGCGAAGCAGGCGCCTCGCTCCGGGGTGTCGATCTCGAGGAGCCGCACCCGGACTACCGTGTCTTTGGGCAGGACCCGGCCGTCGCCGCGCACCTCGAGTGTGTCGCCGTCGATGATGCGGAGTACCACCACGCCGGGCAAAGGGGCCTGGGGCGGCTTCGGCTTCGTGGCGGGCGTGGCCGCAGGCTCGCCGCGGGGCTCGGCAGGCGGCTGTGCCGTCCCTGCGGCAAGGTCGTCGCGAGACTCGGCAGACGGTTGGGTCGATGAGCGGGTGGGCTGCGAAGCAGCGGAGGTCTCCGTCGGCGCGACGGTGCCGGAAGTTCGCTGTTGATCCTCGTCCACCAGCGACCCGAGGGCGCCCAGGCTGAGAAGAAGGCCGACAACCACCAGGACCGCGGTCATCCAGAGGCGTCTGGCGCGTCTGGGGCGTCGGGGACCACGTGAGCTGTGCGGACGGGGTCGCCCGTGTTGGCCGCGCCAGGCGTTGGCGTTGGGTGGGGGAGACGGGCACATGGCGCGCCCTCCAAGCGTGGGAGGTGCTGTCTTCCAGTACAGCACCAGAGGGAGGGAAACGCCGCCCAGGGCGTCGTACTCGCCGTGCTCGGATGTGGGGCGCGCGGCGAAGGCGGGAGAGCGCCGACGGCCTCCACCGTTGTCTGCGAGGGGCTGGCACCGCCCTCAACCGGATCGCCGGAAGAGATCCACCCCGCCCGAGCATCGCGCCGGCCGCTCGGGCGGCTGCACGAGCGGTGGCAGGCGACGTCATCTGCAACTTCGGAGCCGGGCTCGTCGGCTCCGTCCGCCGTTGGGTGATTGTCGGCGGGGTGATAGCGGTCTGACGGCGACTCGCCTTGTGCACGGGGCCGGTACGGCGGTCGCAGCGTCCCCGGCTCCCGTTGGCCGCTCCATACCGCCTCGTGCGACGCCCTGGTCAGCACCGCCCGCCGACTGCCCGCTCCGGGCAGCTCCAGGTGCGGATCGGCTCTTAGTGCTTCGGCCGCGTCGCTTCAGGCGCCCGTCGTCATGCGGGCAGGTCCGCTGCCGTACGGCCAAATCGTCAGGCGTCGTATGCGTCGGGGAGGCGCAAGGCGGGGCTGCCGACGTGCAGGCCGAGGGGGACCGCTCGGTCCTTCGGCTCCTCCCAGGCCTCCTGACGGCCGAGCGCGGTGAGGTCGAGATAGGGGTGGCCGTCGTGGAACTCATCGATGCCACGGCCGAACGTGGAGTAGGTGTGGAACACCTCGTCCCCGACGCGCAGGAACGCGCTGATGCCCGGCCAGTCGCCGCGCATGCTCTGCGACCACGGCATCCCGGCCTCGGCCAGCTCGGCCTCGGTGCGGTGGAAAACCTGCACCGGCGCGATCCGATCGTCGACGGTCGCGTGGAAGTCGTAGTTGAAGTCGCTTCCGTACGAGGAGTACCAGGGGAAGGTCCAGCCCATCCGCTCGCGGAAGGCGGCGAGTTTCTCGTGCGGCGCCCGGGTCACCGCGACCAGCGTGGTGTTGCGGACATGCAGCTGCCGCAGGTTGCCGATCTGGTCAGCTGCGGAGGAGCAGCTCGAGCAGCCGGTGTCGCGGGGGTGCTCGACGCCGTCGGCATCGATGTCGAAGATCCACATGAAGTGGTGCATGACCAACTGGGGCCGCCCCTCGAACAGGTCGAGCAGGCCCACCGTCCCGTTCGGGCCTTCGAAGGTGTACGGCTTGTCGACGCGCACCATAGGCAGCCGCCGTCGCTCGGCGTTGACCCGGTCGCGCGCCCGGGTGAGCTCCTTCTCCTTGGCCAGCAGCTCCTTGCGGGCGGCGAGCCACTCCTCGCGCGACACCACCTCGGGCAGGTTCGGCATCTCGATCCTCCCAGCTGGGCTCGGCTGTGCTCGTCCTTCTCCGCCCAGTATCCGCCGGGGCCGGGTCTCCCTCCTCTCGTCACCCGAGGTCGCTCGGCGGTGAGTATCAGCATCGAGAACTGCCCCGCTGCACCCCGAGCAGCGGCGGCCCCCGGAGGACTCAGCGGCCGAGCAGGCCGTCCAACTCGGCCGCGAACAGCTGGGCGGGGTCGAAGCCCATGCCTGTGAAGTGGCCGGCGAGTTCCAGGGAGAGGACGCCGTGCAGGCGGGTCCAGAAGGTGAGGGCGCGGCGTAGGACTGGAGCGGGGGCGGGGTGGCCGCCGGCCCACTGCCGGTGGTGGGCGAGGTGGGTGTCGAACGCCGTTTCACCGACGTCCGCCGTGTTGTCCGCGTCAGTCGCGTCAGTCGCCTCGGTCGCGTCGGCTGCGCAGGCGTCGAGCAGGGTCGCCATGATGTCGCCGGCGATCGTGGTGACGGCGTCCGGCGCGTGGTATCCGGGGACGGGTGTGCCGTAGATGAGGAAGTACCGCTGGGGGTATTCGAGTGCCCAGCGGCGCATGGCGTGAGCGAGTCCCGCGAGGTCGGGGCCGTCCGAGGCGGTGGTACGGAAGGCGTCGGCCAGGCTGCGGTAGGCGTCCGTGACGAGTTCGGTGATCAGTTCGTCGCGGCTGCCGAAGTAGCGGTGGAGCGCAGGACCGCTCATCCCCATCTGCTTGGCGATGGCGATGGCGTTGAGGCAGAGCGCGGAAGCTCCCGCGCCGGCGATCTGCCCCCACGCGTGCTCCTTGACCTCCGCCCGCACCTGGGCCCGGTAACGGTCCCGGGGGGATGCCGTATTCGGCGCCATACTCACCACTTTCTCTCCGCGGGTCGGCATGGCCGACCTCTCGTTAGGGGCTATCACTAACGGCATCCCCTCTAAAAAACCTCCGGCATCCCCTTGGCGTGGCCCATCTCGTCCCGCAAGCTAGTTCCCGGGTAGGGTCAAGTCGTCGTCCGTATCGAGGCGACCGGGGTGTCCTTCGCCGAACAGCAGATGCGCCATGGCCGCTGATACGACCAGCCGCCGTTCTCCTACGTCCCCGGCTACGGCCTCGTCTGAACCGTCCAGGCAGCGGGCACCGGGGCCGACCGCGGCCTGGAGGGCGCCCGGGTGGCGGCCCTGACGAAGACCGGCGGCTGGGCCGGCCACGTCCTGCTCGACGCGGCGTGCGTGATCGAAGTCCGCGACGGCGTCGGTGCGAAGCGGGCGGAGGCCGCGGTGCTCAATGGCATCACCGCCTGGCAGATACTGCACCGCAAGGCGCGCACGGGCCGGCCTGACGATCCTCGTACACGTCGCCAATGGGGGAGTGGGCTCGACACTCGTCCAACTGGCGCTCACCGCCCCGGCCCGGATCATCGGCACCGCCTCAGCCTGCCACCACGGCACGCTGCGCGCCCTGAGCGTCACCCGTTGACGACCGCACCGAGAACATCCCCGCATGAGCGCGCCACCTGGCCTTCAGCGACGCGGACGCGGTCCTCGACCACGCCGACGGCCGCAGCCTGACCGCTTCCTAGGCCTCCTCGCCGCCGGCGGGGCCCGTACTCAAGCTCCTGGGCCGCGCAATCCGCTTCCGCACCCGCCTGCCCGCTGACCTCAGCCAGGTCCTCACGAACCTGCAGCGGGGTGACATCAGTCCGGCCGTCGCCGCCGAACTTGCGCTCATCCAGGCGGCCAACGCCCTGCGCCTGGCCTAGTCCGGCGCGGTCAGCGGCAAGGTCGTCCTCGTTCAGTAGCCCATGGCCCGAACCGTCTGTCCCCGCCCCGCCCTTTCCTGTCCCGCCCTGTCCTGTCCTGTCCGAAGGAGAATCACGATGCTCACCACTCTGCTCCCGAAGGCCGCCGCCGTACCGGTCGCGCTCGTCACATGCCTCTCGGGAGGCACCCCCGCCGCCCACCAGCAGGCGGGCATCGACCCCGACGCCCCCGTCATCACCCGGGACGACATCGTCATCCAGGCGCCGCTGGACCGGATCTGGCAGATCCAGACCGATGTGGAAGTCTGGCCCGCCTGGCAGCCCGACGTCACCGAGGTGACCAAGGAGACTCCCGGCCCGCTGTGAGCGGGCTCCGTGTTCCGCTGGTCGGTGCACGGTCTGCAGGACATCACCTCAACGGTCAAGCAGGTCAGCCCCGAGCGCCGCATCGTCTGGGGCGGCCCGGCCCAGGGCATCACCGCCGTTCATGTGTGGACCTTCCACCAGAAGTGCGACGGCGTGCACGTCCACACCGAGGAGTCGTGGTCCGGCGATCCGGTCGAGGCCGACACTCCCGCGCTGCAGGCGGCACTCGACGCGTCGTTGGACGCTTGGCTCCACAAGGAGGAGGCGGAAAGCCGTCCCGCCGGGCGCCCGTGACCAGAGGTGGGGTGCGCGCTTCCGGAGCTCGCTCTCGACACCTCCACCGAGCTGTTCACACAGCGGGGCCGGGCGGCCTGGCCCGGCGTGGAGCTGCCGCCGGACGCGGTGGCCGAGCTGTGCCGCCACCTCGGCGGGCTGCCGTTCGCCGTGGAGGTGGCCGCGGCGCGGGTGCGGGTGCGGGTGCTGTCAGTGCCGGAGATCGCCCACCGCCTCGGCTACCGGTTCACGCACCCTGCATGCGGTCGTGGAGTGGAGCTGGAACCTGCTCCGAATACTGGAGACCGTACGGGGGTTCAGCGCGGCCCGGCGTGCGGAGGCGGGCGAAGACGAGGAGGCCGTCGGCCGGTTCCTCGCCTGGGCGCGGGACTTCGGGGTCGCACGCCACGTCCAGGAGTGAGGTCTGTACTCACGCCCCATAACTGCGCGCGTACCGTACGGCTTTGGGTGCGCTGGTCCCCCGCATTCGCTGAGTCTCGGTCCCGCTACGCGCATCGTGTGCACGCGCCGTGACGGGTGAGCGGGTTCCCTCAAGTCTGAGGTGCAAGCCGCTTTCGCGCCCGGCCTCTCCCGCAGCGGATTATCCGCCGGGGCCGGTGACATCAGCGATCGGTCAGGGGGGAGGATCATGAGAGCACACCTACGCAATGGGAGGTTCGACGATGGAATACCGTCATCTCGGCAACAGCGGCATGATCATCAGTGAGATCGCCTACGGCAACTGGCTGACCCACGGCTCGCAGGTCGAGGAGGAAGCTGCCCTCGCCTGTGTGCGAGCTGCTCTTGACGCAGGTATCACGACGTTCGACACCGCTGACGTCTATGCCGAGACACGCGCCGAGTCGGTGCTCGGGCGTGCGCTGAAGGGCGAGCGTCGCGAGGGGATCGAGATCTTCACCAAGGTGTACTGGCCCACCGGGTCCGGGAAGAACGACCGTGGGCTGTCGCGCAAGCACATCATGGAGTCGATCGACAACTCCCTGCGCAGGCTTGAGACCTCGTACGTGGATCTCTACCAGGCGCACCGGTTCGACCGGTTCACGCCGCTGGAGGAGACCATGGAGGCGTTCGCCGACGTGGTCCACTCCGGTAAGGCCCTGTACATCGGTGTCTCCGAGTGGACGGCCGATCAGATTCGGCGGGCGCACGCTCTGGCACGGGAGCTGCGGATCCCGCTGGTGTCGAGTCAGCCCCAGTACTCGATGCTGTGGCGGGTGATTGAGGGTGAGGTCGTGCCGACCAGCCAGGAGTTGGGCATCGGGCAGATCGTGTGGTCGCCGATCGCCCAGGGTGTGCTGACCGGCAAGTACCTTCCCGGGGAGCAGCCGCCGGCCGGATCGCGGGCGACGGACGACAAGGGCTCGGCGATGATCAGCCGCTTCCTGCGCAATGAGGTGCTCGAGGCGGTGCAGCAGCTGAAGCCGCTGGCCGACGAAGCCGGCCTGACCCTGGCTCAGCTGGCGGTCGCTTGGGTGCTGCAGAACAGCAACGTGTCTGCCGCGATCGTCGGCGCCTCCCGGCCGGAGCAGGTGGCGGAGAACGCGAAGGCGGCCGGTGTGAGGCTGGACGCGGATCTGATGGCGCGCATCGATGAGATCGTGCTGCCGGTGGCGGTGACGGATCCGCATCTCGTGCATGAGGGCGTACCGGCGCAGCGTCCCTGAACAGGGTGTAATCCCTGCTCGCGTTACTGGTCACGGCGCGGGTCGGAGGCTTCGGAGGAGAGATCAGCGCCCCCGGAATTTTCGGCCCGCGCCGGCCATGACCAGGGCCCGGCGTACACGTCGTGACGCTCGGCAGGTGCCACCCGCTGCCCGGTAGCCGCTGGTCCGTCGGTGAGTGCCGGGGTCGGTAACAGAAGGCTTGCCGGATCTGGCCAACCATCGCAGCGGGAAGATCGGTTCCTCCGTCCGCGACCCTCCTGATCCGAACCATCTGAGCCGGCCGCGCGCCGATCGTGCCCGTCTCGCGGCGGAGAACTGCCCTGGCGGCAGGGTGAAGGCGGACAACCACGTTTGTCTGACGGGGGTGCCCTCCAGCGCGGAGACGGCGAGTCACCCGTCTCCGTGAGCAGCAAGGCGGGGGTGCTTTCCCTGGGCGACCGCAGGCAAGCACCCCCAGTCATCCCCGGGGCCACTGGATCCTCCGGACCGTTCGACAGCCTCGACAGGGGAGACCGGTCGTGCCGAGCACGGAAGCCAGCGGCCCCGTTGGCGAAGCGCCAAGAACATGACGGCGGGATGGGGCAGTAGCAGTGCTACTTGGCCTTGTTGACGAAGTCGTCGGTGTAGGTCTTGGTCAGGTCGATGGTGTGGCCCTTGACCGTGGGGTCGAAGGTGGAGAGGACCTTCAGGACGGTCTGGGGGCCGTCGGCGGGCATCAGACCGGTGGGGGAGTACATGCCCTTCTCGTTCTCCAGCGCCTTCGTGTAGACGGCCTTGCCGACGCCCGAGTAGTAGTCGGCCGGCATCTTGTCGGCGATCTGGGCGGCGGTGTGGGTCTGGATCCACTTGAGCGTCTCGACGTAGGCGTTGACCAGTTTCTGAACGGTGGCCGGGTTCTTCTGGACGTACGCCGTGGTCATGTAGAGGGCGGACGCGGGGTAGGTGCCGCCCAGCGCCGCCTTGGCGCCGGCCACGGTGCGCATGTCGATCAGCGGCTTGCCCAGCTTCTGCTGCTCCAGCATGGAGATGGTGGGTTCGGTGGTCATGCCGGCGTCGATCTGCTTGTTCTTCATCGCCGCGACGAACGTGGATCCCGCGCCGACGGCGACCGAGGTGGCCTTGCCCGCCTTGACGCCGTTCTTGGCCTCCAGGTACTCGGTGAGGAAGTTGGTGGAGGAGCCGAGACCGGTCACGCCGAGGTGCTTGCCGACGAAGTCGGCCGGGCCCTTGATGCTGCCGGCCTCGTCGCTGCGCACCATCTCGACCTCGCCGGGGGCCTGGAGCAACTGGACCACGGATTCGGTGGACTTGCCCTTGGACTGCAGGTCGATGTTGTGGTCGTAGAAGCCGACCACCGCGTCGACCTGGCCGGAGATCATGGCGGTCTCGGCCTCGACGCCTGCGGGTTCGTCGGAGAGCTTCACGTTGAGGCCCTGGGCCTTGTAGTAGCCGAGCTGCTGGGCGAGCATCACCGGCAGGTAGATCTGCTTGTCCAGGCCGCCGACCATGATTCTCACGGTGGGCGTTCCGCCGGAGTTCTTGGCGACGGACTGGGTGCTGGAGCCACCTGAGCCGCCGCAGGCGGAGAGGGTGAGGGAAAGGGCCGCGCAGGCGGCGACGGACAGCAGGGTCTTCTTGGCCAGCTTCATCGCTGGTCTCCTTTACGGGTGCGGGACAAGGCGTGGCGGGGGCGTGGGAGGGGATTACAGGGCACCGTCGGTGGCCAGTTGGGTGGGCCGCCAGCGCAGTACGCGCTTCTCGAAGCGGGTCACCACGTACTCGGCGATCAGGGCGAGCACGGCGATGATCAGGGTTCCGGCGTAGACGCCGTTGGCGTTGAAGTTGCCCTGGGCCTGGGAGATCAGCTGGCCGAGGCCGGCCTGGGCGCCGAGCATCTCGCCGACAATGGCGCCGATGAGTGCGAAGCCGAAGGCGGAGTGGAGCGAGGCGACGATCCAGGTCATCGCCGAGGGCAGGACGACCTGGGAGGTCACCCGCCATTCGGAGGCGCCGAGGATGCGGGCGTTGGCGATCAGGTTGCGGTCGACCTCGCGGGTGCCCTGGAAGGCGTTGAAGAAGACCGAGAAGAACACCAGCACCACGGCGAGGGCGACTTTGCCGGAGGGGCCGAGGCCGAACCAGATGATGAACATGGACCCGAGCACGATGCGCGGGATGGAGTTGGCCGCCTTGATGAACGGCGCCATCACGTCCGCCAGCACCCGGATCCGGCCCAGAGCGATGCCGAGCACGACTCCGCTGCCCACGCCGATGAGGAAGCCGAGGACGGTCTCCTGCATAGTGACGCCGATGTTGTGCCAGATGGAGCCGAGCGAGGTGCCGTCGGTGAACCAGGTCTTCAGCTGCGTCACGACCCCGTCGGGCGAGCCGTAGGTGAACTTGTCGAGCGAGCCGCTGGAGGCGCCGAGCTGCCAGCCACCGAGGACGACCACGATCAGTGCGATCTGGGCGAGGAGGATGAGGAACCGGTGGCGGCGCGCGCGGGCTCGGGTGCTGCGGATGAGCGTGGCCTCGTCGAGGCCGGGTGACGAGGATGTCTTGGCGGGGCCGGAGAGCAGTTCGGTCATCGTGGGTCTCCTAGACCGAGGCGGGGGTGGCGGTGGCGCCGGCCGTGCGGGCGTAGGCGAGGGTGACCTCGTCGCGGAGGGTCTCCCAGATCTGTTCGTAGATCTCGATGAAGTGCGGGTCGAAGCGGATCTCCTGGACCTGGCGGGGGCGTGGCAGGTCGACGGGAAAGGTGTCCTTGACCGTGCCGGGACCGACGGTGAGGACGACCACCTTGTCGGCGAGCGCGATGGCCTCCTCCAGGTCGTGGGTGACGAAGACGACGGCCGGGCGGGTCAGCTCCCACAGGGACAGCAGTTCGTCCTGGACGATCTGCCGGGTCTGGACGTCCAGTGCGGAGAAGGGCTCGTCCATGAGCAGGATCTCGGGCTCGTTGATCAGTGTCTGGGCCAGCGCCACCCGCTTGCGCATACCGCCGGACAGCTGGTGCGGCAGCCGGTCCTCGAAGCCGGACAGACCGACCCGGCGCAGCCAGTCACGCGCCTTGGCGACGGCCTCCTTCTTCGACGTGCCGCGGAACTGCGGACCGGCGGCCACGTTGTCCAGCACCGACTTCCACGGGAAGACCGCGTCGGTCTGGAACATGAAGCCCACCCGGGGGTCGATTCCGCTGACCGCCTCGCCGTGGATGAGGGTCTGACCCGCGCTCGCCGGCTCCAGGCCGGAGATCAGCGAGAGCGTGGTGGACTTGCCGCATCCGGTCGGTCCGACCACCGCGCAGAACTCGCCGGGGGCCACGGTCATGTCGAGGTCGCGCAGGGCGGTGTAGACACCGCCTGACGGGGTGCGGAACCGCTTGGTCGCCTGGCGCAGCTCGATCGCCGGAGCCGTACCGGTCGCTGATGGGGTCACTGCATCGCACCGCCTTCGGAGGTGTCGGAAAAGTGCGTTGCGCCGGTGTTTCCGGCGGGTGACGAGAAGGTAGGTCGCGGTCCGGGGCGGGGCGAGACTTCCGTACGTTGCGCGGGTTTCCCACGTTGAATCTGGTTTTGTGCGTTCTGCTCAGTCGGCCGGGGGTGGGCAGAATGTCCGCAGGCAGGCACAATCACGCCACCACGGGTACGGCGCAGGGGCCGCGCCCGGCACGACGTATGACAGGGGCGACTGCGCCTGTGAAACTCATCCGTATCCGGATCGGCCGCGGCGGGAACGGGAGACTCTCCGCGCGGATCCTGGCCAACCAGCTGGTCATCCTCGCGCTCACCGGCGTCATCGGCTTCGTACTGTTCGCCGTCGCGCAGCGGGCCGAACTGGACCGCGCCTACGAGGAACGGGCGCTGGCCATCGCGCAGACCACGGCCGCCGAGCCGCAGATCCAGCAGGCCATGGAGTACGGCGGTGGCGGCGACGTGGTGCAGACCGTCGCCGAACGGATCCGGAAGGCGTCCGGGGCGTCATACGTGGTCGTGACCGATGCGCGCGGCATCCGCCACTCGCACCCCATCCCGGCGCTGATCGGCAAACCGGTGAGCGACCCCGTCGCGGCACGGGACGGCCGCACGCACGTCGGCATCGACCACGGCGCGACCGGGCAGTCCGCCAACGGTCAGGCCCCGCTGTACGGGCCCACAGGTGCGCTGGTCGGCGAGGTGTCGGCGGGCATCCCCGAGCACGATGTACTCGGCGAGCTGTGGCGCCAGTTGCCCACCTTCGCCCTGTACGCCGCGATCGCCACCGCACTCGGCTCGGCGGCCGCGTTCCTGCTGGCCAGACGGCTGAAGCGGTCGACCTTCGGGCTGGAACTGGAGGAGATCGCCGGGCTGCTCCAGGACCGCGAGGCGATGCTCCACGGCATCCGCGAAGGCGTCATCGCCTTCGACCCCGACGGCCGGATCACAGTGGTCAACGACGAGGCCCGGCACCTGCTCGGTCTCGGCACGGCGGTCGGCAGCAAACTCGAGGACGTACTGCCGGACGGACGGCTGCGCCGCGCCCTGGACGGCACTCTCACCGGTACCGACGTCAGCGTGCTGACCGACGACCACTGCTTGGTCGTCAACCGGATGCCGGTGGCTCTGCACGGCCGTGAACTGGGTGCAGTGGTCACCGTCCGGGACCGCACCGAGCTGATCGGGCTGCTGCGCGAACTGGACTCGGTGCGCGGGCTGACCAACGCTCTGCGGGCCCAGCAGCACGAGTTCACCAACCGCATGCACACCGTGGCCGGGCTGCTGGACATCGGCGACCACGACGCCGCCTACGAGTTCGCCGTCGATTCCGCGGGCGCCGAGCAGGCGCTGACCGAGTCCGTACGCCGGCGGGTCGGCAACCCGCTGGTCGTCGGGCTGATCGTGGCCAAGACCACGGTGGCCGCCGAGAGCGGGGTGCGGATCGTGCTCAGCGACGATTCCGCGCTCGGCCAGGACCCGCCGCACCTGCGCCGGCTTCTGACCATCGTCGGCAACCTGCTCGACAACGCGATCGACGCGACGGCCGTCGGACCGCCCCCGGCGGGCGGCCGCGAGGTGCGGCTCGCGCTGGTCGAGGGCATCGACGAGGTGACCGTGCGGGTGGCGGACACCGGTCCGGGAATCCCACCGGGCGTCGCCCAGGCGATCTTCGAGGACGGCTGGTCGACCCGGCCCGACCGGGGCACTGCCCGGCGCGGCCTGGGTCTTGCCCTCGTCCACCGGCTGGTGCAGCGGCACGGCGGCACCATCACGGTCAGCGAGGGGGCGGGCGCGGTCTTCACCGTGGTACTGCCGTTGCCCGACACGGCGCCCGTGCCGCAGGGCGCACTGTTCACGACGGCTCCGTCGCTGTCGGCCGGTGCCGAGGGAGGCGATCGATGGTGATCCGGACGCTGGTGGTGGATGACGACTTCCGGGTGAGCCACATTCACTGCGACTACGTGTCCCGCGTCGAGGGCTACGAGGTGGTCGGCGAAGCGGCCACGGTGGCCCAGGCGCTGGAGGCTGTGCACACGCTCCATCCCGATCTGCTGCTGCTCGACATCTTCCTGCCGGACGGCAGCGGACTCGACGTGCTGCGGCAGCTCAGCGGGGACGAGGGCGGCGCCCGCCCCGATGCCCTCATGATCACCGCCGACCGGGACATCACTTCGGTGCGGATCGCCATGAAGCTCGGCGCCGTGGGATACGTGGTCAAACCCTTCCGCTCCGGTGACCTGGCCAAGCGGCTCATGGCCTACCAGGAACTCCAGCACCGTATGGACGTTCTCGGCCATGTGACCGAGACCGATCAGGCCGATGTGGACGCCCTGTTCAGCGCCGCCCGGCCGCCCGCCGTCCCCCGTATCCCGGCCAAGGGACACTCCGCGCCGACCCTCGCCCTGCTGCACCAGACCCTCCGCTCCGCACAGGACGCCCTGTCGGCCGCCGATGCCGCCGAACTCACCGGTGTCTCCCGCCCCACGGCCCAGCGGTACCTCTCCTACCTCGTACGGGAGGGTATGGTCCGGCTCGAACTCCGTTACGGGGCCACCGGCCGCCCCGAACACCGCTACCGGATCGTCCGCTGAGGCGGTCGCCGCCGTAAGAGCGTTCTGTCCTGGCAGAAGTAGTTCGGAACCGATCCCGGGTCGGCCGACATCCCGCACGTCCGTCATGGTCGGAGCGATTACGCGGAGAGGGACTGGGAATCGTAGTGAGGTGCCACGCCCTGAAGCCCGACCGCTCGTGGTTGACGATCGAGGCAACTCCTTGGTTTCGTTCACACGCGGAGCCGAGGCAGCGCCACCCTCTGACGCGCCGCTGCCGGCGGCGCTGGTCGCCGTCTGGCACGCCGACCGTGTCCTCATGGTGTTTGATCGCTTCCGCCAGAGCTGGGAACTGCCCGGTGGTCGAATAGAAGAGGGCGAATCCCCGCGTCAGGCCGCCGCACGCGAGTTGCTGGAGGAAAGCGGTCAGGAGCCCGACGGGCCACTGCGGTTCATGGGCTACGCGTGCTTCGTACTCCGGCCCGACCAACGCGCCGAGTACGCGGCCCTGTTCGCGGGCCGCACCACGCATACGCGGGACTTCCGGGCCAACGAGGAGATCGAGGCCATCCACTGGTGGAACTTCCGGGAAGCCCTCCCGGAACCCATCCAGCCCCTGGACGCCTATCTCGCCCGACTCACGCGCGAGTTGAGCCCCGGCCTCTCCCACTGTCCAGGGCAAGGCTGAGACTCAACCCAGACTCTGTCTCCTTGGTCATCCTCGGGCACTGTGGCGCGCGCCTCCGCCAGGACCACCGCTCACATTGGTCTTCTCTGCACTGCTCAGCGGTTCAGGCAGCCGCCAGCTTTCGGATGCGCGGATGGTTCTCCAGCGCCCACCGCACGGTCTTCGGCGGGCGTCCGAGCAGGGTTTC